>PIVM01000010.1 GCA_003353945.1 Gammaproteobacteria bacterium
CTTGCTGCGTAAAGTCTTTTACTCAAATGTCTTAGCATTTGAGTGCGCAGTTCAATACCCCGCTTCGCGTAGCGAAGTCGAGCCGGAGGCGAGATAGCTTGCTGCGGGGTAGTTTATTTGCTGCCTGGTAATTCGTATTAACTGTCGCTTTGAGATGCGAATACACCAAACATTGGACGAGGGTCGCTTTCCCCTGAGTCAATCAAATACGCTGGTAAAACATATTGTCAGCACAGATGCTCAAGTGCTTTTCTATTGAAATGGTGGAAAATACGGCCTTTCTGAGATTTTATGCTTTTTAACCAGTGACTTGTATTGTTTCAGTGCCTCATAGAATGGGTATGGCTAAAGGCACATATTTTCCATGCTGTGAAAGAGAGTCTGCTATTCTTTAAGATGTAAAAGCAGGCTGAAAATCAATCAGCCGGAAGGGGCTTTCAATCCATGTTTAACAGTATTGGTCATAAGCTGATAATTACCAGTGGGGCTGTTACCACCCTGGGTTTATTGGGTTTGGTTTTTTTATATACAGCTTATCAGCAGTCGAGTTTGCTTGAGCAAAATGAACGAATGCTCAATACACTGACTGAGAGTGTGAGTGAGAGTTTGCAGGTCGTTATGAAGTCCGGCTATGCGGATGTTGCACAGGACTTTGCCGACGGCTTGCATAAAGTGTCGGGGATCAGTGAATTTTACATTTTGCGTACAAACGGCCAAGAAGCATTTCTCGATAACAAAACCATTATCGCAGTGAATCGTCGTAAAGACGAAGATCTGTTTGAAATTCGAGCTACTGAAGAAATCAATCAAATTGTAATTGAAAGCCTACCCGAGTTACGCCAGTCTGTTAGCGAAAAAAAAACCGTACACTACTATAGTAAAGATCGAGCTGGAAACGCGTATCTTAATCTAATCGCACCTATTCAAAATCGTAAAGGATGCCACGAATGTCATGGGAGTAAAGAGGCTGTGAGGGGCGTGGTGAAGATCACTGCTTCGCTGGCGAGCGTCGAACAGGTGATCAGTGAGACAAAATCCAGAGCTTATCTCATCTCATCTGTCTGCATCTTATTTATCGTAGTTATTACCGGCTTTTTGGTAAAACGCACGATCTCAAACCCCATCAACACGGTTACCGATGCCATGTACAGTGTGTCCAGTGGCAATCTCGACAAGCAGGTGCTGATATTGGGTAATGATGAAATCGGCGCCATGGCACGCAGTTTCAATATCATGTCTTCAGAATTGAAAATGACCTATGAGGATCTCAAAAGTGAACATGACAAGTTAACGACAATCATACTCAGCTCACAGGAAGGTATGGTGGTGACTGACAGCCAAGGCAGCATTGTATTATCCAATCCGGCTGCTACCAATATTCTAGGTAGGTCAGCGAAAAAAATTGCGATGAAGGGCTTTCTACATTTACTGGATGAACCAGATATCGTGAGCGATATGCTCGGCACAGAAGATAAGGTTAAGCGCTCTAAGGAAATTCAGTATCATGGCAAAACACTGCGTTTTCTCGTCTCTTCAATTAACAGTCAAGATGGGAAAGTGATTGGTTCTGCGGCATCAATCCGTGATGTCACAGAAGAGAAGCAGTTAAATGATAAGTTGAAGCTGCTGTCGATGTCTGATGACTTGACCGGCCTATATAACCGTCGCTATATGGAAGTGGCTCTGGCGAAAGAGTGGCATCGCAAAAATCGTTATGATCGTGATCTTTCTATTATTATGCTCGACGTGGATCATCTTAAGCGCTTCAACGAGGAGCACGGGTATGCATTGGGTGATCGTGTTCTGCAGTCTTTGGGCGGCATCATAATAGACGCGCTACGTTCGGAGGATATACCGTGTCGGTATGGTGGAGAAGAGTTTCTGATCATACTTCCGGAAACCAACATTGACGGGGCGAACGTGTTTGCTCATCGCATCCGATTGATGGTGAATGAAACGCCAGTCGATGGACTCAAAGTTACCGTCAGTCTAGGTGTGGCATCCGTTACAAAAGTAGCCGCGAAAAATTATCAGGCATTGGTTTCAGCTGCAGATCATGCACTCTGTGATGCGAAAAATGCGGGTAGAAACTGCGTGAGATCTGTCGTTTGAAGTAGCGAGACTACGCTACAAAAATGATGGTAGCAGTTAAATAACAATGATTAAACAATCAAGGAGAACGTAATGAAAAAAAATATGGCTTTACTATTAGCAATGATTATAAGTTCGTTTAGCCAGTTTGGTTTTACAGGATCTACCTACATCACAAACGCCGGTGAGATTGTTAAATCGACGGATTGGAAAAAAATGCAGACTGTCCGGGTTGAACTCGATGAGTTTTCTTACTCTCCCGAAATCCTGACATTTAAAGCAGGTCAGCCCTATAAACTGGAATTGGTAAATGCCGGCGATAAAAAACATTATTTTACCGCTCCGAAATTTTACAAGGCGATTGCGACACGCAAGGTGCAATCGAATAAAGACGGTGAAATCAAAGCACCTTATTTTACTGCCATTGAACTGATGGTAGGAGGACAACTGGATATGTATTTTGTACCGGTAGATAAAGGCGATTACACTGTTTACTGTACTATTAAGGGGCATCGTGATGAAGGTATGGAAGGAAAAATTATCATTCGGTAAAATTGGAAACTGCATTAATCTATGAACAATACAATCTTACACAAAATAATATTTTTTGCATTTTTTCTGTGTGCTACCGTCGTTAACGCCAACCCGCCAAAGGAAATGGTGGTTGACATGCTGCGCTATCAGCCCACTATTGACGGCAATTTATCTGAGTGGCCACCAGCAACATTTAAAATAATTAGAATTCGTCCGGCTGTCAAAGATGATAAAAAAAATACTACGGGAAAAATGACTGTTGAATTGTCAGCAGGCATTTATGCAAATTTCATTTATTTTGCCGCTCGCTGGCCTGACAAAACAGCCAATACTGATTTCAGACCGTGGGTCTGGCGTGACAATAAATACAAACGTAGTAAAAAGCGGGATGATATGTTTGCATTGCGTTTCGCTATGGCTGGAAAGTACGACAAATCCATGCTCACGGACGCAGAATATGAAACCGATGTTTGGGTCTGGTCTGCAGGTAGAAGTAATCTTGCTGGCTATGCGACCGATTATAAACATGTCATTTCGTTGGAACCGATTGAAGATGCGCCCGAGTACAAAACAGAAGGTGGCAATACGGTTTATATCGACAGATTGAAAGACAGAGGCTCAATAGCATATAAAACCTTTCGACCTGAGAAGAATATAAAGTCCGCAACCAAAGTGCCTAGTATTGAGATATCAGAAAACTCAGCTGGCAGCATTGCGGATGTAAAGGCGAAGGGAGTCTGGCAGTCCGGTTTCTGGCATCTTGAAATGGTTCGCAAACTCGACACTGGTTATGATGATGACAGAAGGCTGGAACGTGGTCAGACTGTGCTTGGTCAGATTGCTGTGTTCAATCATGCCAATGAGGAACACAAGAGCATTTCAGAGCCGATTATTTTTGTTCTCGAAAAATAATACCAGCATATACCTAAATTTCGATTTTTTTGTCCGACTATGTGCAAATCCTACCAAGTAACAGGCTGAAATGAAGTGATGCTCCTTTTATCTTCCCATATTGAATATTGTCAGAGAAGTGAAAGGCTTCAAGCTAAATATGGTTAATCCTCATAATTTGCGCAGATCAAGTTCTGTTTTTAACGGAATCACCAAATCCATACTATCTGTAAAATCCCTTATTTAATAACTGCATACGTGGATCAGATATTCCTTTTCTTACAGTTTGTTTGCTCTGAGCAGCTTCCTTAATCAGGGCCTCCAACTCTCCCTTTTCATCCATTTCACAAACAATATCGCAACCACCGACTAACTTGCCCTTTACCCACAACTGGGGAAATGTCGGCCAGTTGGAGTATTCGGGCAAGTTAGTCCGAATATCGGGACAACCCAGAATATCTACATAGGCAAAGCGCTCACCACAGGCCATTAAGGCTTGTGACGCTCGTGCAGAACAACCACACTGCGGATCACGAGGTGAGCCTTTCATATAAATGATAATCGGGTTACTTGCTATTTGCCCTTTAAGTTTGTCAAAAGTATTTACAGTCATCACGTTGCTCATTTGTTTTTATTCATTAATCGATTTGTGAACACCAAGGTGTTCCTTGAGCAAAATACTATTAATGCTTTACACGTAATGCAAATCATTTAGGTTTGCGTTTATATTTTATTTCTTGAATTTGATATAGCTCAATAAATTCATACTCTACTGCCAAAAGCGCGTCAAATCAGCCATTGTCAAACTCAATTTAAAACCACACAGACAGGGAAAACTCAAAAATAGCGTGAGTTCAAATAGTTGGTCAGCTACAGGCAGTTTTATCGATTACTGCTAAAATTTCATTTATTACATCGCACATTTTATTAGGCAAAGGGAAATGATGAAGAAAAACTGTTCATTAACATTTACCTTGGTTTTTATGTGTCTTTTTTTTCAGGTATCCAGAGCAGCGGAACTGCCTCCAATCATACAGGCAAGTCAACCTGGAGGCTCCTCCAAAGTTGAATCACAAGGAGAAATAATCACAGATGGCCAGGATTCAGTTGCACTTGATTTCAATTCATTGCTTGACCTGACCCTCAATGAGTTAATGAAAGTTAAGGTCGTCACTCCATCCAAATTTGCAGAATCGCTGAATCAAAGCCCGAGTGTGGCATCTGTTATTACGGCAGATGAAATTGCTTTGTTCGGTGGACGAGATCTGGTAGAAGTCCTATCTAAAGTCACGGGCATCAATGTTTTGAACTCTCTGGTAGGCGGTCGCTATCGATTCACCATTCGTGGAGATCAACCATCGTTTAACGTTAACCATATTTTAATCTTGATTGATGGCATTCCCATCAACCGGGAAAGCTATATCGGTGGGATATGGACTCAGTCTATCCTGGCAATCCCGCTTCCCATCGTTAAACAAATAGAAGTTGTACGTGGGCCAGGCTCTGCTCTTTACGGCAGCAATGCTTTTTCCGGAGTGGTCAATATCATCACAAAAAATAGTAGTGAGCTGAAAAATTCTGTATCTCTTAGCTATGGAAGTCATAACAGCCGCGCTGTTGACCTGACCTACGCAACCTTTTCAGGCAATCTGGAGTTTAACACCGCATTACGATTCTATAAAAGCGATGGATGGCCACTGGAAACAGGCTCAACCATTGGCAAACCGCTTTCAACCGAGGCTGCCTCAGAGACACCTGGAGTGTTGGCTCGCGTGCGCTATCAGGATTTCTACGCAACAGGTTTTTGGGGCAAGGCCGACCAGGTGACTATGCGTGGTACGGCCGCTGATCCGATTGCCGGATTAACAGAAAATGAACGATACTTTTTTGATCTGGGCTATAAGCACCAACTCGAAAACGGATGGGAGGTCAAATCCAGTTTATCCCATGTTGCTGGCCGCACTGATCATGCCGTAGCCTCGGTAGACCCAGAACAATTGACGGTGATCCATTATGAAACCGATGACTCTCATTTTGAACTGCATACACTGGGGGAAGTATCTGATCAGCTGCAAATACTGATAGGCGGAAGTTATGACGCTCTTACCGGAGGTGTTCCCGCTGCCGGGTTCCCATCAGATTGGCACGACTGGTTGGCGGGTATCTTTGCTGAAGCGAACTATCAATTTAACAATACTAAAGTCACTACAGGATTCCAGTACAACTACACGAGCGAAGATATTGGTGACTTTGTTCCCCGCTTAGGGATCATTCATGACTTCACCGAAAATCTGGGCATTAAGCTCCTCTACGGACAAGCTTTTCGCTCTCCCTATGCCGGCGAAAAATTTCTTGATGCCACCGTTGGAGATCTCACCATCAAGGGTAATCCGAAACTTAAACCAGAACTGGGCACAACGTATGATCTTCAACTGTATTATCAAAAAGATAATTGGCAATCCGCGCTCACCCTATTCCGTAATGTGCAACAAGACTTGGTAGTCCGTATTCCAATCACCACACCGATGGATATTTATTTTGTCAATAAGGGTAAGCTTGAGATTGAAGGGGTCGAACTGGAAGCCAAAATTGGTCTTATGAATGCCTGGTATCTGACGGGTTCATATACCTATCAAAGAAATAATGACACGAAGGGCTTGGATAATTTTACGCAACAGCCTCACGATATCTTCAAGTTAGGGATAGCCTATCACTTAGAAAACTGGTCAGTAGGACTATTTGAAAACTATTTTAGCAAATACCCGAACAATACTGATATCAGCCAGGGGCGAGCCCAAGTCAATCCTTCATCCAAAGCCTATCATCACCTGACGCTGAACACTTCCTATGAACCTCTCCAGTTTGATAAAGTAAAGATATCACTTTATGTTGATAACCTGCTGGATGAAAAAGCCTATGCCCCTGAGCAGCCTGGCTCTTCCATAAATTCAGTGCCAATACTGGCAGAGCGCAGCTTGATGCTAAGCCTGATGTTTGAGTATTAAATTCAGGAACTCACTTATTTAAATTTTCTGTGTTTTGAGATAAGTATTTGTTAATCCATTACCCTTGACACATACGCCCTTCGTAGATTCTCTACTTACAGGCGCACTTTACTATATGCGATTTTTCGTTGCTGAAACCAATCTGAAACTGAATAACCGATGCAGCAAAATGCTGACCATGCAAGTGCAGCAGAAAACAAAAAGTGCGATGATAACGCATTGCTTTCAATACCTACTCTGTAACCGGCGCCAACAACAAAAACAAAAATGGCAATCCATATCACGCTATTCTTAGTCAATTTGAGTTCGCTATTTTCTGTGTTCATTTGAGGAATTTCCAATGTATCCGCTCCTATCTGGTATAAACATACTGCTCAATATACGACTTCACATCCCTGAGTGTTAGAGCCTTTCCATATCAAATATTGGCCTATATTTCGCCACAGTCAACAATTCAGTCAATAATTATTTTAAATTTTGTGATCTGGATTTGCTTTCGAGGAAACTAAATTTGATGCGTTTAGAGAACCGCTGCAGGAGGACTGCATTCCTTCTCATTGGCCGAAACCTTCAAGTATCGCATATCTCGGGATCACTATCGCTAGGGGTGTTATGCTGGCGCTCTTCTACGCCTTTGGATATGACGACGATTATGATTGGGAGCATCGCAATCGGGATGGTCGTAGACGATACACTTCACTTTATGTACAGTTTCCACAGGTATCTCACCGAGCAAGTTCGTAGGCCAGCACCCATTTACGCTGCATCTCATTAAATTATTTAAACGTCGTTTCATTTCTTAATCTGTGGACACCAGATATTGCTTTTTTAAGAATCCCTTGTAGGCTATACCTGCTCACATTGCATCTTTGATAATTCCCTTCCCCGATAATCTCGCCAGCCACCATCAAAGCACTCTCAATAGCTGGGCCAATCCCCTCCCCCAGGTCCATCGTAGCCAATCCCGCAGCGTCGCCAATCACATAGCAATTTTCAATATTTACTTCACCTCCAAAGGAATTTAGGTAATAGGAGTGCCCCCTTTCCTTAGGATATTCAACCGTTTTGTTGTCGAAAAGATTCAAATTATGCAGATCATCAAGCAACAGCGACCAATGATCATGGATATTTTTCCCTGATTTATTTAAAAAGCGACTAATCGCCCCCACTCCGATATTTACAAACCCATCATTTTTCGGCACGAACCATGAATAACCCGGCAATCCATGATTACAAAAAAATAAGTGGCTGGTGTTGTCGCGCTGCGGATATTCAAATTCCATTTCCAGTGTTGTTAATTGATTTTTCATCAGGCGAGATTTACTAAAATATTGTCTGGCAACGGGGCAAGCTGTCCCCCCGGCACCCACCAAATATTTACAGGAATATTCATTATCAATAGCGAATAAACCATTATCGTTCTTTACGATTTTTTTTACTTGGTGTTTTATACACTCCGCACCCGACCTGTCCAGCAGCCACGCGTCAAATTCAACACGTCTAATAGAATAGTTATCCCATTTTGAAGGGAAATAGGAAATGCCTCTTTTAATTAGGGGAATATGTATTTGAACATCCAAGTCAAGCAGACCATAGGGATAATCTGATTTGCGAATACCCAGGTCATCTAGAACTTTAGAGGTAATCCAGCCTGCGCACAATTTGGGACGTGGAAAACAAGCTTTATCTAGGATGAGAACGTTTTTTCCACTTTTTTTGAGTTTCCAAGCACAGCTACTGCCCGCAGGTCCCCCTCCTACTATGATTGTTTCAACGTAACGCACGAGAGTAACTCATAATTTTTTTGAGGCATGCAAGTACAGATTAATTTAACTTAGCGTACGCTTTGATAATACCCTTGATACGCATTGCCCGATAAAACAATCTGCCATAGTTGATGATGTTTAGACCGAAAAGAACCTGCAGAAGATAGCAAATAATACTCCCACATTCTGAAAAAGTGTTCGGGGTACTGATCCTTAAATTGATCCCAGTGTGCAACGAAATTATCGTACCAGGCCATCAGCGTCTTGTCGTAGTGATATCCGATATTGTGAACATCTTCGATAACCAAGGTATTACTGACGGCTTGAGAAATCTGTCCCATTGATGGAATGTGACCGTTGGGAAAAATATAACGGGTAAACCAAGGATCAGTCACTTTATCTTCCGCTTTTCGACCAATGGTATGAATCAGCGCCAGTCCATCATCTACCATTTTATCTTTTACCAGATTGATTAAAGTAGCGTAGTTTTTTGGACCTACATGTTCCATTAGCCCTATGCTGACCACTCGATCAAACATCTGCTTTTCTTGGCGAATTTCCCGATAATCACCGTGACGGATATCTACCGGCAGACCTTGCGCTTTGCTTTGCCCCCAGCTGGCCTGTTCCTTCGATATAGTAATAGCAACGACCTCTACCCCATAGGTTTCAGCCATGTATTTTGCTGCGCCGCCCCAACCACAACCAAGATCTAATACCCGCATACCTGGTTGAAGCTGCAGTTTTCGGCAAATAAGGTCCAGCTTCTTTTCTTGTGCTTCTTCAAGATTATTGGCTCCCTCCCAATAAGCACAGGTATACATCATACGGCTACATAACATTTTTTCGTAAAAATCATTACCTAGGTCATAATGTTCCTCACCTACCTTTTTGGAACGTCGCCGGGTTTGCTGATTAATGAAAAACTGCTGAACTCTGGCATATTGATAAGGAAGCGCTCGTTTACGGCCGGCAATACCTGAGCTGTATATCTTGTCAATCAACTGATCCAGTTTAGGCGTATCCCATTGTCCATCCACATAGGTTTCGCCAAAACCAAGGGATCCCATGAATGCAATACGATTCAAAGCACTTGTATCACGCAAGGTAATATCCCAATCTCGCGAGCCGTTGAGCAACACATCCGCTCTAGCAAGCTTTTTGGCGATAAGCATTTCGGTGATGGCCTTCATGCTAAGGCGTGTTCCTCTTATTCTTGGCAAACTGTTATTTTTAGTTCTGAATAGCAAAACCCAGATCGTAACTGAATTGTTCCGAAGTGAAATCAAGTGCTGTTGAAATCATAAACTGCCCATCCGGACTCAACATTGCATCAGCAAAGATTTGATCAATGAGAAATTCACCATTGGGTTTTATTTCATATACCCAGGAAGACTGGTTTGCTTCACTATCACCATCACCATCATCATCGAGAATTAATTCAGTTTCATCAACAGCCTCAACACTTAGCACGTTCGCCTGAGCAATACTCGTGTGATCGGCTGCTGCAAAAGGATCAACGGCAACATGACTTCGCAAATATTGACCATTAAACTCCGGCGTTGAATCTGTAGATTCTTTGACACAATTGAGAACCATCTCGAAAAAGCCCGTCGAATTGGTTTCTACAAGCGATAACAGCTGCCCTGACTGATCCATAAATCCAGTCAACTTCAGCCCTGAATCCGAGGCAATATCAACACGCCCGTCTTCAGATACATTAAAAACAGACTCGTTCACATAGGTCTGAAATCCATCATCTTGTTCGGATTCTTGCTTTTCGACTGTGATTTCAATTGGGTTTAGTTCTGAAAAATTGGTGAGTGATTCAATCAACTCTTTATTTTCTTCAATAAAAACCGAGTGCAAAAAACGCATATCCCAACGCAATTGATCCTGTCCATCTGCAAGTATTTTGAATTGTAATCGTACCCTGACCGGAAGGTTAGGTAAAAACTTCCTGGTCTTAATACCAGAACAGGAAAATTGTTGTCCATCCAACAAACTTGAATCCGCTGATAAGGACTTCTGATACAGAACCGACATACCTGATTGCTCAGATACAGGCATATTTAACGGTGCAACTATTACTGAACCATCAACACTCTGCATCCCCCATGAACTTTCACCAATAGATACGACACCGGGGATATCAGTTTCATCAGGCCAGGCGAGTATTTGCGAAGAGGGCGCATCGTCTCCTTCGACTGATCTCGCATCTGGCAGTATCGTCATACTATCCTGAGCCAAACCAACGTCATAAAAACCAAAGCTCGCCGCTTCAGGGTTAAACGACAGCATGTGGTACTGCTTGTCACAGGTCACACCATCCGACACATCATCAAGTGAACAGGCAACCCGTTCATTTTCTGCTAATTTGGAATCACCACCTGAATCACTGCCTGAGTCATTACTGCAACCAACAATGATCAATATAAGAAATGCAAATCCATATCTGAAAACTATCTGAGACATCCTGCTTCACTCTCTTTTCGACATTATTGTTTTTTTATTAGGTGTATTCTCTCACCGGCGAGGAAAAATATCCAGCGCACTGCTTTAGCAAATACGTTAGCAATGGTTTTCATTCAACCTAGAAAACTCAGTTGAATCGTAGCGAGAGGGACTAATGTGCTGAAGATAGGAGTTTTTTTCTACAATTTTGAACGAAAGCAGTATCACCCATACGGTGAGTTCAAAATTTTGGAAAAACTTCTAGATTTAGTGCATTAGACCCTCGCAGTAGGTTCAACTGAGTTTTCTAGGTTCAATGGGGGGCAACAACAGAAACCGAGGGAGAGTAATAGTATATTTGTTTATTATCAATCTATTACAGGTATAATCTCGACACATTCTAGACACTATATGCGCGATCATTCAAACAATGCGTAATCACCTTTAACATTACTAATTTACAGCATATCGACAATTTGTTTGGCTGCTGCATAGGGTGTTGTTGCTCCCTGGGTGACCTGCGCTTCAAGCTGAGGATATCGTTGGCGTATCTGCTGATTTTGATCCAGTCTTAACTCAATCATTTCATGCATCAAGCGGCGCATCCATTCCGTATTTTGTTTCACCCGTTTTTGATTGAATGTATTCTGCTCTTGAGCCTGGCTATGAAATTCCCCGATCATTGACCAGACCGCATCAATCCTGTCTTTAACAAGCGAGGAACACGTCATGACTTGGGGTGTCCAGAATGAATTGTGATGCAACAGGTTGACGGCATTCTGATACTGTCGTCTTGTCTGCTCCGCCAAATTGACGCTTTCACCATCCGCTTTGTTAATCACCAGCGCATCAGCCAGTTCCATAATGCCTTTTTTTATACCCTGCAGTTCGTCACCGGCATTTGGCATCATCAACACTAAAAAGAAATCCACCATACTAGCAACTTCATATTCGGACTGACCGACGCCCACCGTCTCCACAATAATGACGTCATAGCCCGCCGCTTCGCACAGCAACATGGTTTCCCGCGTTTTATGCGCAACGCCGCCTAGCGCCCCCTCAGAGGGTGAGGGTCGGATAAACGCATTGTATTCACGCGACAGCAGCTCCATCCTGGTCTTATCCCCAAGAATACTGCCCCCAGCCACGGGTGAGCTGGGATCAACGGCTAGAACTGCCACCTTCTTGCCTTGCTCAATCAGGTACATGCCAAAAGCTTCAATAAACGTGGATTTGCCAACGCCCGGAATACCTGTAATACCAATGCGAATACTGTGCCCGGAATGCACAATAACCTCCTCTAGCAAAACCTGAGCAATTTCTCGATGTTTCTCCAGCTTACTTTCTACCAAGGTGATCGCTTTGGCCAGCGAGCGGCGTTCACCTTTTCTCAGCTTGTCGATATCGATGGGATTCAATGGTGCACCTTGTATATGAAGACTCTGTATTTTCTTACCCCAGCGATGAGGGTATTACAAAAAGGGGGCGAAACAGCCTCCTCCCCGTTTACAGGAGAGGGGGTTCGGCCTTCCGATTGGGGTAGCCGGTGAGCCAAAGCGTCTCGTTTTGAAAACCTGACTTACATGAAATACACGCAGACTCATAATGCAGAGCCTGCGAAGCATATTAAGCACTCCGTCTTGGGCACAGAGTCAGGCTTTGTTCATCTTTTTTAACTCATCCAGTACTTTCCGGGCTGCTTTGGGAATGGGTGTGCCGGGTCCAAAAATGCCTTTTACACCTGCCGCATAGAGTTCATCATAATCCTGCTGTGGAATAACGCCTCCGGCAACAACCATAATGTCATCAGCACCTTGCTTTTTCAGTTCTTCAATCAGCTGTGGTACCAGCGTCTTATGACCAGCTGCCTGGGATGAAGCACCTACCACGTGCACATCATTTTCAATGGCTTGCTTGGCTACTTCCTCGGGGGTGGAAAACATCGGTGATAAATCGATATCAAAACCCACGTCGGCAAATGCTGTGGCAATGACCTTGGCACCGCGATCATGGCCGTCCTGCCCCATTTTCGCGACCAGCATACGAGGTCTGCGTCCATTACGCTCAACAAAACCGTCAATGTCTTTTTTCATCTCCTGCCATTCGCCATCATTCTGATAGGCACTGCCGTAAACGCCCGAGATGGTTTGCGCCTGCGCATTATAACGCCCCCAGTCTTTCTCAAGTGCAGAACTGATCTCACCCACCGTTGCGCGAGCACGCGTTGCCTTAACAGCCAGATCCAGCAAGTTTCCTTCACCGCTAACGGCGCACTGATACAATGCTTCTAATGCTGCTTCAACGGCCTTTTCATCACGGCTTGATTTAATTTCACCCAGGCGTTTTAACTGAGATTCCCGCACTGCATTATTATCAATATCCAGTACTTCGACTTCATCTTCCGAGTCAATCTGGTATTTGTTTACGCCAACAATCACGTCTTCACCCAGATCAATTCGAGCCTGTTTTTTCGCGGCAGATTCTTCAATACGCATTTTCGGCATACCGGTCTCAATCGCCTTGGCCATGCCACCGCGCTCTTCGACCTCTTCGATCAACGCCCAGGCTTTGTCCGCAATTTGCTGAGTCAGATTCTCCATAAAATAGGAGCCGCCCCATGGGTCAACCACCTTAGTAATACCGGATTCTTCCTGAATAAGAATCTGCGTATTTCGCGCAATACGTGCAGAAAATTCTGTTGGCAACGCAATGGCTTCGTCCAACGCATTGGTGTGCAGTGATTGTGTGCCACCAAATACTGCGGCCATCGCTTCTATTGTTGTACGCACTACATTGTTGTACGGGTCCTGTTCTGTCAGTGACCAACCCGAGGTCTGACAGTGTGTACGTAGCATCTTGGATTTCACGTTCTTGGGATTAAACTCATCGACTATCCTGGTCCACAACAAACGTGCAGCGCGCAGTTTTGCCACTTCCATATAGAAGTTCATACCAATACCGAAAAAGAAAGATAAACGCGGCGCAAAGGCATCGATATCCAAACCAGCCTTAATCGCTGTGCGAATATACTCCTTGCCATCTGCCAAAGTGTAAGCCAGCTCTAACGCAGCATCGGCACCCGCTTCCTGTATATGGTAGCCAGAAATCGAGATGGTATTGAATTTCGGCATATTCTCTGAACAATACGCAATAATATCGCCAATGATTTTCATCGAAGGCTCTGGCGGGTATATGTAGGTATTACGCACCATAAACTCTTTGAGAATATCATTCTGAATGGTGCCCGAGAGCTTGTCCTGCCCAACGCCCTGCTCTTCTGCAGAAACAATATACCCGGCCAACACAGGTAATACCGCACCGTTCATGGTCATTGAAACCGACACCTTATCCAATGGAATCTCATCGAATAAAATTTTCATATCCTCAACACTGTCGATGGCAACACCAGCCTTACCAACATCACCAGCGACGCGAGGGTGATCAGAATCATAACCACGATGAGTTGCCAGATCGAAAGCAACTGACACGCCCTGCCCACCGGCAGCCAGCGCCTTGCGATAAAACGCATTGGATTCTTCTGCCGTTGAAAAACCGGCATACTGACGAATGGTCCAGGGCCTACCGGCATACATGGTTGCCTGAGGGCCACGCACAAAAGGCTCAACCCCTGGCATCGTATTGGCATATTCCAACCCTGCCAGATCATCTTGGGTATACAGGGGCTTGATGTCGATCCCTTCAGGTGTATGCCAGGTTAAATCATCCAGTGGTTTACCCCGTAGCTGTTTCTCAGCCAATGCTTGCCATTGTTCGACACTTGCTGCTTCTGGTTTGTATTTCTCAGCCATGGTTCACCTCTGCTGCCAATAATTGATTTTTTTGCCCGAATTTTTAATGCGCATCACTGGGTTGATTTAACTCTATCAGCACGCCACCACAGGATTTGGGATGAATAAAGATAACAAGTGAATCATGAGCGCCTTTTGAAGGCTCTTCTGATAAAAACTGATACCCCTTCGCTTGCAGGTGTTCTATATCTGCAACAATATCGTCAGTGCGAAAACAGATATGATGCAAACCGCCACCTTTCTTTTCCAGGTATTTTGCAATGGGTCCCTCGCCATTCAAGGGACTGACCAGTTCAATACTGGTTTCGGGTAAAGGAAAAAAGGCGGTCGATGTTTTTGCCGCAGCGACATCTTCTGTCCCTTTATACTCCAACCCAAAATCATCCATAAAACGCTTAATCGACTCTTCCAGTTCAGGAACGGCAATAGCAACATGGTCTAGTGCAACAATCATAATTCTCTGCTCTCATTTTACAAAAAACAAAAAGGGCATTGATCACGCCCGTTTGTCATACCAGTGTTAAATGCACGCCAAAAACGCTTTGGCAAAACGTTTCTTGCGCTCCTGTACTTCTTCAGGCGATTCAATAACGATTCTCTCGTCCGGTGTTACTTTAAAGACAGTTTGTCCCTTGCTGATAATCGTTCCATCAGCATCAACCATTATCTTATCAATAGTGCCTGAAAAGGGTGCATACACCTTGTTGAACATTTTCATGACTTCAACAATATACAGTGGATCACCCTCGTTGAAATGCTGACCTTCAACAACAAAGGGGTCCATACCGGGTGCTTCGCGGGGATAAAACATACCGCCGCTGCTGGCCAGAATCTCATCTGATTTCGCAGTAGGTGGTGGAGCTAAAACCTTAGCCATTTGTTGCTGTGTTTCTTCATCAGTAAGTCCATCAGGAATATTGATCGTCAAATCATCATTAACACTCAGATCGTAATAACCGGTTGAATCGGCTATATAAGGAAGAAGATTCATAACCTCTGTGCCTACCTGATAACCCGCATGTGCATTGCGCACTGCTTGCCATTGTTCTTCATCAATAGCTGACGGCGCTGTCGTATTATCCAAACAGGCAAGCAATTCAGAATAATCAGAAACACCGAGCTTGCTCTCCAAGGTATCATAAAAACTTAAGGCATCCTGCAGCAAATATCGGTCATGCCCCCAAATCACATAGGCAGCCGGCACCTTATCTTTGTATTCCATATAAAGGAACTGATAGAGATCGGCCAGGATCTTGATCGGATTTTCCAACCAGACGACTTTACCCTCTTCCAGCTTAAAATTGGACTTGTTCAAACTTAACCAGCCAGCCAGTACATGAGGTTGCTCAAACAGCTTTTCTAACGGACGCAACAACAAGGTTCGCTTACGCGTCAACGCATTGAGTATTGCATCACTATGCTCTTTATCATTACCTTCAGAAAGATGAACTTTACTGATTTGATTAAAAGTGAGATCCAAATCAACCTGATCGACCTGCTGCTTTAACATACCCACCGCTGTTAAATACGGCACGATAAAGCGGGTTGTTGGCCGGGCGTTGATATTATTACCAATAAACCAGTTGACCAAACCGTAATGGAATTCAAGATTTGTATGTAAATCGACGCCTTTAAGAATAGTGCGCCGTATAATTTCCGACATTTGACGGTAGGTACTAAGGCGATCATCCCCAACAGTCAACAACAATGCCACATTACTGTCATACGCACCGGCCAGGCGATAGCTCATAAATATGTCGGTATCAGGGTTGTGCATACTGATACCCTGATCATCACGAATTTCATTTTCAACCGGATCAGACCACTTCTTGATAATACCACCCGCGTGTGGTTGAAGCGCATGGTTTGTTGCATTCAGGCGCGCCTCAACAGAGGCGTTATGCCTTGCGTAACGTTCTGGCTTTGGCAGTCGATCGCCGTGGCGTGCCAGCAATACCATCAATTCAACCAAAGATTCAACGTTAAAAGAATCGTTCGCATCATCGGGATTAGTGAAAGTCAGGCCATAACATAATTCTGTAACCCTGTGTTCAACCTGTATGCGTGTATTCATTTCCATAAAGAAATGTTTGTCACGATCAACAATACATTCGAAGGTCGACACGGAATCAAGCCCTACTGCCGCACCAAAACGTGCCGACTCAGACTCCATGGCATCCAGTGTTTTAATGTCCTGCCGCAGGATTTTGCTTGTCTCGGTCTGCCCCGCCTCTTCTGCAGCAGCATGAGCTTTGACAAGATCTTCATGTGTGACCGATACTTCCAGCAATTTCTGTTCGTGCATTTGCAGGGAACAGTCACGACCACCCAGTGTGACACACCAGTCGCCATTACCCACCACCTGAATTTCCTGATGCCGTGTCGTTTCTATATTTAATTCGATCAAGACATTTTTATTATCGCCGACACCGGTCGTTTTCACTTCATTGAGAATTTCCAGCACAAAGCCCGGCGCCTTTTCGGCGGCCTGCTGAACACGCTCCTCCTGTGTTCCCTCATAGGCATCAGGGGCGACCAGTATTCGTTGGCCTTTTCCACCACCACCACCAATGGCTTTCAGTCGAATACGGTTTTGCGGATACTCCTCATACATGCGAGTAACCGCCAATACAACCTGTTCCGACATTTCATCAATTGAAAACAGATCAATGCCCTTTTCATAAGAAGCCGATAAAACCGCATCGACTTTATCGATCAACTCTATCGATGAGTCATCAAGATCAACGCTCAACGCCAGTGCTTCATCTTGCACCAGTTTCTTTAACGCTGCCGCATCAGGATACTTTGCCAATAAGGTTAGCGAAGTGGCATTATCAATACCGGGCGTTACACTAACGCCCACTTTAAGCGCTGTGCGTTTCGCTTCATCTTTCAGTCCGGCATCGTGAACCGTTTTGGAACAAGGACCGATAAAATTCAGTCCAGCTTTTTCCATAGACCGAACCATCTCTTCATCTTCGGCCATAAAACCATATCCGGCAAAGATCGAGTTATATCCATTGTCTTTCGCAATTTGAATGATCTGTTCAATACGCTGTTGTCGTTCTTCCTTGCTCGCCCCACTGTAGTCAGGCACGCGATGAACACGATCCGGGTCCGTCAACTGACGCAATTCCGGTGCCAGGGCGTTGTTGTAGGTAATCGAGTCCTTTTCCGAGAGGAGAATTCCGCACTGGGTGATTCCCATTTCTTCAAAGACATCCATTGCTTCCTTTCGAATCGGCCCCCGGCAAATAATCAGCGGCCTTATATCCTCACATGCAAAACTACTTACCCATTGCGAAGCACTATTGGCGCACCGTCGATCCGCATGGACAAGCGGGTTGTTAGCATAATAATCATTACTGGCTGACACTGTAGTAACCTCTTTGAATTCTTCTACGACACTCATAAGCCATCGCTCTAGCTATCAATAATTAGTGGAACTCTCGCTGTACACCCGGCATAGGTTCAGGCTGGTAGTGCTTGAGATGGAACTGTAGATTTCCTATTAGCACCTTGCGCAAATCAGAAGGCATAACAATCTGCGAAATGGATCCAAGACTAAGCGCTTCTTTCGGATTCATCAGCTCTTTTTCGTAACGTGCTGCCAGTAACGCCTCTTCTTCCCGCAACCACTCTTGAACGGATTGTTTTGCTGCAGCTTTCGCTTCTTCTTCGGGGAGCCCTTCAGCCAAATGTACCTCAAGTGCTTCTTTCGTACAGGATTTAACCTTACCTCTTATCGCTCTTAACTCATTTTTATAGACAAATTCAACCCCGGCAGGCCCCATCACCGCAGCCCGTGTAGTCGGAAGTGCAATAACTAAATCGGCACCTGTTGGATAATTATTGTAAGAAGCATAGGCACCACCAAACGCATTACGAATAATCAACAGAATACGCGGTGTGCGCAGATCCACGATGGCATCCAGCATGGCTCGACCGGCCTGTACGATACCTCTGCTTTCCTGCTCGCGACCCGGAAGGAAGCCAGTGGTGTCTTCCATAAAGATCATTGGAATATTGTAAATATTGCAGAAACGGATAAAACGGGTATTCTTGTAGGCTGCATCAATATCTATCTGCCCCGAGGCAACCGCACTGTTATTGGCAACAAATCCCACAACATCGCCGCCCATTCGGCCAAAGGCACAAATCGTGTTACGCGCCCTTTCCGGTTGAAATTCAAAAAAGTCACCATGATCACAGATCTGCTGAATCATAATGCTGACATCAAAAGGTGTATTGAAGCCAGTGGGTGAATTGAAAGCCTTCTTCAACAGAATATCAATATCCCAGGTCTTACGATCAATCGGGTCTGATGTTTCCCTGTAAGGCGCCAACTCGCCATTATTATTGGGCAGATAGTCAAGGAGTTGAATCACACGGATCAGGGCCGCCACTTCATTTTCTACGACATAATCTGTTACACCAGATTGGCTATGAACGCCAGGACCACCGAGTTCATCAGGGGTGACATCCTCACCTAACACTGATTTCACAACACCCGGACCCGTCAAGCCAAAAAAGGTTCCGAGTGGTTGAATCATAAAACTGCCCTGGCGCGGCAGATAAGAGCCTCCACCTGCGTTAAAACCAAACATGCACATGATGCTCGGCACAATGCCGCTGATCTTCCGTAGCGCGGTAAATGCCTCAGCATAACCGTCAAGGCCACCAACACCTGCAGGCACAAAAGCGCCTGCACTATCATTCAGTCCCACCACAGGAATACGACGTTTCGCTGCCAGTTCAAACAAACGAGCCAGTTTTTTGCCATTTGTTGCATCCATGGAACCAGCTCGAAGCGTGAAGTCATGCCCATACAGCGCCACGTCTCGCCCACGTATTTTAATAATGGCCGTTACCAAAGAGGCACCGTCAAGATTGGGACCCCAATTCTGGAACAAAACCGTTGGCTCTTCGTCAGACAGAACCCGAATACGCTCCCAGATGGTCATACGTTTTTTCAGGTGTTGCTTCTGCAGATTGGCAATACCGGCTGCCTTAAAAGGGCGTTTGATTAATTCGTGACCATCCTTTAGTGAAGCTTCGTAGATGCCCGGCTCATAGGATATTTGCCCGGGAATACTGAACTCCAATTCCTCCTTTTCATCAAAGGGATTGTCCAATGATGGCAATACTTGGCTTAGCTTAGTCATATTGTCAAAATCTCAAAAGTGTATTTACACATAGAATCAATAAAACAGATTTTATTGGTATTCACGCAGTGATTGACGTCATCACTACTAAACACATAAACATTTGAAAACGGTCACTGAATTTATTGTTTGAACAAACGAAGTAATGGAAACAAAGTAAGGCGTCCGTTTTTTTTCCATTCAATTTTTTCCATTCAATTTTTTCCATTCAATTATGACCACCCCCGGATTTGACTGCGTCCGCCTCAGTCCAATTTCAGCTTGCCGCTTTCACCGCGACAAATCCTTTAACCACCTTATTACACCTGAATACTTGAATTTCGGCCCGCTATTGTCGTATTCTGCCCCTGTTTGGGTGCTTACCGGCCATTGTCAAAAAGCAGCTAACCTTAATTGCATCGTGGCTTTTTGTCAATTTAAAACCCTGTCAGATGCCCCCCAATTCAATTGCCAATTAACTGGATCAAGGGTCTGATTTGCAAGTAAAATCGCGAACTCTATTCCAAGCGCCTGCAGGCAGGTTTCAGTGACAATTTTTCCCTCGAAAACAGCCAGCATCTCCAAGTCTGATCGCTTATTATTCAATTTGGCCCGTAATGTCTAAACTTTACCTGGAGCAGCTACCTCATAGCAGCGATAGTCTGAGCACTATGAGCTGTTTTGTTGACTGGGATTATCCAGTATTCCTTGATAGCGGCAGTCACTTATCAGCACAAAGCCGCTACGACATTATATCGGCAGCCCCAATTACTACACTTCGAACAGATTCTGATAGTGATTCTTATAGGACACGCATCCAACATTTGGATACTGTCCAATACAGTGAAGATCCACCCCTGCAGATTCTGCAGTCCATGCTTGCACAACTGTGCACGGAACAAGCAGACAGCTGCTGGTTACCGTTTATTGGCGGTGCTCTCGGCATTTTTTCTTATGATCTTGGCCGTCAATTCGAGCGCATTCCAGCTCATGCAGCCGCAGATATTCCGGCACCAGTCCTGTTTGCAGGCATTTATCTCTGGGCAATCGTGCAGGACCACCAGCTCAAGCAGACATGGCTTGTTGCTCAACCGAGCTGCTCACCTGCAGTATTATCCAAAGTCAAAGATTGCATCGCACGCGCCCCCTGCCCTATCCCGCACACGTTCAAACTCAGATCGCCATTTAGCAAGCAATGGCAAATCGATGAGTATGAGAAGGCATTTTTTACCATTCAGGACTATATCCGCGATGGAGATTGCTATCAGGTAAACCTGGCCCAACGATTTAGCACAGACTGTGACGGTTCTTCATGGGCAGCTTATCAAGCTGTTCGGGAGCAACTGCACTCGCCTTTTTCAGCCTATCTGGATCTCGGTGATATGCAGGTGTTGAGCTTTTCACCGGAACGTTTTTTGAAGGTTCAAAACGGATGGGTTGAAACAAAACCCATCAAAGGCACACGACCGCGCAGTCATAATTCGCATGAAGACCAAAACCTTAAAAGACAACTTGAATCCAGCCTCAAGGACCGAGCTGAAAACCTGATGATAGTCGACTTATTGCGTAATGACCTAGGAAGGTGCTGCGTACCCGGTTCAGTGTCAGTTGAAAAACTATTTGCTATAGAATCATTCACCAACGTACATCACATGGTCAGTACTATCAGGGGAAAACTCAGCCCAGAAGAATCCGCCTTATCGCTTTTGCAGGCCTGCTTTCCGGGCGGCTCAATCACAGGTGCGCCGAAAATCAGGGCAATGGAAATTATCGAAGAACTCGAACCCTGCCGTCGTGGTTTTTACTGTGGTTCCATTATCTGCTTGAGCGCAGACGGTCGGCTTGATAGCAATATTACGATTCGCACGGTACTTCGTCACGGCGAAAACATCTACTGCTGGGGAGGTGGCGGTATCGTGTCAGATTCCCAATGCTCAATGGAATACCAGGAATCTATCGACAAGATTCAGCCAATTCTGTCTGTGCTTGAATCTCTATAAACTGATACTGCGGCCCTAAAGCGCACTGCATGGCTAAAGCGCACTACATAGCTAAAGAGCGCTCACTGGCTTTTATGAACTCAGCTTTAAGCTCTGCATATTCATTGACCGCCGGAAACTGTGGAAATTCTTCAGTCACATTTTGCGGCGCTTTAAACAAAATTCCTGCATTCGCTTCTTTCAGCATGGTTGTATCATTGTAAGAATCACCCGCCGCAATCACTCGATAATTCAGGCCATGAAACGCTTTCACACACTGCCGCTTCGGATCTTTTTGCCGTAGTTTATAGTCAACCACCTTCCCTTGCTCGTCCACATCCAAACGATGGCATAAAAGCGTGGGCCAACCAAGCTGGCGCATTAAGGGTTTGGAAAATTCGTAAAAAGTATCAGACAGGATGACTACCTGAAAACGCTCTCTGAGCCAATCGACAAACTCAACCGCACCGTCCATGGGACTCAACTCAGCAATCACCTTTTGGATATCAGGCAATCCCAAATGATGCTCATTTAACAATCTCAGACGCTGCTTCATCAAGACATCATAATCGGGAATGTCCCGTGTGGTGGCTCTTAATTCTTCAATCCCCGTCAGCTCTGAAAAGGCTATCCAAATTTCAGGAACCAACACACCTTCCAAATCAAGACAAGCAATTTCCAAGATACAACTCCTCTAGCGGTCTTTGTAAAAAAGGAAGGCAAATCTACCGGGTTATGAACAATTGCGCAATGCTTGAAAAGAAAAAGGGTGAATCCCTCACAGAATTCACCTTAATTTTCCCCGATTTTATCTTGCTATATTTCAATCAGTTACAGCCGCCCTATTATTTTTGGGATATTTTTGGGAAATACAGTGGTGCGCCGATATTTGCATGCACGGCTGTTCCGTTAGTGTTTGATTCACGCCACCTGGTTAAAGTCGAAACGCTGTAGCTTATTAGTATCAACGGCTTGGCGTGCCTTCCAGAGATCATAATTATCCTGCATCAGCAGCCAGCTTTCTGCCGATCGGCCCAGTACTGCCGACAGTCTCACAGCCATCTCTGGTGTAATATCTGATTTACCTGCAAGTAGGCGGCTAAAGGTGCTCTTAGAAACGCCGAGTTCACGAGCGATACTTGCCGCTGTGACTTCTTTGAATGGCTCAATGTAGGTACGTTCGATCATCCCACCAGGGTGCGGAGGGTTGTGTTGTTGAATTTCCATCAGTGGTAGTCCTCATAGCTCACAACGTAAGCATCACCATTTTCAAACTTAAACACAATTCGCCAGTTACCGCTCACATCGACAGCCCAGTGCCCTGCCACCTTCCCTTTCAGCTCGTGGAGGCGATACCCAGGCAAGTCCATATCCTCTATGCAGGTGGCCGTATGTAAAAAGGTCAGTCGATCCCGAATGTTGGTGCTGTGTGCCGCCCGAATACCCGCAGTACTGCCACTTTCAAAAAACTTCTTCAGACCTTTGTGTTTAAAGGTTTTGATCATTGTTGACCTCAGCATATTCCAAAGTTGCGGGTTGCGCAACCCGTTACATTATGTCATTTACCCTTCCCAGGCATCGGCTACCAGCTGGCGTTTTTCTTCGCCAACGACCTGTAAATAGATTTCGGTCGTTTTGGTGTCAGAATGTCCCATGAGCTGCGAAAGAACGTGCAAGGGCAACGGCTTTTTAGCTGTGACCAGTGCTCAAACTTCATGTTTAAGCCTTTAATGTCTTACAGATAACAATAATTAACAAGTATTTTTTGTATTGTTTCTCAGGCATATACGTACAGCAATACACCCAGCTGCATATTTCATCAACGATTTTCGTTATAATCGCCGCCATTATTTGAAGCACCCCAAAACTGAGCTGTATATGAGCGATAAGAACGATTCCAGTGCCAATAGCACCGAAAATTCGATGAAAGATGGCATGGAAGTCTTTGAAACTGCTGGAGAAACCAATAAACGTATAGGATTCATCAGTTTAGGCTGCCCGAAAGCCTTGGTGGATTCAGAACGAATTCTCACGCAATTAAAGCTGGACGGCTACGATATTGTCCCCAATTACGAAGAAGCCGACGTGGTTGTCGTCAATACCTGCGGGTTTATCGACAGCGCCAAGGCAGAGTCGCTGGCCGCCATCAACGAGGCCATGGCAGAAAACGGCAGGGTGATCGTGACGGGCTGCATGGGTAAGGGTAAGGATGCTCAAGCGATTCAATCCGCACACCCAGATATTCTCAAGGTGACGGGGCCACAGGCCTATGAAGAGGTGGTGGGTGCCGTGCACGAATGGTTGCCGATAGAACCGATGCATGATCCTCATCAAGACATTGTGCCGCCGCAAGGCATTAAGCTCACCCCGCGCCATTATGCGTATTTAAAAATTTCTGAAGGCTGTAATCACCGCTGCAGCTTTTGCATCATTCCCGACTTACGTGGTGATCTGGTCAGCCGACCCATAGGCGATGTGTTATCAGAGGCGCAGGGGTTGGTGGATGCCGGTGTCAAAGAGTTATTAGTAATCTCTCAGGATACCAGCGCCTACGGCGTTGACCTTAAATATCAGACCGGGTTTTGGCAGGGACGGCCACTTAAAACACGCATGCAAACCCTTTGCGAAGCATTGGGTGATATGGGTGTCTGGGTGCGACTGCACTATATCTACCCCTACCCTCACGTCGATGATGTTATTCCTTTAATGGCGGAGGGTAAAATCCTGCCCTACCTCGACGTCCCGTTTCAACACGCCAGCCCCTCTGTATTGGCGCGCATGAAACGCCCCGCCGCCAGCGAAGACACTCTGGCCCGCATTCAAGCCTGGCGTAGCATCTGCCCAGACATTACTCTGCGCAGCACCTTTATTGTCGGCTTTCCCGGTGAAACAGACGATGATTTTCAGATGCTGCTGGATTTTTTGCAGGACGCACAACTCGACAGAGTGGGCTGTTTTCAATACTCACCTGTCGATGGCGCCAGCGCCAATGATCTGCCCAACCAAATCAGCGATGAAGTCAAACAACAGCGCTGGGATCAGTTTATGCAAACCCAGCAGGAAATATCCAAACAAAAACTGCAAGCCAAAATCGGTAAAACCCTTTCGGTCTTAATCGATGAAGTTGATGATGAAGGCGCTATCGGTCGCTCTGCTGCCGATGCACCGGAAATTGACGGCATGGTCTATTTAAATGAAGAATTTTCCGTAAAATCCGGTGATCTTGTCACGGTTAAAATCGAACATTCCGATGAATACGACTTATGGGGCAGCTTGTGCACTGAGTCCTCAGCGGGTAATTCAACGGGCAAACAATGAACCTGCTGATTCTGTTTGATTCTGATTTTATCGACGAGCACCGAGTCTGCCTGCGTGATCGCCGCTTGAAGCATGTTCTCCAGGTTCATCAGGCGCAGGAAGGCGATACTCTGCGAGCGGGCAAACTCAATGGCTCATTGGGCGAAGGTCGAATTATAACCCTTTCCAAATCTGAACTGATCATGGATGTCTCGCTGCATCAATCCCCGCCGCCGCCATTGCCCTTAACCCTGATTGTGGCCCTACCCCGGCCTAAAATGTTCCGGCGCATTCTACGACTCAGTGCGGAATTGGGCATCAAACAATTACATTTTATTCACAGTTATCGGGTAGAGAAAAGTTATTGGCAGTCTCCCGCCTTGGAGGAATCGGTTCAACAAGAGCATTTCATTGCCGGTTTGGAACAGGCCAAAGACACTGTCTTGCCGACTGTTCACTTTCACCGTTTTTTTAAGCCGTTTGTTGAGGATCAATTGCCCGACATCAGCAATAACAGCCACAAATTGTTATGCCATCCGGGTGATGCCCTGCCCTGCCCTCATCAACACAATGAAGCCATTACACTGATCATTGGACCTGAAGGCGGTTTTATTCCTTACGAAGTGGAAAAATTTAAAGCAGCCGACTTTACGCAAGTTCATCTTGGCAGCAGAATCTATCGGGTTGAACATGCTATCCCATTGGCAATCGCCAAGTTATATGATTGATACATTATTTTATTTTGATAAAGGTATGCTATGGAAAATGTTATCTTAATCAGCGGTGCCAATCGTGGCATCGGACTTCAGATCGCTAAAAAGCTTCACTCCACGCATTATCGCCTGAGTCTGGGTATGCGAGAACCCGAGCAGTTTTCTGACACCCAACTTACGCCCTCCGACCAGTTATTGATTCATCAATACGATGCGCAAGAAATGAATTCCGCAGCAAGCTGGGTCGAAAAAACCATTGCCCATTTCGGTCGCATTGATGGTCTGGTAAATGCGGCCGGCATTTTACGGATTTATCAGCTTGAGGATGCTGATGAATCGCCACTGGATGAGATGTGGGATGTCAATGTCAAAGGCACAATGCGTTTGACTCGCACCGCGCTCCCCCATCTGCGCCAATCCGGTGAGGGACGCATTATCAATATTGTCAGCATGTCGGGAAAACGAGTTAAAGGCATGTCAGCGGGTTATGCCATGACAAAATACGCGCAACTCGCGCTGAGTCACAGCATGCGCAATATCGGCTGGGAAGACGGTATTCGCGTCACAGCCCTTTGCCCAAGCTGGGTTAACACCACGATGGCGACCAGTCATTGTCAGCTTCCCCCGCAAGAGATGACACAGCCAGAGGATATCGCCGAGATTACCGCGACTGTGTTAAGCTTACCGAACAATGCCGTTGTTAATGAGATTGCGATTAACTGCAGCCTGGAAACAAGTTAGGGCCTCGGAAAATTTATTCTTTCCGCAGCCCTTAGTTTTATTGATGCAATGCGTTGCACTTATTGCACCCTACGGTATTTGAGCATGCAGGCATATCAGGTGCAGAGTGAGGCACCTGCTCCAGTTGCGATAACAAGCAGAGTTCGATGGTGCGCGCGGCGCACCCTACACAAATCTACGAGGCCTATACCATGGTGCTGACTCCATCCATGATGATGCCACTGGGTACGGTGGCACCCGATTTCACACTGCCTGATGCCGTATCGGGAAAAATGATCAGCCTGTCTAAAATCAAGGGCGAGCTGGGTACGCTGGTGATGTTTATCTGTAATCATTGCCCCTACGTTGTTCACTTGCAAAGCGCTCTGGGTCAGCTTAGCCAGGACTACCTCAATTCAGGCATCGCCATCGTGGCAATCAATGCCAATGACATCATCGAATATCCTGCGGACAGCCCTGAAAAAATGACCGCGTTCGCACAACAAAACGGGTTCCAGTTTCCTTATCTCTTTGATGAAACACAAGCCGTGGCACAAGCCTACCAGGCTGCCTGCACGCCAGATTTTTTCCTGTTCGACAGTGAACTCAAATGCGTTTATCGAGGACAGTTTGATGATTCACGGCCCGGCAATGATAAACCGGTAACCGCTCATGATCTACGCGCTGCCCTGCAGGCACTTATTCATCATCAAGCCATTGATAGCCACCAGCAACCCAGCATGGGCTGCAATATTAAATGGAAAAAACCGTAAGTTTTGCAGGGTCAACAATCTAACAAACAGGCACTATCACCGATCACTTTCTTAACGCAATACTACCGGAAAGTTACCATTTACTAAATTCTGAGACCAATCACCAAGAACCACAACTAGATCAATGAGTCTCACTTTTCTATCTGTAAATTCAGAACATGAAATCTCCCATGTTCCGGGGAAACGACCGCTGTCGGTTTTGTAATCTTTTTTTACAAAATCGAAAACCGTCAAACAACACCCGTCATACAACAGATGACAAACTGGTTGAGAAGGTTGCTTACTTGTGAAAAAGACTTCAGGAATTTCCCGACGTAAATTTATGTTTGCCGCCGCAGGCATTTCCGGTGCGGCGGGTATGGGTTTGAGTTTAACCGCCCTCTCACCTGCCCAGCCTGCTCACGCAGGGCCATTAAGCGATGCCCTGAGAAAAATTCCCTCGTTGCTTTACACGGACTGGCGTGATGTTTACCGGAAAAAATGGACCTGGGACAAAATCGTCAAATCCAGCCATTTTGTTAACTGCTGGTACCAGGCTCATTGCTGTTGGAATATTTATGTCAAAGACGGCATGGTCTGGCGCGAAGAACAGTCCGCAACCTACGAAGCAACCAACGATGAAGTCCCCGATGCCAACCCTCGCGGCTGTCAGAAAGGCGGTTGTTTTAGCGACCGAATGTATGATGCCGGTCGTATCCGCTATCCACTAAAGCGCGTCGGGCCTCGCGGCTCTCAGAAATGGAAACGTATTTCCTGGGAACAGGCTAATGCCGAACTGGCTGATAAGATGCTCGATGTCATGACGAAAGATGGCACGGATCGCGTGGTCTGGGAATTGGGCCCGCTCTATACCGAAGGCACCATGACGGCTGGCCACCAACGTCACGTTGTCTTGCTCGATCATACTGTTCTGGATATGAACACGGAAATTGGCGACGGGCACCGCGGCGCTGCGGAAACCTTTGGCAAAATCAGTTTTGAACGTTCGGCGGACGATTATTTCTACTCCGACCTGATATTAATCTGGGGCAGCAACCCGCTCTACACGCAAATCCCTAATGCCCATTTTCTCACCGAAGCACGTTACACGGGCACCAAGCTGGTGTGTATTGCACCGGATTTCAGTGCCTCGTCTGTTCACTCTGATTTTTATTTCCCAGTGAAACCCGGCTGCGATGCGGCATTGGGTCTTGCGGTTGCACATGAACTGATTAAAAACAATCAGATTGATGAGACATTTCTGGTAGAACAAACGGATATGCCGTTTTTAGTGCGCGATGACAATCAACTGTTTTTGCGTGCAAAAGACATCGGCGACAGTGATCGTGATGATTTCTTTTACGTATGGGATCAGGAACGCGGCCTGCAACAGGCTCCACGCAAAACACTGGCCTTGGAAGGCATAAAACCCACGCTGGACGGACGATTCGAAGTCACTCTGGAAGATAACAGTAAAGTCGGCGTGCGCACCGTATTTTCACTGCTGCGCGAACAATTAGCCGATTACACGCCGGAAAAAGCCGAAGCACTTTGCGGCACGCCGGCATCCAATATTCGTGAACTGGCCAATCTGCTTGCCAATGCCAAATCAGCCGCCATGGTCACGTCAAGCAATATGGATAAGTATTACCACGGCAATCTGGTTGAGCGCACACAGGCCTTGGTCTTTGCCCTGACCGGCAACTACGGTAAAAAAGGCAGCGGCTACGTCGGTTTCCCCTGGCTGGATCACGATGGGATTGAAGGCTTTATCCGCGAGATGTTTAGCCTCAAGGATATGATGTCCCCTGCTGCCCTTAAGTACATGGGTAAGACCATTAAAAACACCATCAAGTGGAAACTGGATGATTACACCGAAGAGATGATCATCTATGAACAAGGCCGTGATATCATAGAAAGCGGCCGTATGACCTCCGGCGCCATGTTCTGGTATGTCCACGGTGGCCTGATGGAAGTCAGTAAAGATCTGCAAAAATGGGATCCCTATGCCAAGCGCAGCGCCCAGGAATATATGGACCTTTCCCTGAAAAACAAATGGCAATCCGTCTGGCCCAGGCCCGGCAATGACCCCAAAATGATGTTTGTCTTGGGCAGCAATCCACTGCGACGCGTTCGCAGCTATCCGCAACTGCTGAAACACTTGTGGCCTAAACTGGAGACCATTGTCACGCTGGATTTCCGCATGACATCGACAGCGCTGCAATCAGATTATGTTCTCCCGGCAGCTGCCTGGTATGAGCACGACGAACATAAATGGGTCAGCCCCTTGATGCCCCACATACACTCCGGTGAAAAAGCCACGACTTATTACGAAGCACGAAGTGACTGGGAGATTATTTCGCGCTTGACTGAAGCCGTGGACAAACGGGCAAAAGAGCGTGGCATACGCGAAATTACTGACCGATGGGGAGACACCCGCTCAATCGAAACACTGTATGAGAAATTTTCCAATGATGGCGCCTATTCACACACTGACGATACCAAAGTGTGCGATGCACTGCTAAAACATGCCAGCAACCTAGGCGGATTGAGTTTTGATGAGTTAAAGAAAAAAGGCCACCATCGTTTTGAATCCTTGGGTCATGGGATGGCGACCATCGGCAATATGACCGATATCAAACCCAATGAAACCATCACTCCGCTCACCAAGCATGTGTTTGACAAAGTACCTTACCCAACACTGACCCGACGCATTCAGTTCTATATTGATCAGGAATTGTATCTCGAACTTGGCGAGAAACTGCCAATCCATAAAAACCCGCCTACGGCTGGCGGCGACTACCCCCTTATCATGACCGGAGGGCATACACGCTGGAGCATTCACTCCAACCAACGCGATCAGGCCTTATTGTTAAGGCAGCAACGCGGTGTTCCGGCCATCTTTATGAGTCATGAAGACGCGCAGGAGCGAGGCATTAAAGATGGAGATGATGTGCGGGTCTTCAATGATCTGGACGAATTTGAAATACAGGCAAAAGTTTCCAAGGCTGTGCGCAAGGGGCAAACCATCGTCTATCACGCCTGGGAAAACTTTCAATTTAAAAACGGCAAAGGCTTCCAGAATCTGGTGCCCTCGCCATTGAATCCGGTTGAATTGTCAGGTGGGCAATATCACCTACGCCCCTTTGTGATTCAACTACAGCCGGGGCACACTGACCGTGATACGCGCATTGATGTACAGCGCATTTAATCAAGCATCGATTTAATGCGGAAAATCGCTATCACTTATAACACGCACCAACTCGCCAACGTCATCTATAACAGGCAAATGGCGAATTTTTTACTCCCGCATCAAAAAATCATGCGATATAATCGTTTGGATTCTCTATCTACATCAACACGTTGCGTTTTCAGGTTATAATAGGAATGTTTTTATATGTTTTTTTAATATAGCCTTGCCATCCTGTCTTTGCTATAAATTTAATGAGGGTATGTAAAGCAAATCGATAACTAGACACTACAAGGGCTACACGATGGAAAACCGCTACATGAAACTGCTGGAACAGCTCACTGTTGAGCAGCTGCGCAGAGAGGCCAGCCGGACCTCTGCGGAGCAACCAGACAAAACCGCCATGGTGTATGATCAACTGATCGACCGGGTTGAGGACTTTAACGATAAATTGAGGTATCAGCGTCTGGCCAACCGATTTGAACAAAAAGCCAAAAACCGCGAAACTGCCTGAATAATAAACTTAAAGCAAATTTCGTGTTTCTTTCCTTTTTTAACAGTACTCTAGTTGTTTGGGTTTAGGTGTTTGGGTTTAGGTGTTTGTCGGGCGCTGCAGTAGTTGTCCCTTCAAAGCCATCCCCTCTTCAAAACCATTTAAAGTCTGAAGGCTCTCTGATCGCTTTACTTTAATTTCCCCAGCACCTTATCAATCTCCGACCACAATTCCTGATAATCTTTGTTGGCGACCGAACTTTTAGCGAAAGCTCCTAAGGGTGCCTGATGAAGCCCCATCTTTTCAACCGCAGAAGCATTGGGGATGGTAGTTTTGAAAAACATGGTATTTCGTTTACTGCAATATTCCTGATAAATTTCCTCATGCATTTTTTTGCGCCGATCCATCAGAATTGCACGTAAGGAATGTAATTACTGGGTGATGCTTACACCTCAACATGGTATAAACAGCGCCATAATCCTAGACAATGAACCTAGAGCCCCACGAAGTGCTTTGGGTACTGCGAGGGCCTAAGGCACTAAATCTAGGATAATAGCGTGCTCAACCTGAGCATAATGGAAAACGACTGGTAGCAGTCCAAATCATTGAGAGGATCTTATGTCACTACTCATCAGCGGTCTAATTCTGTTTTGGTGTATCCATTTACTCCCAAGCTTCCCGACATACAGGCAACAATGGTTGAACCGTCTCGGTGAAAAGGGGTATAAGCTTATCTACGCATTAATAAGTTTAGGTGCCATTGTGATGGTGGTAAAAGGCAAATCCGCCGCTGAGTTTACAGCGCTGTGGCAACCATTAGAACAAGCGAAATTCCTAACCATCCCAATGATGCTGCTTGCCGTTACACTCTTTATCGCCTCTACTGTACCGACTAATATAAAACGTTTTACAGCCCATCCTCTGTGCTGGTCTGCTATGATCTGGTCAATCGCCCACCTCTTAAGCAATGGCGATCTAGCATCCGTTGTGTTGTTTGTCGGCTTCGGATTGTATGGGTTGGCAGCCTTGATATCCGCCAATAGGCGCGGTGCCACCTGCCTAAGCGAAGAAGTTCCCTTAAAAAATGACATCATCCTGGGTGTCGTCAGTCTCGTTATTTACTCCGCTATAGGTCACTTTCATGAACAGCTCTTTGGTGTCGCTGTCATCTAAGGGGCGCAGAAAAATCACACATTCCTCAGGCACAATATGTAAATCTTAACCCGGCCTGTTCGTACGGCCTGCAAAACGCTCTGCTGGCCTTATCTTTTCATAGGCGTTCAACACCGGCTCAAAATCTTTCGGCGTACTGGCGTGGATAATCACACCATCTGCACCAGCGTTGAACTGGTCTACCCAACGCTGAGCACAGGTTGGCGCGTCTCCTACCGCTGCCGGATACCAATGGTCAGGAATGAGCGTTTGTATCTCTTTGAGCTGATCCAGAGTCGCTACACTGTCAATCCCACCCAACATATTGGCCACCGTTTCATTGGCTCTGAATTTCTCCAATACATCCATGTCCCAGTCATTTATCTTAATCAGCAAATTGCCAATATCAGTCGCCTGTAAATAGGTAGCCATGCGCGCAACAATAGATCGCAACCACGTCTCCTCATCCGGTTCACAGACAGTAGCAACCACCGTCCACACTTTAACTGAATCGGGATCTCGACCGGCTTTCTCCGCCCCTTTTTTCACCAAACCTACCGCCTTTTCCACCGCCGCATCAGAGAAAAAGGTGGAAAGAAAGACACCGTCGAAGACACCGCCAGCAAACTCCAAACTCTTGGGACCATACGCACCAAACAGCAATGGAATATCTTCATCAATCCAGTCGGTGATATGCAAATACGGGAAATTACCCAAAGGCCCGTCATAGCCCATGACGCGCTCACCTTTCCATAGGGTGCGCATCATATCCGCAAAATCGCTGATATGACGATTTTTTACCTTGGGCACACCCCAACAATCAAAACGCACGCCAATGCCTCGTGCAACTCCCAGGGCAAAACGCCCATTGGTTAATCTGCTTGCCGTCGTAGCCATACCCGCAGTAGCTATCGGGTGACGCGTATTTAAATTGGTAGCCCCGGTGCAGATAAAAATATCGTTAGTGACTGCCCCGGCCGCTCCAGCAAGAACTGCAGCTTCTTTTACATCAAAGCGCTCGGAAATCCAGGCGGAACCTATACCGAGTTTCTCTGCATAGCGAACTTCATCAAGCATATCTGCGGGTGTTTTCGTGTGTCCTGGTAAAGTGTAAAAACCCAATTCAGGGAATGTTGATGTCGTCATTGTCTATTACTCTCATTTTGCGCTGAAGGTGCTTTTTTTAACCGAAACCGGTAACAGATGCTATACCCTGCGAATTGAAAAAAATAACCATGAAATAACTGTGACGTGCGAGTATAAACACTTTCAACATAGGGCAACAGCGGTAAGCATTGCTCTCAGCCAGTCATATCCAACTACCGTATAGAGTGGCAATTAGTTGACCCCACAATTTTCGTGGATTTTTTTGGAACAATTTACTCGTATCCGTACGCACTTTGAACCAATCACCTCTAGCCACTTCACTCTCCAGCTGACCCGGTGCCCAACTGGCAAAACCAGCATAAATTCGCAGATCCAAACCAGGAGAAGCACCCTGTAAGTGATCAGCAATACTGCTCGGATCATAGCTGAGATATATGTCTTCATGTATATGAATAGCATTGGGTGGATGTTCAGCAGCCTGGAACATATAAATCAGCGATTGATGTCTAATCGGTCCACCGTGGTATATGGAATCCGACATGCCTCGTAGGTAGGGATTATCGGGAAACATTTCAGCCAAACTCATTTTTGTTGGCTTGTTCAATATCAAGCCTACATTGCCGGATCGACTATGCTTTGTCACAATCAACACGGTTTGGCGAAAACGCGGATCACTCATCGTATCGGCAGCCACCAAAAAGTAACTCGATTCCGAATTTCTCTCATAGGCAAAGTCATAGGCAAAGGCGGGGCAAATGACTGACTGCGACAGAATAATTGCCACTGTACAAAGTAGAGCTAGCCGGTATCGCTGATACAACCTACCTGGGCAACTGTTACCGCATCCTTTGGCTTGATCAGCTTCTGGGTGAGAACAAAACAATACCGCATCCATACCGTCACCACTCTTTTAGTACACTTGCTACAATCACGCAAATAAGCGCAATTGTTCGTTGATCGTTCGCCCCATTAAGTCCAACTACTACAATACACCCGAACAGCCTGACAGGTCCAATCTGCAAATCCAGAAAACTCAGTTGCTTTCACGGTTAATGCTAGAAAATAACGCCCTTCATGCGGTAGCTCCTCCCCAAACCCACCCATTTATATATAAAACCAGCCTCCAATAATGAACTATCTGACTAAACAAAAACCCTGGGAGCCCGTCCGAGAAAAGGAGCCATAACGAGGAGAGTCCATTTTGGGTCAGATTTTTCGATAATTAGAGAGGTGAATCTTGGGTATATTTAACGATTTTATCGGAAAACCTGACCCAAAATGGAATTTTCGTAGTGGGTTTTCTATTCTCAGACAAGCGCCTAGGAAGACCCATAGCAAGATTTCGTCCATACTAGCAACTATGAAACTACGAAAGCACATTCTCCGCCTTTTTGTCCTGTTGGCTCTAGCATCAAGCATTGAGGCTTCGGAAACTCAAACGCAATGGTCTGAGCTTCACTACAATGCCAGCAAGTTCTTTATGGAGATGAAAACATCTGTATATCAACAGCGCGTTAGCGGACAACAACGAGACAGGGAGCTTATCGAAATACCCCAGCAGCAAGCGCTCAAACCAAATACTCCCAGCACTCTGAAAATCCGTTTGCGTAACAGCATACTAGGCAGACACACCGAATCGACTGTCTGGTTACAAAATGATTTACGCTTATTACAACGCGAATCGATCAAATCAGGTAAAAGCCACCGCTACCTCGTACTTCGTTACGGACCCAATAATGCCCTCGCCATATCGCTCAAACCGGCCAACCGTGTTGAGGCGAAGCGGGGCAGGTCAACCTGGACTAAAAAATCAATACGCAACTATCAGCTACCTGTCCCAGTTCCTCCCCAGGCCACCGAATCTGAAGCTTTATTTTATATTCCTCAAATGGCGCAATTGCTACGCCCCGGAACCAGTCGACAACTAACCATTTTTGACCGTAATCGTCTCGTTGATTTGCATTTTCGCATTGAGGAAACAACCCAGCTATACGTCAACTTTGACGAGCTCAATAACGGCAACAAACGCACTATTCGTTCAGCGATCCCGGTACTCCGAGCCACTGTAAGCCCAATAAACAACAGCGGTGAATCTCTGGATCTACTCGGCTATGACGGCACCGTCACGTTGTATATTGATCCATCGCGCGGTGCCATCGTGCGCATCGTTGGTATGATGGATATGATCGGCGAAATCACCGTCAACTTGAAAAAAATTGTGCTTGATGGCAGTGACCACTGAAAAGCAATATGACTGAATTTGTAAGCATTTCCAGAGAATGAGGTTAGCGCCAGAAAAAAAACGGATACTGCTGCATTGCCTGAAAATCATTTTTGAAAATCACCAACGGCAATAATTATGACTCCACTAGGCCATATATCGGCATCAATAGTTACCGGTCACTCTTTTAAAAAACTGTGCATGCCTGCATTAATAGTTGGAGGTGTCTTACCAGATATTGATTTCATTTTTATACTTGCTGGTTTTTTCAATCAAGTCCACAGAGTGATAACCCACAACCTGACATTTATATTCCTCGCATCCCTCATTGCCATGTTTATTGTAGGAAAAGAAAAGAGCGCGACCGTCGGAATGAGCATGGTCATAAGTGGCGCATTACACCTGTTTATCGATTCCGTCATGGATAATAACCCATCTAACGGTATTGGTGTTTCGCTATTTTGGCCTTTCTCAGACGTATTCTTCTCTCCCTTTAATATTCTTACGCCTGCGACTAACCCGTACGGATGGAATGACCCGTTACAAATGCTAAAAAGTATTTTGCCGAATTTGCTTTATGAAATCCCATTTTATTTATACGCGACATTTTGTATTCTCAGACAGAGAGCCTGCAGACAGGCTGAATAGTTTCCCTCTACTTCGCTGCAGGCAGATTAATAAGCACACGTAAACCAGGATGATTATCCCGAAGTTTAATATCTCCATAATGCAGATTTACCACTGCCGCAACAAGGCTAAGCCCCAAACCATTACCTCGCTCGCAACTACGACTAGACTCAACCCGATAAAACCGCTGAAACACTTTGTCTCGATCCTTCGCAACAATACCTGCTCCACTGTCGCCAATGATGATTTTGGCGTTCTCTTCAACTCTAATCAGGTTTACTTCAATTAAACCACCTCCTGGCGTGTATTTGATTGCGTTATCCACCAGATTGGCAACCATTTGAAACAACAGGTCTCGATCACCGGATACCACTAGATTATCACTCCGTGACAACCTTATCTGAATATTCTTATCCGCCGCCAAGGGTTCGTAAAGCTCTTCAACATCAAGAATCAAAGTAGACAAATTAACTTCGCCAAACCCCGAACGACGATTTCCAGACTCAACCTGTGCAATACGTAACAATGCATTAAAGGTCGATAGCAGATTATCTGCTTCCTCAATCAGACCTTGCACCAGATCTTCTGAATCATCACTAGAGTGTCTTTCAAGCTGTGTTAAGCTATTGCGCAACCGCGTGAGTGGCGTTCGCAAATCATGTGCAATATTATCCGATACCTGCCGCACGCCTGCCATCAGCTCTTCAATCCGGTCCAGCATCCGGTTTAGATTAGATACCAGTCGATCAAAATCTCCACCTCGGCGCCCTACGGGTATGCGTTCAGACAAATTACCGGTCATAATTGTCTGAATACTCTTGTTGATCTTGTCGATTCGCCGCAACATATCCATACTGATCAGCGCGGCACCAAAAACACCTAGCAGTATGGTAACGATCATACTTTCAATAAGAGTACCGGAAACCAGTTTGATGCGTTCAATAACATCGTTATAGTGGCGTGCGGCAAGCAAATGATAGCCATTATCAAGCTCGCGGGACCGACCGACAAAATCGTCCGTTGACTGGCCGTCCCATTGCAATACATCAAGCTCAAAACTCAACCAGCCATCGCCATAAGTCTTGAACTTTGGCCAGGTATCAAGATTACCGGCTAATTGATTGTAATCTTGATCTGTCAGCAAATAATAAAATTTATTAAAAGAGCCTAGACGGGTCTGTTCCACTACGTAGCGTTCAACACCTTCTACTCCATCCGTTTGATACTCGCCGCCTATATTCTCCAATTCACTGATGATGGAGCCATGAACTTCATTAAAATAATCATAGGAAAAAGAAGCATAGAGTAGGGAAAGAATAAAAAAACCCGTAACACTCAGCACTGTGACGTAATAGAAAGCATACCGAAATGTATAGGTTCGGAAAATTCTAGTCAGAATCATTCAGCATATACCCTGCGCCGCGCACAGTGCTCAATAACGGTCTCTCGAAGTCTTTATCAATTTTTTGGCGTAATCGACTGATATGTACATCAATGACGTTGGTCTGAGGATCAAAATGATAATCCCATACATTCTCCAATAGCATGGTGCGGGTCACAACCTGCCCTGCGTGCTTCATTAGATACTCAAGCAATCGGTACTCACGGGGCTGCAGATTCAGCGATTTGCCTTCCCGAGTCACCTTGTGCGCAAGCAGGTCCATTTCAAGGTCTGCCACTTTAAGGCGAGTCTGGGTGACGCTGGTTTCATGCCGACGCAGCAACGCTTCTACACGTGCAAGCAATTCAGCAAAAGCAAACGGTTTGGTCAGATAGTCATCACTTCCTGCTTTCAACCCCTTCACACGGTCATCAACATCGCCCAAGGCGCTGAGTATCAGCACAGGCGATTTAATATCAGCTTCACGCACTTGTTGAATAATGGATAAGCCATCCAGATAGGGCAACATGCGATCAACGATCAGCAGGTCATAATTTTCGCTCAAGGCAAGGTCTAGTCCGGCCTGTCCATCTTTGGCATGATCAACGCCATAGCCGCTTTCCTTCAAACCCTTGACGATATAGTCAGCTACAGTAGCATCGTCCTCTATAATCAATAATCGCATTATCAGATCCTGAATCAGTCGTCTAAGTGGGGTTAACTTACTATTATCACCCAGTTTCCCTAACAGAATGCTTGCTGAAAGATTAACATTCTGTAAAGGGAGATATTAACGTAGCTGTGATGATTCGCCAATGACTTGAGCACCTGCTGTCAGCACTCGACCAATACACTCGCTATCAAGACTTTATAAAGGAGTGAAAATAACAGACTTCTGATCAACGTACTCGGCTAAGCATAAGAAAACCTAAGATAGTCGCCAATATTATGGGAGTTAGCGCTGCATAGATGGGTGCAAAATCAAAAACAAGGCTGGCAGGTGCTAGAAAGTTCTCCAGAGTTTGAAACAATATGGCCACAATCACGCCAGTAAATATCCGAAAGCCCATGGTCACTTCACGCAAAGGTCCAAAAACAAACGACATGCCAACCAACACCAAACTCAGTGTGGCCAACGGTTTCAGTGCCTTATTCCAAAACGATAGCCAGTACTCCCCACTGCTCAAGCCCTGCTCACTCAGATAATGCGCGTATACCCAGAGACCTCTAATCGACAGGTGTTTTGCCTCCAGCATCACAAATTTCAACAGTTCAGGAGATAATTGCGTATTCCAGTCCAGCGTTGGAAATTGATCAAGATGGGTGGACTCTCCGGTAAAAACCGTTTCTGCCACATTTTCCAATAACCAGGGGCGATCTTTTGAAAAATACGAAGCACGCGATGCAAACAATGTGCTTTGTAATCGCCTCTCATCATCAAAACGATAAATGGTGACGCCGTAAAGCACCCCTCCGGGTTCTACCGCATTAAAATGCACATACTCCTGCCCCTCTCGATTCCACAAACCGCTGGCGGATACTGTTAACTCTCGACCGTAGGATTTTAAGGAAGCTCGACTTTCTGCTATTTTTTGCGTTTCAGGGGCAACAAACTCACCAATAAGCACGCCTATGAACATGATTAACATGGTCGGTTTCACCACTGCCCAAATTAGTCTGAACGTCGAGACTCCAGCTGCGCGCATCACGACCAACTCACTGTTATTGGCTAAACTCCCCAAGCCCGCCAGGCAACCAACTAACGCAGCAAAAGGTAAAAATAGATAAATGCGGCTTGGAATCGACAGAGCATTGTATATAAGCAACTCGGTAAAATCGTAATCAAGGCGGATATCTTTTGTGCCGTCAATCACTCTCCCCAAACTATCCAGCCCGAGTACGACTAACATCACCAACAACATGGCGGCAATAACCGTCTTGCTGATATAGCGGTCCAAGCGACGCATTACCCGGAACTCCCCTGTAGAACTTGTTGACTGTGAGAAGAGCGCGATGCGTGTATGCGTCGACGAATATCACTGAGGTAAAGCAGAAACAAACCTAGAAGCAGATATGCCACATGTATAACCCACAGCCCCAGAGCCGCTGGCAGCCTTCCATCCTCAATAGCTTTACGTGCAGCAGTCAACATAACAATGTACGCCAGGTAAAGCATAATACCGGGTAGTAATTTGACATAACGCCCCCGACGATGATTCGTCTCACTCAAAGCCAACGCCAACAAGGCGATAATGGGCACCATCAACGGCAACGACACACGCCACTGCAATGCAGCAATATCGATCAATTTATCAGAACCCAACAGGGACTGAGTCGTTTTTGCATCCACTTCAACGGCAACTTCCACGCTTTTCTTCTCTTTGATCAACTGACCATACCGCTCAAAGCGAGTGATTTTAAAGTCCAATTGCCCCGGATTCCCCTCATAGCGATACCCATTACGCAGCTCGATATAACGCCTTTGTTGTTTTGGTTCCGTTAATACTGCACCCGACTCAGCCACCATCACAACCATTTGATCACCCGTATTATTGCCAGGGTAAGTCGCTATGAACACATTATCCATGCGACTGCGTTCGCCGTTTACTTCCTCCGCGTAACTGACCATATTGCCTGATTTCGCTCGCTGAAATCGTCCCGCCACAATAGTACCCAACCCACTGAAATTAGATGGGTCTTCCCATATCGCGTTAAAATTTGACCAGCCCAAGGGCGTCAAATGAAGACTCAAAGCCCCAACTGCAATGCCCACACTTAGCACAGAACCCATCGTATTAGCATACAGGCGTCTTTTACTGACACCGCAGGCTGATAACACAATCATTTCGCTATCGACGTAGAGACGCCCATAGCTCAACAAAATCCCCAAAAACAGTCCCAGTGGCAGCACCAATTCAAGAATTGTAGGCAAGCGATAAACGATGACCGAAAAAACGACATCACTGGCCAAACGCCCGGTGGCAGCCAAGCCCAGATAATGCACAAACCTGCTACTCATGAATACAAATAGTAGTGCCGTGCTGATGGCGAAAGTACTCAAAAGTACTTCACGGGTAAAATATCGAAAAACAATCACAGAGAATTCTTTCTCTCGTTTGGTTTAATTAACATTGCAACATCAAATAACAACTTTACACTATAAGACAAAATAAATGAGCGACGCAGTGTCTTAGTGTATTCAATATGATGCGACGCAGACATTATCTACCAATCCCTCGATTTTGTGGAGTCAATATGGATTTCAATGTTAAAACCACCAAAGACCTTTCTTCAATCCGTAGCGATTGCTTTGTTATCCCGCTATGCGAAGGGAAAACGCTCAAAGGTTGTGCAACTCAACTCGACAAAACGTTACAAACGCTGATAAAAAATCTGCAAAAAAACGGTGATTTTACTGGCAAGTGTGCCAGTACACTACTCCTTCATTTGCCACCGGAAAGTCAGGTAAAGCGTGCACTGCTGATCGGTATTGGCAAAACAGAGAAATCCGGCCTGTCGGTGAGTGATTATCGCAAAATTGTGCAAAATCTGCTCATCGCTTTGCAAAAAACACCCGCCAAAGAGGCTGTGCTCCTATTTGAAGATATTCAGGTCACCGATAGGGACAGCTATTGGCAATACCAACAACTGGCAATGCTTGCCATTGATCAGAGCTACAAATACACGAAAACCAAAACCGAGCAAAAAGAAAAAACACAGCGTTTAGCAAAATTATCCATGATCCGAACTGGCAGCCAGCAATCTGCGCCCCTGAAAAAAGCGCTGTCCATCGGCAGCGCTATCGGACTGGGCATGAATACCGCCAAACAATTAGGTAATCTGCCGGGGAATATCTGCACGCCCAGTTACCTTGCCAGCCAGGCCCGCGCCCTGGCCAAGCAACACCCTTCACTGCACACCAAAGTGCTGGAAGAGAAACAAATGAAGGATCTCGGCATGGGCGCCCTGCTTTCAGTCACAGCAGGCACCGAGCAGCCCGCCAAGCTCATTATTATGGAATACAAAGGCGGCGGTAAAAGCGATAACCCCTATGTGCTGGTTGGCAAAGGCATCACCTTTGACAGCGGCGGCATCAGTTTAAAACCTGGCCCCAAAATGGACGAGATGAAATACGATATGTGTGGTGCAGCCAGCGTTATGGGTTGCATGACCACAATCACCGAACTGAAACCCAAAATCAACGTGACTGCCATTATTGCCAGTGCTGAAAACCTACCCAGCGGAAAAGCCACCAAACCCGGTGATATTGTGACTTCCATGGCCGGTAAAACCATCGAAGTTCTGAATACTGATGCCGAAGGTCGCCTCGTCCTCTGTGATGCATTAAGTTATGCCGAGCGTTACAAACCCAAAGCAGTGATTGATATTGCCACACTGACCGGTGCTTGTGTCGTCGCCTTGGGTAAACATGCCACTGCCGTGTACAGCAACAGGGATGATCTGGCGGCGCAACTGCTGAATGCAGGCGAAACCAGCTATGATCGTGCCTGGCATATGCCGCTATGGGAAGAATATCAAAAACAGTTGGACAGCAATTTTGCCGATATTGCCAATGTCGGTGGCCCAGAGGGAGGCAGTATTACTGCGGCTTGCTTCCTGTCACGATTTGCCGATAGCTACCCTTGGGCTCATTTGGATATTGCTGGCACAGCCTGGCTTTCTGGTGCGCAGAAAGGAGCAACGGGTAGACCCGTCGCACTTTTGGCTCATTACCTGCTTGAGCGAGCCAAATCCTCATGACCCGTATTGATTTTTATATCCTGCCTGCTGAAGAAATCAGAGCTCGTCTGTTATTCGCTTGCCGTCTGATCGAAAAAGCCTATCGCCTCAACCACCGGGTTTATGTTCATACGGACAGTAAAGAGGATGGACAGCGTTTTGATGAACTACTGTGGTCCTTTCGAAACAACAGTTTTATCCCTCACGCCCTTTATTCTGCCGACGAACAACATTCTGCCGACCAACAATATCAACGCGCTCCTATTGAAATTGGTACGGGAGAAGCCCCTGCAGATCACCACGATGTGCTGATCAATCTTTCACTACAAACGCCCTCTTTCTACCCCCGTTTTGAACGTATCAGCGAAGTGGTCATACAGCACCCCCAAGTGCTAAAGGCAACCCGTCACAATTACAAACACTATAAGCACAGGGGCTATCCTCTAAACCGGCACGATATGCGCAATTGAGCAATTGAGCAATTGAGCAATTGAATAAACGGGAAAAACGGATAAACAGAACATAAACGCAAATTATCCCGAAAAACTCAACAACTCGGGCTGTGAATGCAAGGATAGGCATTTTCGCACACAGCGGATAACTGTATAATGTCCCGCTTTTTTAACGTCACAGAAACCCCCCAAAAGGGTATAACGCATTTCCCTCACAGGCATAACCTACAGAGCACCATCTACAGAGGCACTATGGACAAAACCTACCGTCCCGGCGACATCGAAAACCAGTGGTATCAGCAATGGGAAGACAAGGGATTCTTTGCACCCGCAGGCGATAACTCCCCTTACTGCATCATGATCCCGCCACCCAATGTCACCGGCAGTTTACATATGGGACATGCATTTCAGCACACCATTATGGATGCCTTAACCCGCTATGAACGTATGCGGGGAAAAGATGCTCTGTGGCAAGTCGGCACAGACCATGCGGGCATTGCCACGCAAATGGTGGTTGAACGTAAACTGGCAGTTGAAGAGGAAAAAACCCGGTTTGATCTGGGCAGAGACGCCTTTATTGAGAAAGTCTGGGAATGGAAAGCAGAATCCGGCGATACCATCACTCGCCAAATGCGCCGCCTGGGCAACTCGGTGGACTGGGAGACCGAACGTTTCACCATGGACGACGGGTTTTACAAAGCTGTGCAGGAAGCCTTTATCCGCCTGTATGAAGAAGGCCTGATCTATCGAGGCAAGCGCCTGGTGAACTGGGATCCGAAACTGCATACGGCAATTTCGGATCTTGAAGTTGAAAACCAGGAAGAAAAAAGCTTTATGTGGCACTTCCGTTATCCCTTGTGTGATGGCGCCACCACCAACGAGGGCAAGGATTATCTGGTCGTCGCCACAACCCGTCCGGAAACCATGCTGGGCGATACCGCCATAGCGGTTAACCCTCGAGACGAACGTTATAAGGACCTGATTGGCAAAGAGGCTGAATTACCCTTGGTGGGCCGCCGTCTGAAGATCGTTGGCGATGACCATGCTGATATGGAAAAAGGCACGGGCTGCGTTAAAATCACGCCGGCGCATGATTTTAACGATTACCAAGTGGGCAAGCGCCATCAACTCCCGATGATCAATGTTCTGACCATTGATGCCTTTATCCGGGACAAGGCGGAAGTCTTTACCCATGAAGGCAAGGAAGCCCCAGATATCGAAGGCACCATGCCTGAGAAATATGTCGGGCTGGAACGCTTTGAGGCACGAGACGTCATTGTGGCAGACCTGGAAGTCTTGGGTCTTGTTGATGCGATTGAAGACCATATGCTGATGGCTCCTCGCGGCGACCGCTCCGGCTTGATCATCGAACCCATGTTAACCGACCAATGGTTTGTCGATGCCAAAACACTGGCCAAACCGGCCATAGAAGCCGTGGAAAACGGCGATATCCAGTTTGTACCCAAGCAGTATGAAAACATGTATTTCAGCTGGATGCGTGAAATTCAGGACTGGTGTATTTCCCGTCAGCTCTGGTGGGGGCATCGCATACCCGCTTGGTACGATGCGCAAGGCAATATTTATGTCGGTCGTGATGAAGCGTCTGTCCGAGAGCAGCATCAGCTAGCAGACACACTGGCACTGACACAAGACGATGACGTGCTCGACACCTGGTTCAGCTCTGCACTGTGGACTTTTGCCACATTGGGCTGGCCTAAAAATACTGACAGATTACAGACTTTCCACCCCACCGATGTATTGGTCACCGGCTTCGACATTATTTTCTTCTGGATAGCCCGCATGATTATGATGACCATGCATTTTATGAAAGATGATGATGGCAAAGCTGAGGTACCGTTTAAGACGGTTTATGTCACCGGTCTAATCCGTGATGATCACGGCGAGAAAATGTCAAAATCCAAGGGCAATGTGCTGGACCCGCTGGATATGATCGACGGCATTGAACTGCCTGCACTACTGGACAAACGCTGCGGCAATATGATGCAGCCACAGCTGGCAGAAAAAATTCGAAAGCGCACGGAAAAAGAATTCCCCGAAGGCATCGCCGCCCATGGCACCGACGCCCTTCGCTTTACCCTCGCCGCCCTTGCCTCCACGGGACGTGATATTAACTGGGACATGAAGCGACTGGAAGGCTACCGCAATTTCTGTAACAAAATCTGGAATGCTGCCCGTTACGTGCTGATGAACACGGAAGATCAGGACTGCGGACAGAACGGCGCAGACAATTACGAGCTATCCCTGGCTGACCGATGGATCACCAGCCGCCTGCAACAAACCGAAACCGATGTCATCGCCGCCATTGCCGCCTTCCGTTTCGATAAAGCGTCACAGGCTATCTATGAATTTATCTGGAACGAATACTGCGATTGGTATCTTGAATTATCCAAACCCGTTTTGTGGGACGATGAAGCCAGTGATGCGCAAAAGAAAGGGACGCGACGCACACTGATTCGCGTACTGGAAGCTGCATTGCGACTAGCACATCCGATCATGCCCTTTATCACGGAAGATATTTGGCAACGCATTAAGGAACTAGCTGGTGTCAGTGGCGAAACCATTATGCTGCAACCCTACCCGCAACCGGAGCAGGCACTGGTTGATGAGAAAGCCAACAGAGATATCGAATGGCTGAAAGGCTTGATAGTGGCTATTCGAACAATTCGCGGAGAAATGAAAATTCCACCAAGCAAAGTGCTGACAGTACTACTCAAAAACGGTGATGATAAAGACCAGCGTCGCCTGAATGAAAACCGGCAGTTTCTCACCAAGTTAGCAAAACTGGACAGCATCGACTGGCTCGATACCAGCAAAGAGGAACCCATGTCCAGCACGCAACTGGTTGGCGAAATGACGGTACTGATACCCATGGCCGGTTTTATTGATAAAGAGGCTGAAACGAGTCGACTGAAAAAGGAAATAGACAAATTAAACAAGGATATTCAACAGGTCGAGCGGAAACTCAGCAATGCAGGCTTTGTCGACAAAGCACCCGCCGCCGTAGTCGAAAAAGAGCGCGAGAAGCTGACACGATTTCAATCCGCCGTCAACAAGCTTATCGAACAACAGGAGAAGATCTTTTCTCTGTAGGTCGGGCCGGTTTTTTCTCGCCTCTAATCAAGGGGCGAGCCACCTTCCTCGCAAAGAGAGTATCTAAGGGCTGCGGAAATAATAAATTTTCCGAGGCCCTAACACCGGCAAGTTTTGCAGCAAGAGCAGGATAACCACCTCGATCAACTATGGAATCCAGCCGATAACGATTAATAAGGTTTTGACGAAAGTGCAGAGCGATCATCAAGTTCTTTTTGTAATCGCTTTTCTACGTCCACGTCCTCCTCAAATTGATAACGTTCAATCAATTCAAAAAGTTTTTCTTTTTTTGCATGCTTGCGTTGCCATGCATGCTTTAGCTGTTGCAACTGCTCTCGACTAGTATTGACGAGCACCTGTTGTTGTATAATTGCCTGATCAAGGCTACTTAAAAATTTTATAAGATTCTGCAAGGCGTTGGCACCGGTCACACCATCACCAATTTGAGCTTTGCGTTCTGCGTATTCAGTTTGGTAGGAAGCCAACTCGTCCAATTTTGCCTGCTGCTGATGTAGATTCAAGCGACAATTTTTAAGTAACTTACCACACTCATCTTCCTGACGTTGCGACAAATCCAATACGACTTTTAACCGCTTCGATCGTAGCATCCGGCTATTCCACCTCAATTAAGGGACTAATTAGACGACACAACAGCTACTTGATTCTGTTCAGGCAATACCGTCTCTAGAAAAGCACGTGCCTGATCTATTGTGACAGACTCATTCAAACCCTGCTGCAAAAACTGTCTAAAAACAGGCATCCGTTCTATCGCCAAATCTGTTTCTGGATCACTGCCTGGAGAGTATGCTCCCACACTGATTAAATCCCTCGATTGCTGATAGCGTGCATAAATCTGCCTGAATCGTTGTGTACTGGCTAGTTGTTCACTTGTCACAATATTCGGCATTGCACGGCTGATCGAGGCCTCAATATCAATTGCGGGATAATGCCCTTCCTCGGCCAATTTTCTGGACAACACAAGGTGACCGTCAAGAATGGCTCTGGCCGCATCGGCCACCGGATCCTGTATATCGTCTCCTTCGGTTAGTACTGTGTAAAATGCTGTGATCGACCCACTGGCCTCCACAGCGTTACCCGCTCGCTCAACCAGCTGTGGAATTTTTGCAAATACAGACGGAGGGTAACCTTTGGTGGCCGGCGGCTCACCAATCGCAAGGGCAATTTCGCGCTGAGCCTGAGCATAGCGCGTTAATGAATCCATCAACAGTAGAACATCTTTACCTTGATCCCGAAAATATTCAGCGATTCGTGTACACAACATTGCCGCTCTTAAGCGCATCAACGGTGCATCATCAGCGGGGGACGCTATGACAATGGCTCGACGCAACCCTTCTTCTCCCAGTATTTGATCGATAAATTCCTTAACCTCTCTACCCCGCTCACCGATCAATCCCACAACCACAATATCTGCTGTAGTAAACCTTGTCATCATGCCAAGCAAGACGCTTTTACCAACACCGCTACCAGCAAACAATCCCATACGCTGACCTTTTCCTACTGCAAACAACGCATTGACTGCCCGTATACCGACATCCAGAGTCTCACTGATCGGGTGTCGATGCAGCGGATTAATGGCAGGCCCGGTGAAATCAATCCGCTCCTCCGCAATCAAGGGACCTTTACCATCCAAGGGCTGTGCAGCGCCATTTAGCACGCGTCCTAATAAACCTAAACCTACTGGTAAATCATTGTGATGGGCAATGGGTACAACCCTAGCCCCCGGTTGTAGCCCACTCACTAAATTAGTGGGCATCAGAAAAACTCGATTCTCACTAAAACCAACGACTTCAGCTTCAATGCGCACATCGTTCTTAGAAAGAATTTCACAACGGCAGCCAACCGACACATTCAAACCAACCGCCTCCAGTGTCAAACCAACCATCCTGGTCAGATAGCCCTGCACTGTTGGAGGGCTGTGTAATGGTTCATCAGGTAGGTAACGGGCTATTCGAGTGGAAATTGGAATTCTGTTTATCATGATCAAGCTGAAGAACCTGGTGGCAAGCCAGGCGTAGAAACCGAGCTAGAATTCGTAATTGATTGAGAAACGCTTTTAACACTCTCTGAAGAAGAACCCTCAGCATTATCGATCAGTTTTTCCATCAAACAGTCAAGGCGATCATTCATCGTGTAATCTACCAGGCTTTGTGCAGTCTCAACGCGACAGTCTCCGGCCTGTAGTGTCTCATCAACCTGTAATTGCCATTCACTCGAATGATCACCCCCGTCACCTTCGATAGCAGCAAAATCGTCAGGACTCAAATAAACTTGAATTGACTTACTACCCATCGGCAACACTGCAATCGCATCATTGATTATCCTTCGCATCAAGGTAACACGACTTTCTTCCAGTTCTCTTTGAATCATCACCTGAGTGGTAGACTTAACCAGAGCAAGCATAACTTGTTCGATCTGCTCATCCTGCTCATTTATTGGCAACATCAACTGGGCGATAAGATTCTGTAATTGTGCTACACGCTGATTAATCTCTCGATCAGACTTGGCATATCCCTCCTGATAACCTTTTTCTTTGCCTTCTTTCAGGCCTTTTTCATGTCCAGTTTGATAACCCTCCTGCTGAGCTTGTCGGCTAATATTCTCAAGCTCCTCAACAGTCATTGGCTCACGTTTTTGACTGCCAACTGAAACATTCTGTACAGTTGCCGCATTTGGCTGGTTATCTCCAGAGTGAACAACCTCTACTACCTTACCATTATTTATTTCAGGCATTTGCCAACTGCCGTATTCAGCCGTCTCTTTTGCGGGAATCCGGTTTCGACTACTATCCACCATATGACACCTATCAGACCCTCAAGACGCACTCTGGCATATTAAGGCGCTCTAAATCATTTCTTCACCGCTGCCACCCAGCATAATTTCACCGGAATCAGCCATTCGTCGAGCTATAGTAAGAATTTCACGTTGCGCTGTTTCTACCTCACTAACCCGTACTGGCCCCTTGGCTTCAAGGTCATCGCGCAACAATTCTGCTGCTCTTTTTGACATATTCTTAAAGATTTTTTCCTTTAATTCATCTTCCGATCCCTTCAAGGCAATTATCAATACATCAGAGGAAACCTCTCTGAGCAAGGACTGAATACCGGTATCTTCTACACTAGTCAGGTTATCAAATACAAACATTAAATCCTGAATTTGCGTACCAAGATCCTCATCAATCTCTTTAATAGAGTCCATCAATTCCGATTCGATACCGGTATCGATATTATTCATAATCTCAGCTGCGCACTTAACACCACCCATCTGTTTGGTTTGTGAGCCAGCACTTCCAGAAAACTGTTTTTCCAAAATATCGTTTAATTCTTGCAGAGCCGAAGGCTGAACATTATCCAATGCAGAGATACGCATCAGCACATCGAGGCGAACTTTCTCCGGCAGGTTAGACATAACATCGGCAGCTTGGTCACCATCGAGATAGGCCATAACAATAGCCTGAATCTGCGGATGTTCATGACGAATCACATCTGCCACTGAACGTGCATCCATCCACTTCAAAGTATCCAGCCCCTGTGTATCGCCTCCCATCATTATGCGATCTACCAGAGTGTGTGCTTTATCCTCTCCCAAAGCCTCAACCAACATATTCTTAATGTAGCCATCAGCACCTACACCTAAGCCAGTAAGCGTACGTACTTCCTCTAAAAAGTCACCCATGGTCGTTTCGACAGTTTCCTGCTCGACATCTGCCAAGCTAGCCATACTGGCGCCCAAGCGCTGGACTTCTTTCGGACCGAGGTGCTTAAGAATTTCTGCTGCGTCTTTTTCACCCAGCGACATTAATAATATCGCCGCCTGATCAACTCTTGACATAATCTATCTACACAGACCCCTTTGTTTAGTCACCCGAGGCAACCCAACGTTTGACTACTTGTGCAACCCTGCCAGGATCTTCGGCAATTAGGCCTTTAATTGCATTTATTTGCTGTTCATATGATTCACTTGGGCTTGGTAGTAGCATATTTTCGCCACCGTCCAGTGTGACGTTTTCGTCACTCCCTCCCTCCCCCATCGCAGCTCCCATCACCGACTGTGCTCCGAGATCCCTCATCTCAGACCCTGTGCTACTGAGGTTCTTCAAAACCGGTCGCATAACACCAAATATAAATAAGATCATCCCGATTAACACAACTCCCCACTTACCGTATTTGGCAATGGCGGGATGCTCCCAGATTTGAGGTTCAACCACTTCCACTATTTCTTTTTCCACGGGTACAAAGGACGTGTTAATCACATTGATACTATCTCCACGAGCGGCATTGAACCCGACAGCATCCTTAATCAGTATAGTCAAACGTGCCAACTCCGCCTCCGCCCACGGTTTACTCTCAGCTGAGACACCTTCTTCCGCAGCCGAAGCACTCATATCGTCCACCACCACTGCAACCGTCAGACGTCGAATCGCACCTATTTGATGACGGGTATAGCTGACTGTACGATCCAACTCATAGTTTCGCGTCGACTGTTTACGAAACTTTCCAGCTTGTCCGCCACTGGCTACCTCCTGACCAGCACCGGCTTGTTCAGGTGCTTGGCCCGCCCCTGGAGGCTGATTGCTCAAAGCGCCGGGCACTCCCGCAACGTCTGCACTTGCTGTACGTTGCTCTTCCAGCATTTGCTCACTACGCACCGCAGGAAGGTCTGGATTGAATATCTCATCCGCCCGTTCAGTCTGGGTGAAATCAACATCCGCAGACACCTGTGCTTTAAATCGACCCTCCCCTAAAATAGGCAACATTAGGTTATGTATTCTATCCACCAAATCGTCTTCAATTTTATGAACATACTGCAGTTGCTTATCCACAAGACTGAACTGCAGACCCTCCTCATCCTCTGATAAAAGATTACCCTTCTGATCAACTACCGTGACATCTTCCAGTGACAACTCCGATATACTGGAGGCCACCAGATTGGAAATAGCTTTCACCTGTTCATTTTTCAACATGGCTCCAGGATACAGTTCCACAAATACTGACGCACTTGGCTTGCGTCTGTCACGTATAAATGATGTCGCTTTTGGAATAGCCAGATGCACACGGGCATTGCGTACGACATTAATGCTTTTGATTGTTCGCGCCAGTTCTCCCTCCAAACCACGTCGATAACGTGTAGTTTCCATAAATTGACTGGTTCCTAAGGGTTGCTCCTTGTCCAACAATTCAAAACCGGCTGTTCTGTCCCCAGGCATACCAACGTCCGCTAGCTTCAGACGAGCCATATGAATTTTGTCAGCGGCAACCAACAAACTTCCCGACTTGTGATCAATCTTGTAACGAATGTCATTACCATCCAATACTTCGATCACTTTGGAGGCGTCAATATTCTGGATATTGCCATAGAGAGGTCGATAATCACCACCCTGTGCCCACAAAACGATGGCAACACCAATTGCCACGCTGGCAGCCAAACCAATCATTAATCCAAGCTGGCGCAAGATATTAAGACCGTAAAAACCGTCCAGCATATTGCTGCTGCCCTGATTACCTAAGCCCATGGCGGAATCATCCAACCTCGGTAGGTTGTTTGCCGCTATTGCGGGTTCATTAGCCATAACTTATCTGCCTGCATGTTGATGATAATTGGTTGGCAAACACTGCAATGTTCCGACCTATCCTCGTAAGAGCATCATTGTTATCCTCTGTAGAAAATCAGCCGACATCGCATACTCATTTCCTTAAATCGGCATTTTCAAAATATCTTCGTAAGCTTTTACAAGTTTGTTTCGCACTTGTGTCATTGCCTGGAATGACACGCTAGCCTTTTCGGATGCCACCATGACCTGAGTAATGCTGACATTTGGATCACCACTTTCAAAGGACTTGGTCAGCGCTGCGGAATTCTTTTGTGTGGCATTGACCTTGTCAACAGCCTTCGAGAGCATGTCACCAAAGCCTGTTTTTGTGGTTTGCGTATTGTGAATATCGCCGGGGATTCGATCAACTTGAATCGCTACCGGCTTCTGTGCCTGAGCTTTCAAGGTACGCATTTGCATTAATACTCGATCAATATCCACACGGTCAGTCATGAATTCACTCCACTCGTTACTTCGCCAATAATTCGTCAATCCTCGAACGCCCACCAATACAAACAGATTACCTGTTGTACTGGTTGTGACAACGATTTGACAGTTATCCAGCAGCAAGCGACTGCTTATGGCTTAGCAGCACAAAATGGGCCAATTTATGACGAAGGAAATTTCGAGTCGAAAAAGTTTGTGAACACAGCGCTTGGCTTAGCGAATGCGATTGCACAGCATACTGCGTGGGAGAGAGCACACAGCGGCCCGAAGGACCATGACGTCTTATTACGGCGCTAACAGAACGAGAGGGTAAACAGCATTACTGGGAAGTCGGTGACGGTTCAACGGCCACAGACCCCATACACCGTTTAAATACGCCGTATTTTTCTGCACTGGGTTTTACTGGCAAATCAGCACTGGGAATCTGATAGGCCCACTTTACTAGATCAGGCAACATATCATCTGCAGCGGCCAACCCAGACCGAGGAATTGTTTTAAGTGTTTTTTCCGATTTTTGTCCTTCAATCCTCTTCTTCAGCACTTCAACCGAAAGCGTGGCAGCTTTGTAACAGACCAGTTCTTTGTTCTTGTTCTTCCTGCGCATCCAACTTTCGTTAAGCCTGCCCACATCGTTAGCGATTAACAGTTCGTTATACACAGAGGTAAATCCCAGCAGAGAAAAAACGAGATTTGCCCCCTCGGTTCCCTCTTGACTGAAATTTAGACTCAGATTCAAACCAGTCACCATTTGTTCGATAAAAAGCTCTTTGTCCTCTCCGCCAAACTCTAAGCGCAACAATAAACCTGAAGGCTGCCGCTCCAACAGTTTTAGCCCGTGCGTCAGGCGAGGTTTATTATCGATAGTGGTAGTAACTTGCTTGGGAACTATGGCACTTTTTTCTGTCAGCATCAGAATTATCAGGAACTGCACACTTTCTCCCTGACCGGCAACGATGAACTGATGTTGTTCACTATGCCTATTGGAGATCCAATGGCCATCGGATGATTCTTCCAGTCTCCAGTCCTCCGCACAGACGAATTCCGAAATCAACATTACTGCAATAATATAGAAGGCTCTTATCATTTTCGTAACCCGTCTGTACCACATCACTGTTCAGTCAGGGCAAATTGCCACTGGATTCGTGAAACAAATAGCCTCGGCCCAAAATAGCACTAAGTAAAGCCTGACTAGTGCTATTTTTAATCTCCTGGGAGAGAAAGAGCTTAACTAAGTACCAATCTTCGCCTCGATTCTTATTCCTTTTCCGATTTCTCTTGACCACCAGGCGATAAGAAATTGGGAATATAGAACTCGTTGTATTTGCGGATCATACCAACCACCGCTGTATTTGTCAGCTCTCTCGCACGTGTTGGTGGATATCCCAATTCCTCAAAGGAGAAGTATGGATCTTCCTCTGTATGACACAAATCGCACTCTACCGGCTCACTGGCAACTTTTCTGTGAATTACGGTCTTCATCTGTGATTTCTTTTCTGGTTGCAATCGCTCCTGTTGCTCTGTGTACTTCTCAACAAAAGCAATCTCTTTGGGACCATGCAGTACCTTGAATTCGCCACCCTCTTGCCGACCCGGCGCTATCTTGGCGCCATAGTTACCATAGGTTGGATAAATGTCATCAGCATTTTCACTGGTATAAATCTCTTCAATGTCTACCAGAGCAACGGGATTAGATACGATATCTCCGTTATCCTTGTTATACCAACCAAACTCCCAAGCCGGTTCGCCCTCCTCTGTTCTGGCGTGGCATGCTTCACATGCCAGATAAAAGGCATGCATATTCAGGAAGCTTCTAAGCTCCTTAGATTCGTTATGCGGCACATTACCGTGGCACCTAACACACATGCTAGCCTTGTCCTTCTGGATTCTAAAACCAACATGGTGAAACCGACCTTCAATAAAAGGCTGGTCAACCACTTTGAAACCCAGATCGGTCTCACTCCTGGCGCCTTGTTCTCGCAGTAATTGCTCAAACATCCTTTCTTCTTCCGTGAGATCCTCTTCTGGTACAGCAACCTCACCACTAAACAAGGCCTCAATTGATGCCGCAGCCTTCTCCTTGCCCTCAAAACCGAAAATCAGGAAATACATGAAACTGCCATACCAGATGGTGAAGGCCATCAGCAGGAGCACATAACCCTTATAGATAATCTGCCGGAAAATACTCACCCTGTTTAACCCCCTATACGCCGAAGTGCTGTTTCTTAATTTCAGCCGCGAGACCGGCTTCGGTCATTTGTTGAACATATTCACTGTAGTGTTCGTGCATCATTTCTGGCTCAGATAGGTATCCGGAAAGCCAAACCGTGGCGCCAGGAAACTTCTCAGGTGCATAGTGCACGTTGTACCAGTGCACAAAAAATAGAAACAGAACCGCCAACAGGGATTCATCTGTGTGCATAATATAGGCACCATTGAGCACCCACCCGGGCACAATATGAGATATCTCATCTCGCCACCAGAGTACTGCACCTGCAGGCCCTATAACCGGAATACCCCAATATACTGCGAAATAATCGAATTTCTCCCTCCAGGACATGGTGTAGGAACGGGAAGGTTTATTCGAGATGTAAAACAGAAACTTAAACGTATCGACCAAATCCCTCCCGTCATTGCCGTTAGGAATCATTACCTGGCCGCCAAATGCCTGCAGGGCTGTCCAGGGATTTAATCTTCCTTCTCTGTACAATGGAATAATACTTCGCTGAATGAACAGCACCAACCAATAGAGGGTGTGATAGACAAACAACACTAATAACACGGTCCCTGCCAAACGGTGAATCGTGGGTGCAAGATCTGGCCCCCCAAAAAAATCATACAGTGGTTTCGACCAGGCTTCGTCAGTATGACGCAACGGAAAGCCGGTTAACGCCAATATAATTACGCTGGTGAACAATATCACATGCTGAATTCGCTGATGTGCTGAAAAGCGATAAAAGTATCGTTTACCATTCTTTACGATGATGGGCTCATACGCTGCCATAATGAATTCTCCGCTTACTGTTTCGTTTCCGGTACTACGGGTGTGCTGTCCGGGTTTTTATCCTTGAAAAAGGCAAAATTGGGAAACAGCCGTCTCATCAATTCAAAAAAGATAATTATTAGGAAGAAATACAAGACTATCACCATCAAGCTTTTGAAAAACATCAGCATATAGAATTCCATGGGATATTCTTCCATCTCATAGGTTACGTGCACGCGAAATTCTGATAAACGATCCGATGCGCTTGAGTGGCAATCTGAAGTCCGGCAGGTTGTACTTAGATTGTTTTTATGTACAGCCGATGAGAGTGCGTTCTGCGGCTCGATCAGATGCGTGTTTTCACCAACGATCACATGACAATCAATACAATCCGGTGTTTTTTCCGAACCCATCAGCACCAATTTACCATGAAAGGTTTCCTTATAGGTTTCCACGGCATCATGCATATCGTGTCGCTCAATCAGTTCCGGATCTTCATGACACTTGGCGCAGAGATCAATAGTTTCAATTGGTAAACGGGTCTTATGCATCCGGGAAGTAACGTGCTCATAGAAATCTTCCGCAAAATCACCTTCTGTGTGACAACCCTTACAGCGGCTCAAACCCCGTGGAGCAACGCCGGGCTCTTTCTTTCCCTTGTATAAAGAGAATGGACGATACATCGGTTGCTCATGACAATCTTTACAGCCGGGATAATCCTCCTGATATTCTTTGGGATTGCCATCGGCATCCAGTTTGCTGTGAACACTTTGTGCGAGGATGTCAGCAACATTTTGGTGTGAATATTTCAACTCGCTGGATGGTTCGGTTATGTGGCACTCTTTGGTGCAATCGATCTTCTCGGCAGGATCGTGTGGTATACGGTCGACATCGGTGTGGCAGTCCTTGCATTTGTTACGCCGGTGTGGGCCACTATCGAACAGTTCTTTATTGATGTAGAACAGACGAAAATCACCATTTTCATCAATTCTACTAAGTCCTCTATGCTTATGGCAGATAAAACAATTGAGGTCCTCTGCCGCCTGGACGTTAAGCGTGATGAAACTAAAAAAGACAAATGAAGCAACCGACACAATCGTGGTTATCAACCTAATGTTACCCATGGCTCAATAGTCCTGATGGCAAGAAGAGGATCAAATAAATGACAAATCCCAAGTGGCTTCAAAAATTGCAAGCCTACTCAAATAAAATTTAGGGACAGTGATTTGCTCACAAACCAACTCCCCCAGCTGGCATCGGTTAACGACGGGGCGAAGTATATTAATAACTTATGTAACCGCGCATTGATTTATGTTAATGACGGCACAATTAGCATGGATTCTTTATTACCATAATTTGATATGCTACTGGGAGGGTCAATAAATTCAGATCAATGTTTTGCGATATTCACAAAAGCACTTACGGGCTCTAAGGAGTGGATTTCCTGCCATCAATCTGATGACCAAATCAAACCACTTTATGTATTTTTATAAATTATAAAACATGCTTTATTAAAATTTTTTAGCGCCAAATAGCGCTTCCATTTTTTGTAACTCTCTTAACAAGATCTGTGGCTTCATAAATAAAAAACAACATTTAAACCCACATTATCGTGCCTGATATTTTTAGGCTTTTAGCATTAACGCCATAGCCTGAGCGTTAGATGAAATTAAATTTCTGCGGCTACGCGTGTCACGTTCATGGACAAGAAAGTTAAGTCACATGGAACAAGCCTCAAACAGCAGAGTCTTGCGTTGAATTATTTTTCTTGGCATAGAAATGCAATTGTTAGAAGCACCCTTGATGCCCTGTCCGCAAAACCCCCTATCAACCTTAGTCAAATTGACTAAAGAATATTCCATAGCGAAAACCCTCAACCATGACAGTTTCTAAAATATTACAGATAAATCTAACCGCCAAGAGGCGGTTCAACCTTAAAGGAGACGAATAAATGGCAGGTTCGAACAGTATTAACTTAAACCCCTTCTCCCACCTGCCGGATAGGGCTGGGGCTGCCTGCACTCCGGTAGGGGTGATTTGTGCGTACAGCCTTAGCCACCTCTCTTCCCAGCCTTCTGAGAACGCCGTACCACCCAGAGAGAAGGAGAAGGAAAAGGAGACGGAGAAATAAAACCTAATTCGGATTAACGAAACTCCATTCCTGGCAAGTTCTGCTGCCAGTTATGCGTTTACTGAAAGGTAAATGGTACATGGATGCGTTCGCATTGCGTATCAACTGAAGTCAATACAAGACAACACAAATACTTGCAATATTGTTGCACTGAATTCGATTTGATAACGTTCCTCGCCCCAAACCGCTCTAACAAATTAGAGCGACAGGGACGCAAAAGAGCATAATTCAAAATGCGGTGTTCACATGCAACTCAGATCAAACTTCGCTGCACACCGCTTTTCCAAACAACACCAACGATCCTTGACCGTCATATATTTTTCGAATGCACATTTGAAACTGACGTATTCTCTCCAGAACGAGCCAGAATCAACCAGTCACATATGGAATAACTAATCCCGCAAATAGCAGACCAAATCCCCGTAGCCAGGAACCAGCCCATCAACGAGAAACCCTGATCTTTCCACTCCATTGCTGCTAGAGCGACCGCAACTACCATGAAGATAATCATCCACACTACACGATTTACGTTTGCCTGAACTTCATTATTATTCACTTCCATCTGCCATATCCTCCAGTTATACCTATTTATTATAATAAAACCTGTGTCAATAGGTTGATTTCGGCTTTAATGGTGTCTACATCAAACAATTGTTAATTTGAACCGATTTTTTGCTCCCGTCAATAGGTTTCAACATTATTTCTGAAAAAAATATCTGGCTTCAAATCTGGACTTGATCTTGCGTCCTACAAAAACTCACAAGAACGCCAATACACACAAAACATGTACTCAATCGATAATAACCTATAGAACCGATAAAACGCCTAGACGATTTAAAGCAGAGCCAACCTGACACTCATATTCAGAGCAGCTGTAATCGAACGATTGTTAAGTGGTGACTGTAGTGAGATAAGCACTATTCTGTCATACTGGGCTGTCATCAGGTCGATTCGAAATAACTCTGATTCATTCTGAATATGGAAATTATCTAGTTTGCTTGCATTTCAATTACGGACGAATCCAGCTTATGGTGATTTACGGCCTTAAAAAAATACTGGGGACAATCTTAAGCCATGAACCATTTTAAATTATATTTCCTCTCCTCTATTATTTTTTTCTCTACACTACTACCCGCTACGAATTCAACTGCTGCCCGCCCTGTCGCAGATAAAGTCCTGGTAAAACCAGGCCAGATTGATTGGTCAGCAGACAGTAAAAAGCTGGCATATATCCGTGATGGTCATGTCACAATCTACAATATTTTAAAAAAAACGAACCAACAATTCGCCACAAACAATCCAATATTCCTGGATTGGCAGGGGAATGACTCTCTGCTGATCACCAACCAGACTAACGAAGAAGTGACTGTAATCCAACTTACACCATCAAATGGTAATAGCGCACAGATCGTTAAGGATAAGACAATCAAAGCTGCCTTATGGGTCCCTTCCATTAACGAAGCAATCTACATAAAATCAAGTAAAATCGATTATAGTTTTGGCTCGAATCTGAAAATCATGATCGCTTTCTGGCGTAATGATGCATGGAAAGAGATTCATCACTGGGAACAAACTGTCGGCGCACAAATCAGCAATCGTGCAGATTATTTGTCCGGATGGCTGTATCAGAATTTTAACACTAGCAAGGACCTTTTCTTAGCACCTGAATTTTATCGACAACCGGTTATTCAAGCACACATAAAAGTTAAACAAATCCACCTACCCACAGGAAATAGCAAGGAAGTATTTCAACACCCAGCAAAGAATCTGACGATGGCTTTGTCTATGCAAGCGGGCACAGTTGCGTTTTCTGAACAGCCCGGTTCATTATCACTTGGAATGCAAGGTAGCATTAAAAAACTAACAATTGATGGCAAACAACCGACTGGGCATTACCCCAGCTGGCATCCTTTCAAACCCATCCTTTTTTATGGTGCACATGCAATTAACACTGATACAAACCAGATTCATCCCATCGACAATATGAATATTGACTCTCAGACGTTGGCAAAGTGGTCAAATGATGGCAACTATTTAGCTGTTACTGCCGATAACAAACTCTACATCTACTCAAATATCGACATGTAAATGATTTAGGCTCAGGATTTGAGTTCGAGCTTTCATCCTCTTAGGCTTAGCGGGCACTCCATTGTCTCAACGCTTGATCCAGTGAATCCGGTTCAACGCGAATCAGCACATCTCGAATCACGAATTCACTGGGGATATGATAAGTCCCGTGCTTGTAATAGCAACCAAAACGCTCACAAGCTTTGTGCACATTGGGCAATACTCTGCTTCTGACGTTTTGCTCATTTCAATAAAAACAATGAGTTGGAGTTAAATCAAACTCACCCTGGGGGGATTTTTTGTTTTTTGCCCTACAAATATTTATGTGTTAGCATGCTATGCGGTCATTCACTTAGAATAATAACCTTATCATAGCGTTCAGTAACTTGTTAAAAACTCAAAGCTAATTCTGACTTATGAGTAAATTTGGCTTTCAGCTTTAATACTACACAAAAGTGTTCACCGTTAGCATTGTTACCCCTATGTACAAGCTAAGCAATTTGCCAACTACAGCGTGATTGATTCACGGCTCACGAAACACAGCTAGTATATTCGCAATTACACAATAGAACTTTTTTTCACAAAATAATCGTAACCTTGCCAGCAACAAAAGATGTAATGAATATCCTGAATAAAACAAAATTGCCAAGCGCCCAACAGCAACAAATCATTAATGCACAACTTATGCTTAAGGTACTGTTCGGCATTCTTCTGCTAGCAGTAGCATCACGCTTTTCTGTAGCATTTCAATATGAAATCAACTGGGATGAGTTTCACTTTCTTTCCATAGTCCATCAGTACGAAAACAACAGCTTAACTAGCAACTTACAGACATTTCACTCCTACTTTTTTACTTGGGTTTCGTGGGTTGCTGGAAATGAAGTTGATCAAATCGTTTCAGCTAGAATTATGATGGTCTCACTTCAGCTTGCTACAGGATTTTTTATTTTTGCGATTGCCCGAAAATTCACGACTGTTAATGCTGCTTTGTTTGCAGTCATTTCTTACTTCTCAGTCTCCTATATCATTCGAACGGGAGGCAGTTTTCGTTATGACCCGATTGCTACTTTTTGTTTAATGGGCAGTCTATACCTTGTTCTGGCAAGAGCGAGTTCTTTGAAAAACTCTATAGTTGCAGGAATATTGATTGCTGTTGCTCAGCTAGTGACAATAAAATCAGCTCTTTATTTTCCAACAATTGGAATCGTTGTTGTTTCAATGTTAATTGACTCATCTTTTTCCAAACAGAATTTGCAACGGTTTTTTGCTCTCTGCTTATCTTTTATCATAACGTTTTTCCTACTATATACAATCCATAAATCAAATCTCAATATACCCGAGTCTACCAGCGCCACAGCATCCATGTCCGGCGCGATGAACAAGGTAATAAATCACAATAATCTATTCCCTCGATGGTCTACCTTATTATTGTCTTTTATAATCGACATTGCTTACTGGATTACACTGTTTTCTGGATTAAAGGTCGCCCTTGCTGAATACCGGAAATCTATCAGATTTTCACGTGTTGAGGCGATCATTATTGTCTCGATGATTCTACCGCTCACCACTGTGTTCTTCTATAGAAATGCATTTCCTTACTTTTATGCTTTTATGTTAGCACCTGCCAGCATACTATGTGGAGTCGCTTGGGATGCATTGCCTTGGAAAAAAAACGCAAAAAGAAGCAACTGCATTGCGATAATAGCTCTATTTCTAATGTCAACAAGCATCGTATTTCACGGCTTTATCAATCCTTTTACTAAAAACCTGGATCGGCAGCGCAAATTAGTTGAAGTTGTGCATAGAGCTTTTCCAGATCCCACTCCCTATTTTGATCGATGCTCAATGGTTTCCTCTTACCCTCAAGTGGGTTTTTTTATGAGCACATGGGTTCTAGGGGACTACAAAAATCGAGGAACTCCACAGCTAAAGGAATCGATTGAGAACAACAAGCCGCCTTTCTTTATTGCTAATATTGGACCATTGGATTTCATGGATAAAACACCCATATTTCAAAACCCTAAGTACACAATTCTAGATGATGATAAAAAAGCACTGGTAGAAAATTACATTCATCACTGGGGAGAACTTTATGTGGCGGGACGGCATATAAAGTTGAGTAAAACAAATCCCGAATCTCGTTTCCCACTGTTAATTTTTGGAGAATATACACTAGAAGGTCCTTCCACCGTCTTTATCGATGGTGTAAAAGTAGTCCCAGGGGATTCAGTGTATTTATCAGATGACACTCACATAATGAGTATGGATCAAGCCACAGGCGACTACACTTTGCGTTGGGGTAAACAGCTTTACAGGCCGCAATCCCCACCAATCGAAATGGCAATTTTCAACGGATACTAACTGGTATTGATTATCCCTCAATTACAATTTTTCTCTTTTATGTAGTTGAATGAAATAATATTTAAGAATAAAAGAGAGATAAGAAACTCCCCATTGAGTATCTCCTCACACGAAATAGAAAAGGATAAATTGTGAAACTTATCATTCAGATTCCTTGTTTCAATGAAGCAGAAACCTTAGCGATTGCTTTGAATGCACTACCTAGAGAAGTACCTGGATTTGATACAGTTGAGTGGCTAATTATCGATGATGGTAGCACTGACGATACTGTAAAGGTTGCAGAGGAAAACGGCGTGGATCATGTGGTGCGCCATACTCATAACCAAGGGCTAGCTCATGGATTTATGAGTGGGTTGACAGCTTGCATAGAACATGGAGCCGATGTCATTGTCAATACGGACGCTGACAATCAATACAATGCTGATGACATCCCCGCATTAGTCGCACCCGTTTTAGCAGGTAAAGCCGAAATAGTGGTAGGTGCCAGACCCATAGAAACAATTGAACATTTTTCTCCGCACAAGAAACTACTACAAAAGTTAGGTAGCTGGGTTGTGAGAGTTGCCAGTAACACTCAAATACCCGATGCGCCTAGTGGTTTTCGAGCAATATCACGTAATGCAGCTCAACAGCTCATCGTATTCAGTGAGTACACTTACACTTTGGAGACAATCATCCAGGCTGGCCAAAAAAATATGGCCATTTCCTCAGTTCCTATTCGTGTTAATGAGGATCTACGACCTTCACGCTTAGTAAAAAGTATCAGATCTTATGTTCAGCGCAGCATATTTACTATCGGCCGCATTTTTGTGATTTACCGCCCCTTCCAATTCTTTGGATCAATAGGTATTGTACTGTTTTTATTGGGATTTATGATTGGAACACGTTTTGTTTGGTATTACTTAGGCGGGAACGGCGACGGTCATATTCAATCCCTGATTTTATCAGGAATTCTTTTGGCCGCTGGATTTCAGACGGTGCTTGTTGCTTTTTTAGCAGATCTTTTAGCTGCAAATCGCAAGCTGCTTGAAGATGTTAGATATAAAATCCAGCTATTGGACAAGCGACCACCCAACAAACCAAACAAAAAAGAGTCCGCCAGTAAAGATTGATTCGCAGAATAACAACAGAACTACTTGCAAGATAACCGCAATAAGGCCGTAACACTTATACAGTCCGTGATACGGCCATCCATTGCCATCTGCAACGCCTCATCAAATGGCAGTTTTTTTACGGTGATATCTTCGGTTTCTTCCAGCGCCATCGCCCCATTCGTTAAATCTCGCGCCACAAAGATCAACCCCACTTCGTCAGTAACCGAATTGGACGTATGCACGCGTTGCAGTATCTGCCAATCGTTGGCTGTCAAACCAGTTTCTTCTTTCAATTCACGTTGCGCCGACAACAGCGGATCCTCATCCTCAGGACAACCACCCATCGGAATCTCCCATGAATATTCCTGCAAGCTATAGCGATACTGCCCCACCAACCAGGTATTGAAGTGTTCATCAATTGGCACAATACCAATTGCAGTGTTCTTAAAATGAACACGCCCATAAATACCGTCGGTACCGCCAGGCGTAATCACCTCATCATGATGCACACTGATCCAGGCATTGTCGTAAACCTGCCGACTGGAGCAGCGTTGCCACGACCCTACAGTCAGAGGTGTTTTTTCTTTTTTTGTCATCGTAGAGCAATACCCCATCCCCATCATATGGAAGTATGTGGGGGCAATAAGCCTGCACATTGAGCCATTGAAATTTTGCAAAACCGGTGCAATGCGCAAGCTTATTGCACCCTACAACGGCTATTAATCTCATCTTACATCAGCCAGTTGCTTAATACCCTGTTCAATCCATTGCCGACTTCGCGCAGATGCCAAGCCATCAGCCCATCGCGTGGTTTCCGGCAGGCGAAAACGGCTTATACATGCCATCATCCACACCCGCAACCATTTCAACGTCAGTAAGACAATCCTGCCGAGAAACGCTCTCAGCCAATTGCAGCTGGATCACTTTGGCTTCAGCCACCGAAACATGCCATTGATGCATCGGTTCTTTATGTAGACGCAACGCCGTATCCTCGCGAAATCAGATTTTCCAGCCAGCTGTTAACACCATCAAAAAGCCATCGGCAATTATCGCAGATTATGCTTTAATACGCGCCCTTGGCATCTATCTGGTTCGCATCCGTAAATTGCTGTTTTTCCATCCCATATGTGATAAGGAATAATCTGAAAGACCGCTAAACCAGCCAACTATTCGACCATCGATCAATGAAGGTAGTCAGTATGACAAGCAAACCGTCTCTGCAAGTATTGGCACGAAATGACAGTTTTATCCATCGCCACATTGGCCCGTCCACTCGGGATATTGAATCCATGCTGGATTATCTTGAGATCGATTCCCTGACCACCCTGATCGAGCAAACCGTACCGGCCAGCATTCGACGACAGGACCAAATGGTGCTCAAACCACCTTGCTCCGAAACGCACGCACTCAAGCAATTGCGCCAGCGTGCAGAGCAAAACCAGCTGTATAAATCCTTTATTGGTATGGGATATTACGACACCCATGTACCTCAGGTCATTCAACGCAACGTCCTGGAAAACCCGGGTTGGTATACCGCCTACACGCCCTACCAACCGGAAATTTCCCAGGGTCGCCTTGAAGCGTTACTCAACTTTCAACAGATGATCATTGACTTAACCGGCATGGAACTGGCCAACGCCTCGTTGCTGGATGAAGCCACCGCTGCCGCAGAAGCCATGGCCTTATGCAAGCGAGTGGTGAAGAAAAACAGAAGCCAGATCTTTTTTATCGCTGAAGATTGTCACCCACAAACCATCGCGGTCGTGAAAACCCGCGCTGATCATTTTGGTATGACTGTGTTTGTCGGCGATCCACAGTCATTACTCGAAAACAAAGGACTGGAATACTTTGGCGTACTACTGCAATACCCAAGCAGTTACGGTGATATCACCGATATCAAACCGATTATCGAGAAGGCCCACCAGAACAATGCCATCGTTACGGTAGCTGCCGATCTTATGAGCCTGGCCCTGCTAACCCCCCCGGGTGAACTCGGCGCCGATGTCGTGATCGGCAACGCACAACGCTTTGGCGTACCCATGGGCTTTGGTGGGCCACATGCCGCTTTTTTCGCCACACGCGAGCAATTCAAACGCTCCATTCCCGGACGCGTTATCGGCGTTTCGCAGGACAGCCACGGCAATCCCGCACTACGTATGGCACTGCAAACTCGTGAACAACACATCCGCCGCGAGAAAGCCACCAGCAACATCTGCACATCACAGGCCCTGCTAGCGATTTTGTCCGGCTTTTACGCTTGCTATCACGGCCCTGAGGGAATAAAAACCATCGCTCAGCGGATACACCGTTTGACGGCAATTGTGGCAAAGAGCCTGAGCGAAAATGGCTTCAAGCGCAGGAACAATGCCTTCTTTGATACCTTGACTATTCAGGTCGAAGAGCAGCAGCAAACCGTTTTAGCCCGCGCAGAAACAAAGCGACTGAATCTTCGGGCAATCGATGAGTTGACTGGCAGTCATTACATCGGCATCAGCCTTGATGAAACCACCGAAGTGGATGACGTTATCAAGCTGCTAAGCTGCTTCGGCATTGATGATGCTGATATCGACAGATTGGATGATCAAGCAGCAAGCGGCATTCCTGCCGACCTTGCCCGTCAATCGCCCTATCTGCAGCATCCCATTTTTAACAGCCACCATAGCGAAACTGAAATGCTGCGTTATTTAAAGCAGCTTGAGAGCAAAGACATCGCACTCAACCATTCGATGATCGCCTTGGGTTCCTGCACCATGAAGCTCAATGCTACGGCAGAGATGATCCCTATCACCTGGCCGGAATTCGCAAGCATTCATCCATTTGCTCCCCGATCTCAAGTAGCCGGTTATCACCAGATGATTCAGGAACTGGAACACATGCTGGTGACCAGTACCGGTTATGATGCCGTATCCATGCAACCTAACGCCGGTTCGCAAGGTGAGTATGCCGGCCTATTGGTCATTAAAAAATATCATCAAAGCCAGGGTCAAACAAACCGCGATGTTTGCCTGATTCCCAGCTCCGCCCACGGCACCAACCCAGCCAGCGCCGCAATGGCGGGCATGCGGGTAGTTATTGTGGCCTGCGATCACCAAGGCAACGTCGATCTTGGTGACTTGCGTAACAAAGCCGAAGTACACAACCAGCAGCTCGCGGCCATTATGGTGACCTACCCCTCCACTCACGGTGTATTTGAAGAAGGCATTCGTGAAGTCTGCGACATCGTGCACCAACACGGTGGCCAGGTTTATGTGGACGGTGCCAATATGAATGCCCTGGTCGGGCTCTCCGCACCGGGGCAATTTGGCGCAGATGTCTCCCATCTAAATCTGCACAAAACCTTTGCAATACCCCACGGCGGTGGTGGACCAGGGATGGGACCGATCGCAGTCAAATCACACCTTGTGCCCTTTTTACCCAACCACCCGGTTGTCCCCCTCACCGATAAGGACAACGATGTCATTTCCGCTGCACCCTGGGGGTCTGCCTCCATCCTACCCATTTCCTGGATGTATATCCGCATGATGGGCGCGACCGGCCTGCAAAAAGCCACGGAAGTTGCCATCCTCAATGCCAATTACATCGCCAAACGACTGTCAGCGCACTACCCCGTACTTTACACCGGCAGGCAGGGATGGGTCGCCCACGAATGCATTATTGATTTACGGCCGCTAAAGGAACAAACCGGCATTAGCGAAGAAGATATCGCCAAGCGACTCATGGACTACGGCTTCCATGCTCCCACCATGTCGTTCCCCGTTCCGGGTACACTGATGATTGAACCCACAGAGAGCGAACCGCTTAGCGAATTGGATCGCTTCTGTGAAGCAATGATCAGCATCCGCGAAGAAATCAACCAGCTCAGCACCGGCACATTTGACAAAACCGATAACCCACTGATAAACGCGCCACATACAGCCAATTCACTGCTCAATGACAACTGGTCTCACGCCTACCCTCGCGCTGTCGCTGCCTACCCGGTTGCTGGACTTCGACATAATAAATACTGGCCACCCGTTGGTCGTATCGATAATGTTTTTGGGGATAGGAATTTGTTTTGTGCTTGCCCGGCTGTTGAGGGCACTGAGTAGAATGGCATATCTGACCTGAGTACTAATTCTCAATAAAACATTTCATTTACTGCATAGAGTTGTTGGCTCCATAGACGCTGGTGATGCTGCTTTTCGCCAAAACATGTAGTACAACGCTTTTTTGTGTTTGATGCCCTGTCTCCAAGACGTTGAATCGTGCAATTGCGCTGAAGTGCAGGAAAAGCTATATGAAGCATTTTGCGAAATGCAATGCAGCTTTTGCAATATGCGATATATAGGCTGATTTTGACGCTTAAAATAACAAAACGATCCATAAAACAAATAATAAAGTGGAATCACGTATCTTGTATTTGGTTTTTTTGACGCATTCGTATATTTTAATGATTAAATATTGACCTTTGCTAAATGTTGGCACACCAGTTGCTAATAACCGTCAAACAATAATAAAACGCTCAAATAAACTTAACAAATATAAACTGTAAATTGGATAGGTATATAAATATGAATAAGGTAACAAAAATTGCAGCTGCTTCCGCCCTGGGTTTAATTGTAAGCACAGGTGCATTGGCAGATACTTTTCAGGCTCGCGTAACGGTTGTAGATGCGCTATCGATTACTGAAGACACCCAGATCAACTTTGGCAACGTGACGCCAGAAGCCAGTACTTGCGCAATGGCAAGCGGTGGTGCGGTATCTGGCACCAACAGCATTTGTACGCTGGGTGACACAGAAACACCGGGATCGTTTACTATAACTGGCACGGATGCCACGATTGTCTTGTCCACCACTGCCAGCACTTCTACTAACGGTATTGTGTATACGCCAACCGTTGATGGCAGCTCCACACCGGCCATTTCAGGCGGCTCAGTGACAGTTACGTTGATAGGCAGTTTGGCTCTGGACGGTACTTCAACAGCAGGAGTGACCGATATTGATTATGACTTGAGTGCTAATTATCAATAAACTTAAGTGGAATGAGACCATCAGATAAACGATAAGAACCTTGTTAAGTAAATCTGGCTCAGGTTGCTGATTGAGCTAAAATATTGGAGGCCATCAATCCGATCGGCCTCCTTTTTATTGTCTCAGTATTTAGAGTAGTTAGTTACCAAACTCCTCATCAATGGAATGCCCTTTTGCATCAATTTGAAAGCTGATGTATGTTTGCTTTTTAAATGGCAGTGGAAGACCAAATGCAAAAAGGAAGTTATGATCCCTTGAGTTACCCAAAAAACCATATCCCACTTTTTTCGGCGCTACTGTGCAAGCTGATTAAGCTTGAAGTTATGGTAGTTGCTTTACTATTGCCCCCCCAATACTGCGATGCACAATCGACACCGATTACTTTAGATGTAATAGATGAGCTGAATTTTGGTACTATCAGCAGCGAAAACGGCACCTGCAAGATCAAAGGCAACGGTACGCTGGTTGCGAGCGGTGGGCAAACCTGCATTGGTAGCGGTGTGCCCGCAAAATTTAAGATTAGGGGTGAACCAAATACGGCTGTTGTGGCTTCTGTTGCTCAAGGGGTATCGGTTAATGGCGTGACTTATGCTCCATCAATATCAGGCAGCGCAGCGAAGGTGCTGAACAGTAAAGGAAAAAAGAACCTTAAGATCATTGGTAAGTTGCTGCTCAATAATGCGCTGGGAGGCCAACTAGACCTTCTTTATACGGTTACGGTGAATTATCAGTAAATCATATGGCAAATTGCACTTTCATGTTTTGTGACGGACTCGACTATACTGCATGATAAGTAAACGATCCTTTTGTTATTGTTTTGTGATTTAGCAATGAAAGTTTTTAACATACTGTTTCTATTGTTGTTTTCTGGTGGCGTTTATGCCGCAGCCGTCACGGGCCATGCTCGCGTTAATATTGTTACTGCTGTGAATATCAGTGAAGTAAGTGTGATAGATTTTGGTGTAGTCGAAAATGCTGATGGTACTTGCACTATGGACGCCAGCGGTGCCTTGAGTGGTAGTGATGGACAAACCTGCGACGGCAGTGCAACTCCAGGTGAATTTTTAATCTCGGGTGAGATTGGGCAAAATATTGTTGTATCAACTACATCTACTATCACTGTTGACGGTGTCAGTTTTGCCCCGACGATTGAAGGCTCCAATGTTCGGACCTTGGATGATGGTACTACCACGGTCAAAATTATTGGTGAAATCACCCTTGGCGGCGCTAGCGAGGGAAATAAAAATATAGACTATATTATCACCGCAAATTATCAGTAGCTTGTCTGTTCCACCCTTTTGCTCCTATCAATCGATTACCCTCTATACTGATTCTTTCATAGAAAGCATGCGATAATGCGAAGCTAATAATATAAAGCATGCGATAGGATTTGTTGCCGATTCAAATGCTGCCTTTTTCTTGTTCATTCTTCTTTGTAGGTGTCCTTGCTTATGAATGTAATCCGTTACCCTTCCATATTCATTGGTCTTCTCTTGTCACTTATTTACTCTACGTCGGTATATGCTCAGTATCAGATGCTACAAATACTACCGCCACGGATTGTGGTAACCAATGAACGCTCAGCGGATCTTACGTTGATTAATCGAGCCGACTCAACCAACAACTATCGATTGTTTATGCGAAATATACGTACTGATGAAAGTGGAATGTTTCACACTATTGACCAACCGGTAGAAGGTGAACTGTTTTCAGATAGTATGGTGCGTTTTTCACCAAGACGAGTGACAGTAGATGCTCGCAGCCAGCAATCGGTGCGTGTTGTCATTCGAAAACCACGAAATCTACCCGACGGGGAATACCGCAGCCATCTAGTGTTTCGCTCTTTACCCACTCAAGAAAAAGTTGAGCCTAATAAAGAACAGGAAAACGTTTCGATGCTGATTCGTCCTAATTTGGAAATCACCATTCCCGTTATTGTTCGCCAGGGATCTTTAAGCGCCACAGTGAGTTTCAGCGATGTGCAATTGATGCTTAATGAAGAAGGACAACAGCAAATCAGGTTAAAATTTAATCGTGATGGTGCTCGGTCAGTTTATGGCGACGTTTATGTGTGGTGGAAGCCCTCAACGGGTGAAGAAATACGCATTGCTTTTGCAAAAGGAAATGCTGTCTATTTTCCAAATAAGGTGCGGAACCTTGAACTTGATGTTGAATCGCCCACAAAAGTGAAAGGAGGCAAACTTCGCATTCAATTTATCGAAAACCAGACCTATGGCGGCGATATTGACATAGAGACTATAGTAGCGATTTAACCTGATTCGACCGACACATTTCTGTGCCTGCGGGTGGTATTAAAGCGTCTTATGTTAGGTGTCCGCTTATTAAAACACTGCATACCATGTTATCTACTGGTTTTTTTTATCCTATGCGCTTCTAAAGCAGGCGCCGTGGAAGAAAAAAACGGGGCGGATCTTCTCGTTGAAGATTATGAGTTGATTATAGATTTCGCGTTTGGAAATCGAATTTTAACTAAAAATGTGTTTATCTACACATTGCCGGAAGTAACTCTTATACCTTTGCAGCCACTGCTTGATTCACTCGAATTTCCTATTGAAACCGATCCCATTGGGCTTACAGCCAACGGTTGGTTTTTTTTCGAAACCAATCGATTTGATTTGGATGTAAAACGGAAAATATTAGTAGTGGGAAACAGGGACGTTCCATTGCCAAAGAATGCCGTCATATTGAGTGATGGATTTGATCTTTTTGTTGAACTTGAATTGCTGCAGCAATGGTTGCCATTGAAGCTTCAACTGGATACTGGCCGTTTACGACTGGTGATCTCATCGACTCAAAAACTGCCCTTTCAAGAACAATATGAGAGGCAAAAAATAAGGGAAAAAATTCTACATAAAAAGAAGGTAGACGATCTACCGATTATTCGTGATAAATATCATATGCTGGGCTTCCCCACAGTAGATGTAAGTGGAGGTGGGCAAGCGGGTGATGCAGACGGCATGTTTTATAGTCTGCGAGGTAGTGGTGACGTTCTGGGGATGGAAAGCCATTTTTCAATCAATCGCGCGTCTCGTGATAGTGGAACCAGAAAATTATTGCGCTTTAATAAAAAACCCAATGCCCCTGATGAGGATCTTTATCTCGGTGTGCAAATGTTTTCTGTGGGCGATATTATTGCGCCAACGGATACTTTACTGTTCGATGGAGGTGAAGGCGTTGGCGTAAATCTGGTATTTGGTCAGCTCGACAATGAAACGAGTTTCGGTTCGACCATTATTGAAGGTGAAGGTACTCCGGGGTGGGAAGTAGAGTTATATAAAAACGGCGTATTGATAGAATTTCAATTAATCGAAGATAACGGTCGCTATCGATTTGAGGATGTGGCTGTTGATTATGGTGAGAACGTATTTGATGTGCGTTTGTTTGGTCCTCAGGGTCAAAAAGAAAACCACCGCAAGTCAGCTCGGGTGGGTGAGAATATGATTCCGGTTGGTGAGAGTGCCGGCCAGATCAGTTATGTTGAAGTAGGGAAAGCACTGCTGGATTCTTTAGAAAAACCTATGAAGGAGAAAAAACTCCTATTGCAGTGGCAAAAAGGGATGACCGAGTGGTTGGCAGGCGGTGTATCCTTGGCAGCTTATGAGGACGAAAATAGCCAGGCAACCAGCAGTCAAGAAAATGAGCGTTTTGAATATGTTGAATTTAGCGCACAAGGGGCTTTCCCTTATCTTGCTTTGGGTGTCGATACGGCGCATAACCTGGATAAAGGCTGGGGTTTGGGACTAAATGGTCAAACTGCAGTAAAAGATAGCGCGCTGTCATTTTTTCATAAGCACTATGAAAACTTTATTGGCGATAGGAATCCGACGGGCAACTTAAAAGATGAGTTGGAGCTTCGCCTGCTGGGTTTTGTAAAAAGAGAAAAAAAATCTAGCCTCTCATACAGCTTTACACTAAATCACAATCAGTTTGAAAAAAGTGCTGCTACTTCGGAGTTGGAAAATCGTCTGGGTTTCCAGGCTTTTTCAGGCTCTCTCAGTATCAAGACAGTAGCCCACCATGTAGAAAGCGCAGATAGTCGCTATCGAGGGGAAACCAATTATACTCGTTCGTTGTTTCGAAAGTTTTCCCTTCGTTCGGCTGCATTCTATGATCTGGGCCCCTCCTTTTCGTTTAACAATTTAAATACATCACTGGCATGGCAAGCAACGCCGCGTATAAGGGTAAAGGCGGGTATGAATCTCGGGTTTACTAGTGAAAGTGCCAACACAGTAGATTTCTCAACCTCTGCGCTATTTGATCATTTTACCATGTCATTAACTTCAAATTTTAGTGATCAAGGTGAAAAGACAATTATGTTGACTTTTGAAACCTCATTAGCGGCAGAATCAGCACGACAATGGTCAATGAGCGGACGACAACAGGCCAATAATGGTCGGGTTTTGTTACGTACCTTTATCGATAATGACAATGATGGTGCCTATACGCTGGGTGATGCGGCAATACCGGGTGTTGAATTTACTGGTCGCAGTGATTGGTCTAATCGGAAAACGGATGAAACTGGGAGCGTATTTTTATCCGCGTTAAGTGCTGCAGTGCCAACAAAGATGGCGATCAACGAAAGCTCAATTGCTGATCCGTACTGGAAAACTGATTTCAAACGGGCAAAAGTCGTATCACATGCCGGTGGTGTAAATAGTATTAATGTACCCATGTTTGTAACAGTGGAGATCGAGGGCAGTATTGCTATTGAGCGCGGAGAAAGAACAAAGGCCGTTGGTGGTATTGAGGTGTATCTGTCAACGCCAAACGGCGAAATAGTAGCCACCACTCTTACAGAATTTGACGGTTATTATATTTTTGATGGTATCGCACCAGGACGGTATGAAATACGTTTTGATGAGCAGGCTTTGCATCATTATCGCGTTGGGGTGCCTGAGCCAATCGCTTTTGTCGCCAATAAACACGAGGGTGTTATATACATTGCTCCAGTATTATTGAAAGCGGCAGGACAGTTATCTCCTTTGCCCAAGCATTGATCTTCAGAGTTTTCCAGGTTTGATGCTCTGCAAGAAATCCCATGATTAAGTTTGATGGATTCAGAGGGTGATGGTGCACGCTTGTGATCCCGTAGATGATTCCTGGGTGTTAAAGAATTAGGGACTTGGAACACTTTTAAGATAAAACCAATCTGCCCCCATCCCTAAATCAACTTTCTCGCAATTCACAATCTTTATTCGATTCTGACAGCGATTGTCAGTTGCAAACAAAGTCCTGCCAGGCATCAATAAAAACCTGAGGAACGTCAGCTCGACAATGCTGCTCGACGTCAATAAAACTCATGTACATTCGGGCCTGACAGACTGAGCGGCCAGTGTTTGTATTTGCAACATGAAACACCAGTTGATACTGCTGTTTTTCGAAACACTCGATACTGACACCAATGTCCAGCACATCTCCATAACCTGTTTCTGATAAGTAGGAAATTTCCAGGCCGCTGTTGATCGGCATCACTCCTTCCACATAAAATTTGGGGAAACCCAGCCGCGCCACCAGTTGCAACTGCGCCTCGGTGAGGTAAGAAACAAGTGTGTGATTGGATACATGCATACCGCCAGCCATGTCACTCATACGAATCACGGGTTGCACATGAAATGGATAATCTGATGGGGCTTTTGGCAGGTTTAGTTTCATCATATCTCTTTGTGTAATGGATTTATGCTATGGATAATAGGTGATAATTGATAATAAAAAATAATTGTGGTCGATGATACATTTGCATCTTTCTTCTTTTTGTCTATTTGCGGGGAATGGAATTTAATACCAAATTAACAGCATGATCTTCAAAACTAAACGTGCCGAATCAGTCAATTAATTAAGCCTCAAGAGGCCAGCCGATTGGATCGATGAGAATAATTTACATTCGTCACCGACCCGAATGGCATTTGACCCGAATGGCACTTCCTTAAGCCTAAATTATACAATACCGTCGTTCCTTGCGAGCCTGAGGCAAGACCAGGAATCCAGTTATTTGGTTCCCGCAAAAACGACAATGTTAAAACGACAAATGCTTCTGACAAAACTCCATAAACACCTTAACCCGTTTTGAATAGCGTAGTTCTCTACGTGTTAGCAACCATAGCCCAGTAGAGGTAATGCCAGCGTATTGAAATTGCTTATCAAAACATAGCTCTGTAATGCCGCTGGTTTTTGAGGCAACTGTTTTAGACAAAAAACCTACTCCCATACCCGACTTGATAGCCATTAGAATATCTTCAACGGAATTGGAACGCATGGCCACAATAGCGCCGGGAATCATGTTTAAAACCACCTCATCGGGATGTTGCGCTTCAGGTACTTGTGAGCTTTCCACGCCGGTCCACAAGAGCCACTTGCAATCTTCAGGTTCAGGATTGGATTTAAACTGCGCTAAGTATTGTTTACTGCCATAGACACCAAACTGCATTTTACCCAACTCCCGCCCCACGAGTAATTCCGGTGGTGTATTGGTAAGACGTATGGCGACATCCGCCTCTAAACGGTCCAGATTGCTGATCTGCGGTGTCGTAATAATTTCCAATTCTATTTGGGGAAATTCATTTAGAAATTTGGAAAACAGCTCCGACATATCCAACAGCGATTGTTCCGGACGCGAGACAGTCAGTTTGCCCGCAGGCAGTGTTTCCTTACCCTTCAGCCGCAGTTCAATTTGGTTTGCAGCAACCTCCATGCTCTCAGCCAATTTAACCACTTCACGTCCGTGATTGGTAATGCGATAGCCGGTTTTCAGCCGATCAAACAATCTGACCGCCAGTTTTTTTTCCAGTTGGTCCAAACGCCGGATCACGGTGGCATGATTTACGCCGAGTTGCTTTGAAGCAGCTGTAGCGCTGCCTGCTCTGGCTACCGTTAAAAAAATCTTCAAATTGTCCCAGTTCATCAGCTGTCATCTTACAATCGGATACCTGTTGTGCATTTTTGCACATCAATTGTGTAATTGTCGATGTTTTTAAAAAGACTGATCAGACTTATGATGATTTAACAATCGGCGTTGTAAAAATGGACAAACACACCTCGAAGAGGAAGGCCTTCTATGCAAACACAAAATCTTAAGCATCATGTTGATGCCGTCGTCGTGGGCTCAGGGCTCGGTGGCATGGCAGCTGCGCTAAGTATGTATGAGATGGGTATTACAGACATTCTTATTGTCGAAAAAGACCCGCTCTACGGCGGCTGTAGCAGTATTGGTGCGGGTGGATTGTGGATACCCAATAATCATTACGCAAAATCATCAGATTCAAATGACAGCTTCGATGAAGCCACCGAGTATCTCAACGCCACAACGCCCGATGATATTGTCAGTTCGGATATGCAGCGTGTCTACCTTGAGAATGCACCGAAAATGTTACGCTTTTTAACTGAGCGAACTTGCCTCGAATACGAATCCTTAGAGCACTACCCTGATTATTTCTCTGCAGCCCCAGGCGCCAAAACTGGGCACCGCTCGCTGGAACCACTACCTTTGGATATTACACAATTGGAGAATCGCGGCAAAGAGCTTCGACCCACCCACCACATGCTGTCGCTGGCAAATAAAATCTATTTTACACAAAAGGAAGCCCAGGTATTAGTAGGTCAAGAGCAGGGCTGGTTTAAGCTGGCCTTTAAGCTGGTGAGTGATTATCTTCTGGATATACGTCAACGATTGAGAACGTCGCGTTCGCGCCGTGCTACCTGTGGTGCGGCGGGCATTGCGCGCGCAGCCATGTCTATCCAGCAACGAGAAATTCCTTTATGGCTCGCCACAGAGATGACGGACCTGATCCACAGCAATGGCAAGGTAACTGGTATCAGCGTCCTTAAAAATGGCAAGGCCCTCAATATTGTCGCCAGGAAAGGCGTCATTCTTGCTTCCGGTGGATTCGAGCACAACCAGGTAATGCGTGAAAAATACTTACCCCAACCAACGAGCACCTCCTGGAGTTCAGGACACAAGGGGAATACTGGACTACCCATTGAGAAGGCGATTGAGATAGGCGCAGATACTCGGGCAATGGATGGTGCATGGTGGTGTACCACCATGCGGGTTCCGGGTGAACCCAGTCCGCGTCTGTCGATCATGGAAAAATCCTATCCTGGCAGTTGTGTCGTTAACAAGGATGGTAACCGTATTGCGAACGAATCGATGAATTATTTAATGTATGTACAGGCCTGTTACGACGCAAAAAAGAAAGGGACATCTATCGATGAGCTTTGGCTGGTATTTGATGCGAGATTCAGGCGAAGTTATATCTGCGGCCCCTTACTGACATCAAAATTAATGCCTGATGCGCTATTACCGAAAAAGTATTTTGATAAAACGTACCTGGTAAAAGCAAACAGTCTTCAAGAACTGTCAACTGCCACTGGCATAAATCCTGAAGGATTAAGGAATACTATAGAGAAAATGAACCAATACGCAGTAACAGGCGATGATCTGGAGTTCCAGCGCGGTAGCTTTGCCTATGACCGCTACTACGGCGATCCAAAGGTCAGTCCCAATAATTGTTTAGCGCCAATCAAAGAGGCACCATTCTATGCCATTCGACTTTATCTGGGAGAATTTGGCACCCACGGTGGATTGTTAACAAATGCAAATGGGCAAGTGCAACATCGCAATGGGGGTTCGATTGCAGGACTCTACGCTAATGGTAACTGTAGCGCCCCCATATTACCGAGTTACTCGGGGCCAGGCTCAACCCTGGGGCCTGCGCTGTGCTTTGCCTATCAGGCGGCCAAGCATATCGCCCAATACGATGACTCTCATATAGAAGTGTGAGAAACGTCTTCGCTGTAAACAACTCATTTTCCGTTATGGGATTATTGGAACTCGTGCCAGTTAAAAAAAAGCCCCGTACTGCAAAGCAGTCGGGGCTGGAGCTTTTACATTTTGGCATTAAAACATGCCGTTGAATTTATCTAGCTTAAGGCTCGTAAGGAACACCTGATTCAAAGTCGCCACCGTAGTAGATACCTACTTTACGATTATTGCCGGTTCCGATCAGGTCGCAATTACCCAAAGTACTGTGTACCGCACCACCACTATCGGTGTACATGCAAGTATTCCAGTTATTGCTGCGTAAACGGCTTGGGTATTTGATATTAAAGCCACCTGCTTCGTAACGCTCAATTTTGAACTGCTGCGTCGGATCGTTCACATCACAGGGTTCAAGATCGTAGTTTGGCCAGAGCCCCACCAGGAAGGTATGAATACATTCGTCGGTGTCAGCATTTTTAAAGACTTTGATATCGCCTCCAGCCGACGTGTCGAGAACTTCCCACTGATTAGTTGCATTGTCTGACACGCAACCAGTACCTGATTCGACCTCACTACCAAAACCACCGGTAGTGCCCGGCTTCAAACAGCGACCAGGGCTGGTAGAGTCGCCGTCGATCTTGAAGTAGATGATCGCAAAACCGGGCGTTTCGTCGCAGGCATTACCTTCGCCGTCACCGTCTGCATCGGATTGATTGTTATTCGGTACAGTCGGGCAGTTATCAGCTGAATCACCAATACCGTCCTCATCACTGTCAGGGCCGTTGGGAGTAAGGTCGCAAACATCACCCAATCCATCACTGTCCGTATCAACTTGGTCTTCATTTGCCATGCTTGGACAATTATCAACACTGTCAACCCAACCATCTTCATCGGTATCTGGCGTATAACCGTCAGTGTCACAGGGATTACCCATGCCATCGTTATCATCATCTTCCTGACCGAGATTACTGTCGTTTGGACAGTTATCTAAACCGTCAGGAATCGTGTCACCATCAGCATCGTTGGTTGGCTCGTTAGTGTCGTCACAGGCATCACCTAAACCGTCAAAGTCACTGTCGAGTTGATCCGAGTTATGAGCGTCCACACAGTTATCGTAGTCATCAAATACGCCGTCGCTATCACTATCCAGCAATGCAGGACGTTCTTCAGGGCAAATGCCCGGTGCACACTCGTAATCTGGCCAGAAGGTATCTACTCCCAACATATTGGGCGCACATATCTTGCTGGAATCGGGTTGATCCGAACAGGCAGCACGGAAATAGCCACCACTACGCACACGATTTGAAAAAACCGAGAAGGCTTCAATAGTTCCTGTGTAGTCACCGGTTACATTTACGAGACCTTCTTCGTTACCATTACCACTGAAATCAGAGTACTGAACCATCTGACCATCAAGGTTAAGGGTTACACCATTTACAGTGCGCTCACAATTGCTGTAGGTGAAAATTGAATTGGCTTGGCCGCCAAAGATATCTACGTCAACAGTCCAATTCGCGGTACCAGTGTTGTCACAGGTAATGGTACCCATGTCACCGCCACCAGTTGGATCCGTACAACGAATATCACACTGTATTTGGTCTTTCCAGGGAATAAAGGCCTGGGTCATGGCGGCGTTTGCCCAAGGAATTGGTGCCGGGCCACGAGGCTCATCATCACAGACATCACCAAACTCGTCGCCATCTTCATTAGCCTGGTCATAGTTCCATATTTCAGGGCAGTTATCAATTTGGTCAGCTCGTGCATCGCCATCCATATCATCGATTTCAATCCCTTCGCAGGCGTTACCAACACCATCGTTATCGTCGTCTAACTGATCTTCATTATCGACCAGCGGGCAGTTGTCCTCCAGGTCATTCCAGCTATCATTGTCAGAATTTGGAATCTCAACGGGGACTTTGCACGCCAGACGGTAGCTGGCACTGGCAGAAGGCGTGGAGTCATACCAGTTGTACACAATTGTTACGGTTTTGAAGGTATCACCGTCTTCGTCTTCACCACATTCGATAGTGATTTTATTGCCGGTAAGTAGCTGAGTGGTACCGCCTGAGCAACTGCCATCGGCATATGCCGGAGGTGAGCCATCAGTAGTGAAACATACTGTATTCGGATCCAAGCCTACAATGGTAATCTCGGCGTTTTCAGTTTCAAAGAGCGTGTTTGCGCCAGGATTAAAAATACTTGCACCCGATGGCGGCGCGGGTGGACCAGGATCAGGCATACAGCCTATCGCTGTGGCTAATGAGCCAGCCGCAAGTGAAGTGCCTAGTTTATGCAGGTTACGACGAAACGTTGGTGTGAAACACGTAGTTGTCATATAAATCTCCATGTATATAGATACGTTATTATATTTATTTGCAATCTTTATGGTTGAGCCGGAGAGACTCTTTTTTTAGGTATTTCTGAAGGCTAAGTTATTGGGCATTAAAGCTATTCCTTAAGCCGATTCAGGAAACAAAACCTCATTATTTTTCTTAATAGCAAATCGACACTACCATATTAACCACACGATTTGCGAAACAAAAATCCGCGCTTAAATCTCTTGGGGTTCTATTCCCCGCAGCTTGCTGCGTAAAGTCTTTTACTCAAATGTCTTAGCATTTGAGTGCGCAGTTCAATACCCCGCTTCGCGTAGCGAAGTCGAGCCGGAGGCGA
>PIVM01000583.1 GCA_003353945.1 Gammaproteobacteria bacterium
CCCGAAGCTGAAGAATGGAAAAGGGCAATTACGACTGAAGAACATGGCCTGGATGAGAAAGGTGTTCTTGTAAAAGCTGAATGCCCAGATGGCATAAGGCCATTAAAGACCAGGTATGTATTATCGAGGAAGCTTGCACCTGACGGAACCGTGAACAGGTACAAGGCGAGACGGGTTGTCCAAGGGTTTCACCAAACATATGGGAAAGATTTCTTCGAGACATTTGCACCGGTAGTTGGATTCGACACCCTGAGGCTAGTGTTAGGATTGGCAGCGTGGAATAGCTGGTCAGTTAGAACAATTGATTTCAAACAGGCGTATTTGAATTCTGATCTGAAAGAAGAAATATATATAAAGAATCCTGATGGGACCACGGAGAAACTCAAGAAGGCACTGTACGGACTGAAGCAGGCTGGCCTTGAGTGGTATAAGACATTGAAGAGCAGGATACTGCAGAGAACACCATGGAGACTGTCACAGCATGACAGCTGTCTCTATGTGGCAGAAGATCCTAAGGCTGGGAGACTCGCCGTCATGGTAGTCTACGTAGATGACCTCCTACTTACCGGGACTTGGGTGCAGGAGTTGAAGGATGTACAGGAACATCTACTGAACAAATTTGATGGAACAATTATGGAAGATCCCAACATCTATATCGGGATAGAAATTACCCGGAAGCAAGACAAATTCTTCTTACATCAGGTAGGATATTGCAGAACAATAGTAGAGTCCATTTACAATGGACCTGTCCGGAAAACACCGATGCCCTTAGATTGCGGTGCAGATCTTTCAAGCAGAACTGAAGCTGAAGAGAAGTTGGACCTGTCAAGATACCCGTACAGGCAAACTGTGGGCAAACTAATGTATCTCGCCCACATGACGAGACCAGATATCTCTAACTCGGTTAGGGAGTTAGGGCGATACATGCATGATCCATGTATGCGCCATTGGAAAGCAGTTGAGCATCTGATTAGGTATCTGGCGACGTACCCCAGTTTAGGACTTCTATATGATAGATGTGACCCAAGACAGGACCTCAAACTAGAGGGATATTCAGATGCGGATCTTGCAGGATGCAAGGAAACAAGAAGAAGCTGCATCGGATACGTGATTCAGTTAGGTGGCACGCCAATCACGTGGAGCTCCAAGACAGAAAGGAGCATCCTGTTAAGTACGGCAGAAAGTGAATGGACAGCTCTTGCCAGAGGGATCCGACATGGAGGATTTCTCCTGGGGATTGCGGGCGAAGTAGGAATTGATCAGGGTTGCATGAAATGGTATTGCGATAATCAAGCAGCCATCAAAAACGCCAAGACTCCTGGATTTAGTGGGAGAGCGAGATTCGTAGACATAAAGCTGAAATTCACAC
>PIVM01000077.1 GCA_003353945.1 Gammaproteobacteria bacterium
CTGCTCCCTCACCTTCGTTGTTCAAATGCTTACATATTCCAATATGCTCCCATTTGAACGCCTCAGTGAGAAAGCATGATTCTGCGCCTAATTGGAAAATTTATTATTTCCAAGGCCCTTAAGATTAACGGGTGCTTTTTAAGAACTACCGCAATCGCCTAACCACAACTTCAAGACAGCCCCGATTATTCCCATACATGTTCTCCAAATCGTTGGCGAACGCAAACAACTCGCCGCTGATTTGGGATGTATAAGGGGCTTGTTCAAACTGCAAAACACGGAAAGCGCGATCATCGTTCTTGTTGATGACTGCACATAGCTCGTACCACTTGGCATCTGGACAACGGCGCTTTTCTTCAAATCGACCAATGATCCAGTTTCTCAGCTTTCTAAAACCTTCATCATTGCGCTCCCAACCTTCTGGGCCGCATTCAACGTCTCCGTCGTACCAACGTTGGTTTTTTATCGCCTCAAAAATGTATTGCTCTCCTTGGGAAACAACAATGCCAGCGCTATTGTATTGCTGGTTGGCGTAGACAGTGAAGATAGCCTTATCATCGACGGCCAATTTTTTTAGCTTTGGACGGGTGGCCTGCCGGTGGTCTGACAGGGAAGCAAAGGTCTTGTTATCTATCCCTAACACTTGGTGCTTCACCACTTCACCAGTGTAGGGGTGCAAGCGATTATTCTGGCGCAGTGAGGTTGGTTTATAGTCTCGCTCTGCTTGTATACGTTCGATGACGCTGCTATGCACAATGGGTGTATCCTTTGCACTGTAACGATCTTTGACATTGACTCGCAGAGTTCTGTGGCCGAGAAAATTTTCCTTGATGGGAGTGATTGCTTCCTGGACGTGGTCTTTGCCAAAAGGATTAGGCTGGATGATCATATCCTCAAGATCAATTTCGATATCTGGGTCATCGCTAATGGTTTTATAAGCGATGTCTTCCGGCGCAATAAAAGTCAGCCCGTACTCATTGGTCGACAGAGTGTCCAACATATACTTCAAGGCAATATCCGAAAGACCGTCATAGTGATAGCCGCCACCGACATCGGCGTGGGCGCCGGGGAACCAGACTTCCGTGATCTTATTATCATCTTTGTTCATCAAGGTAGGCTGAAAAGCGATGCGACGCTCATCAAGCGCGACCAGATGGACTGCTTTTTTAATACAGCTGGCGATGGTGTGGTTTTCAAATAATACGTCAGATGCGGGTTTCTTGCTGGCGTTGACCAGATTCGGTGTATTGATCGCAGCAACCGTGTCGAATACACCCAGAAAGCGTACTTTGATTATACGATCAGGATCAAGTGCATCGAAAGTGTCTTCCAAGACGCTGGCAAACCGTCGTGCGATGGCGGCCCCTCGACTGAAGCCGAATATAAACAAATCATCACCATTTTGATAATGTTTATAAAGATCTTTGATGCCTGCCTTAATGATGCTACCAACATCTTCGTCCTCTGGAGATACGGTTTTGTTGCGCAAACGTTGCAGAAAATTACCGTAGGTGCCGACACCGGGATAATAGAAACTCATTTGATTGGAAACAGCAACCGGCTGCTTAAGATTGCCGCCAAGAAGTAAGTGCAGCTTCAGTACGTTGGTAATACTGTTGTCCTTTACACCACCGATACCAAAAAACTGTCCTTCTTGTACCGCGTCTTCAGGATCGTTACAGGTACCATCGAAACATAGAATAATTTTCTTGCCCATGCTGTGTCTCCTTTTTTTTGCTGGGGTATTCCGCTCAATCTGTTAGCGTATTTTTCGATTTCATATACCAGATTTTTTGTATTCAAATCGGCACAACACCAATTAAGGTAAGGAACGGGGCGCTTATTCTACACATCTTAGATCTACTTTGTAAAAACTCGACGAACAGAAATTCAAAAAGCAAGCTATGAATGGTTAAAATAATGCCATTTGAAACCTCTTGCCTCAAACTGATCATTTTTTTGAATCATCCTTGCTTTACAATAGCGGGGATATCATCAGCATTACCGATCATCGCTTGTTGACAGCACCGCCCCCATCGCATGCTCTGCGGCAAGAAAGCCAAAAGTAAGAGCGGGGCCGAGAGTACCTCCGGCACCCGGATAGGTTGCCCCCATAGTGACGGCCGAGCAATTTCCAGCGGCATATAGGTTTTCAATGGGCTCATCACTCTCATTGAGAACGCGGGCGGAGGTATCTGTGCGCATACCCCCTTTTGTGCCCAGATCACCAGGCCACACTTTTACGGCGTAGTACGGGCTCTCTTTAATCGGGCCCAGAGTAGGATTCGGACCCGTGGGTTTTGCCGTGTAATAGTTGTCTTGGATGGCATCTCCGCGACCGAAATCGAGGTCCTTTCCCGTTTTCGCAAACCCATTGAATCGCTCGATGGTGTCGGCGAGTGTCTTTGGATCCGCGCCAATCTGGCGAGCCAAACCCTCAATCGTCTTATCACGCTTGAAAAAGGAACGGTGAAGTTTGAGTATGGCCCAATCGGGCCAGACGCTTCCCGGCATTAGCGGGCCCACCGGGAAGGATCGGCGGAAACGGCGATCGAAGACCAAGTAGGCGGGAACAGTGCAAGGCCCTTCGGCGTTCTTTTTAAGCATTGCCTTGACGACATCGTTATAGGGAGCCGCTTCGTTCATGAAGCGCTCGCCCTTTTGGGTGACGATGATGCCGCCTGCAATATTTTTTTCGAAGATCACGAGACGGATGAAATCTTCATCGGGAACGCTAAAGGTGGGACACCACCAGGCTTCGTCCATCAACGCAAAGCTCGACCCGACACGCTCCCCAATGGCAATGCTATCGCCGGTATTCGTTATGGCGCCTGCTGTCCACTGGTCTTCGACGGGTGTATGTTGAAAACGCTTGCGAAGTTTGGCGTTGCTCTCGAATCCACCCATGGCAAGCAGAACGCCACGTCTGGCTCGAATGCGCAGGCTGCGCCCCTGCTTCGTAACCACCGCACCCACGACCCGTCCTTCTTCGACAATGAGATCGGTGAGGGAAGTGTCAAGCCACAGAGGAATCTTTCGATCCATAAGCGAGCGCCGACCGCGTGCGACCAGTGCAACACCCAGGGTAAACTGAGTATCGCGCATGCCTCGAAAACGCGCTCGAAAATTGAACAAGAAGCGGCTCACGTACTTCAGTATGATCGCGATGCTGCGGGGTCCACCTTGAACCAAGGTCATCCCTTCACGCACCAGTGGCGTCATAAAACGAAAGGGGTGATTACCCGGTGGTTTCATCTTGATGCGAAAGAACTCCTCGCCCAAGAGCGCGCCATCGAAACCTGCGGTTTCACAAGAACGCCCCCCTTGTGATTGTCCACCTGGGCGTTCCGCATAGTAGTCGGGATAGTCGGGGACGATCTCGAATTTAATCTGTGTGCGCTTGTGCAAGTAATCCATCATGCGGGGCGCATTCTCGAGATAGCTGCGTATGTTCTCGATCGGCGCGCTGCCCGCTGTGATTGTTTTGAGGTACTCAAACGCGGCTTCAAAGCTGTCCGAAATGCCAGCGGCCGACATCAAGGGGTTGTCGGGCACCCAGATCACGCCGCCGGAAAGCGCGGTGGAACCGCCGTAGCGATCCGCCTTCTCGATAACCAGTGTCGATGCACCGAGGTCGTGTGCGCAAATGGCTCCCGTCATCCCTGCCCCGCCCGATCCGACGACAAGAAAATCGACATCCTCATCCCATGGAATTGGATTCTTTTGTTTTTGGTCCTGCTCGTCACTCATGCTCTCTTTTTGCACACCTGTACCTTGAATAACTTCTTGAAGAATCTAACGACAGCTTTCTGATCACGCTTTGTCATCACCAAAATATCCAGCTCACAACCATACCCAATACACTTCTCGGGGCAAGCTTTCCTGATCAACTGTTCGTCAAAAGTAATGCCGTTTTCCATTAATCTTTATTCAGATACTACAGATCTCCTTAAGCACCCTGCTTTTTCTAGCTTTTAAACAATATTGGGGGCTAACTTAAGGCACTATTGGCGGAGGGTGCATATTTGCCTGCTTAGTGGACTATATTCAGCCCGACCCCTCAGCTTATAGGGGTACACCAATCTTGATCAAATCGGCCTTTGCCTGGTCAATATCCTGCTGATATTCAGGTTTTGGCTTACCGGATTCAATATCGAGAAAATGCATATAGGTAATTATCTCCGGATGCGGTTCATTCCCTTCCGCTAGAGTATCTATCTTCAGAAGGATGGTATTTGCAAGCTTCTCAACCTCTTCGTTCTCCATCTTTGTCGCAATATTCATGATGTCATCCATCAGCACTGCCTCCTGGGGAGATCCGGCGAGCCATGTGTAGGATAAACCACATTTCGTATAAACAAGCGCCATCGCAGCTGCCTGCAGAACACCTAAACGCGTCCCAATCCATCGATAATCACCGACCGTACCACTACCTGTTGCAAGCCGAATATTGCGCTCCGATGCGCGCATTGCTGCAGTAGCAGACCAAATAACCGATCGATCCCCCCAGTTGCCGGCCATGTCTGTTGGGAACACATTGCACATTGGGCCACGAGCAAAACTCATATGGGCAAGCATACTGGCCACCATAGCAACAGCTGCATCAGCCCCATCTCTGCACAACAAACCAAGCAGGGTTGTTGCACTCTGCCAAGGCACAATGCCCTTGCTCTCACAATAATTTGCGAGCAACAGTCTATCCCAGTCAATTTTCAGCTCTGGATGAACGTGGACACCAACCTGCGTGTTGTGGGGACGACGAAAAGAACTATCAACACACTGCATGGTTGCAGCCACAGTACTGGCGGTACAAAGCAAACCCAGGTTCATCCCCGGTCGGCCAACACTATTAAGAACCTCTTGCAGTTTCTGCTGCTCCCATAAGCCGCATTCAACCTCGCTGAGGGTACCGGCTCTAGGTACTAGATCACCGACCTTGTCAATACCCCCGGAAATGCCAAAGCCTTTGATTCTCTTTTCCTTGGCGAATGCTGTCATCAGTGGAACAAACTCATCTTCCTTTATGACACCCGCCACACCAACATAAAGAGTAGGTGCTCGGGAATCAGATCCTTCGCGAAAGGCTATTGTCATTTCATCGTCGCCCTGGCCAAAGACAGCTTTGCCCGGATTGCACTTGCGCTCATCAACATAGGTCAATATCTCATCCTGTGATATTTGAACTACGCGAAAGGTATTGAGATGGAACAAACCTACCTCCGCCAACAATTCAACAGCCGCTTGAAAAATAGCGTCAGCGGTTTCATCGTCAACAATCAACTTCTCCGGCTGGTATTTAATATTGTGCTTTTTAACTACCGCTCTGAGCTTCATCGAAAAAGCAATATCAAATTCGTCAGCCTTCATGACAGGACCATTTAATGCGCGTTGTTGGAAATCTATAAGGGGGATCATGCTTTCTCCAATGTTTTAATTAAGGTTTTGACAATTGTTTAACTCTTTACGGACTTCGCTGATAAGCAGCATTAACGCCCTTTTTTTGTTCAAACATCGTTTTGCGACATTAGAACCCATTTTACGGAGTATTCTGCCAACGGCAAACCGACTGATTCTAATTCCAAAAGATTGAAATATTTGACCTGATATTCTCTGCTATCACGGCACCAATGCCATCAATCAATACCAAAGCCGCCACAGATCATCGCAACCTGGTTATAATGTCCTATGGTAAATACGATATCCATGTACTGCTTTAGTGAATATCTTTTGGACAGCTCAGCCTTTAGATTATCAGGGATCTGGCAGCTTTCGCACATTTTGGTAGCGACGGAAATAAGCTGCTGTAAGTTTTGCTTGTCACTATTTCCTCTTTTGATGGCTTCGATATCATCGTCTGTCAGTCCATTATTTAATCCAATCCCAGCATGTTGTCGCCACACATAAGCAGCCCCTTTCAGGTGCGCAACGCGCAGAATCAGTACTTCCTGATCCATTACTGGCAACTCCGATCCACCCCCGACAAAATGCTTGGCCCACGGCATGAGATTTTTATAAGCCTGAGGATGTCGGGCGATGGTCCCAAAAATCCGGTATACGTCCATACCGTAAATTCTTTCAAATTCCTGACGCTGTTCTTCGCTCCACTCCTTGGGTGTAAGCGGTGATATTTTTACCATTTCAAAGATTTTTCTTCAGATAAACTTGTTCGACGAGAGTCCCTAAAGGGAATGTCGTACTTTTTGATTTTATTGCTCAAACCGGGGGCGCTTATTCCCAAAGCTTGAGCAGCATCTTTCTGAGACCCTCCTGATTGCCGTAGCGCCTCCTCAATCGCTATTTTTTCTAAAAGCTGTATCCGTTCGGGCAAAGGGCGCCGTCGGTCAAAGAGCGCGCGATGATGCTTTTGAAACATGCTTTTTGCGTAAATAAGATGCTCGGCAAGATCCAAAGCCTCAATCTCAGTTGCAAGCATTGTTATCAATAGGAAGAAAACACCAGCCACCGGCAGCCACATTGCAGGACTTACGTTCGGATAGAAACGCATTAATGCAATAACCGTTATTGAAATTAGCACATAGGGTAAGATTCCAATAAGTGCCACTTCACAACGAGCCTTATTCTCCCTCCCAGAACGCCTCGCACCCTGTAAAATAAGCGCTGCAGCAACACAAGAGGCGATGGCATATGTCTCGAACAGAAAATAAAGCCCTCCTTCAATACGAACAAGTGCAATCCCTGTATGACGGTAATCCTCGACCATAAACCCAGCAACGTGTAACACGGCAAAGAGTATTGGGATTAGCCATATAACGACATTTAATAATCGCCCGTTTTTATCCGCCAGAACCACCGAGTAATGAATAAGTGATGACGCAATAAAATAAGTACAAATCATATACCCATCAATCAACAGCTTGGCGTATGACATTGATCGGTCAATGCACATATACATGGCAAACTCACACAGGTTTTGCAACACCATGGGAATACAGAGATAGATGAATGCTCGCGTTATCGGGTTTCGCGTGCTGAGCCGGAATAGGAAAAGCGTCTTTAGAGCAAGAGCTACAGCTGAAGGTATAAAATATATATTATCGTCCATAATTCGTATAATACAGTAAACAACCGTTTACTGCAGCTCTCAATCTTAACGCATCAACATTAGTATGCAATACCTATGTGAGAAGCTGTAATCCCGCTGCCAGTGGTCTGCAACAAAACACGATCCCCTTCCTTGATTCGCCCTTGGTTAAACATTTGATTGAGATTCACAGGGATAGTCGCAGAGGCTATATTTCCGAGCCAAGGAAACGTTTTAATTGATTTTTCGGGCGGGAGGAGGAGAACAGCCAACATACGATCGTATATTTTCCAGCCCACTTGGTGTAACACTAATTCATCTATATTTTCCGGTGACCACGAATCGAGGGAATAGGTACCGGATGTTAAGTCGCGAAGCAGCTTAAGCGTAGTAACACAGATTTTGGGCATATCCATTTCGCCGTTGATGCCGCCTCCATCGGCGTGCGAATAGTAGCAAAGTTTGTTGTACTTGCTCTGCGTGCGGCTACTGATAAATTGAACGCCTTTCAGCCCCTCGGCAACCCCCATTATCGTAGCGCCGCCTGCATCACCTACCGAAAAGCCGCCCATCAAGTTCTGAGCCTTGAATCTGAGCTTCCTCGCTTTAAACTGTTGAATAACCCCCCGGGTCACTCGTGATCCTAATTCAGCAGTCACAAGCAGGACGTATCTACAAGCACCCGTCTTAATCAGACTGTCTCCAAGAACAATACCACTAGCAATCCCATGACAGGCATTGGAAACGTCAAAACACATATTGGGATCGATGCCAAGGATATCAGCTACAAAATGTGCAGTGGATGGTTCTACGTAATCCGCTGAAATCCCACAGTAGATGAGTGCGTCGATGTGATCAATGCTTCCACTGAATTGGCTAATGGCATCTTCAGCAGCCCTCGCTGCTAGTTGAGCAAACTCTGTTTCTGCGCCTGCATGGCGTACCTCAATAATGCCTAAATCCTCTTCAATCATTGTAGAGGGTATGCCGTACCGCTCAGTATTGGCCTCGTCAAGTAATGATTTCGTTGTCACAACTTGTGATGGCAGCGCCATGCCCGCCGAAATAATCGTTGAATTAAACATCGTAAATCTCCTGGCTTTGTTAGTGAACGCATAAGTTTACGCTGCTTTTTTCATGTTACCGGATATTCTCATTCTGTCTTAAAGCTATATTTACTATATTAAAACCCTTTTATTACATGTTGTTAGAGGCGTTCTGTAGAAATGTAGATCAACTTATTAATAAGTGAAGAAATGTTAATTTCCAATCCTTATTTGCTATTTTGCATCTATAAACATATCTTTTATAAAATAAATTACTTGAACTGGCAATATGTCGTTGACACCTATTCACCTCAGTGAATATATTCTCGTTTGGCAATAATCAAGTGACAATTTAAGGGGAGAAATATGACTAAACGACCGACAAAAAAATTACTACTTAATGCGGCTGTAAAGAATTTGGCACTACGAGGATTCAGCAGTGTTTCTATGGAGAGTGTGGCAGATGAAGTTGGTATTAGACCCAGCGCAGCATATAAGCATTACAAAAACCAACGTGAACTTTTTGAAACAGCCATAGAGGACGCTGGACAGCCGTTGCTTAAGTTTGTTGAATCGCTTTGTGAAAATAAAAGAAAACCTCTTGACAGCATTAATAAGGAAATGAAACTTGAGGCACAACGCTTGCTGGCTTATGGCTTGTTGCTCGACGGCCCATACCGCCAAAAAATCATGTCGGACATTATCATACCGATCAGGAACATGTATGCAGAATCTGACAGAGATATTGAAAAGTTAGAAGAAGTCTTAGAGCGCTGGTTAGGAGCTGCACTTTTGATCAAACAAACTAACGAAGCTCCGATATGAAGTTAATTTGATACACCTTATTTGTTGTGGGTATATTTAAAACGGAGAGCACAAAATGTTAGGGGGCGCATCTAGGTTTCGTCTGATCGAAACAATAGGAATACAGTCTGGATTCCTATTGGCCCTCTAATACTGGTCGATTTATCGGTTTCTTAACTAAACAAGATAATACCGGATTTTGTAACCATCCTGCCTATCGCTGCCTATCGCAAAGTATCGCTACAGGCATTGTGGTTACTAGGTTGCAGAGGGATATCACAAACTGAGACCCAGCCGGTTAGGATGATAGACTGCCCATCTGTCAACTCAAGGGCAAAGAGGATAGTGGCCCCAGATTTCTCATTAATCTCTCTCTGATCCATTCTTCTAACCAGTTGATGGGAGTCAATTATTGTTTGTCCAACACCCTATTAAAGTACAAACTCCACATCATCATGGTCGTCTTGGATGGTGTCGTTTAATAGCAAATCTTTTTCTATTTTAACTTGCTCCACCATTTGTGCGATAGCGGCTATCGTTGGCTGTTCAAATAGCTTACCTAGTTCCAATTCGACCTGGAGGTCTGTACGAATCGCATTCACTATCTGCATCGCCAGAATTGATTGACCGCCGAGCTCAAAGAAGTTGTCGTTCAAGCCGACCTTGTCGATTTGCAGGGTTGATTGCCATATTTCGGCAATGAGAATTTCCGTTTCAGTGCTGGGTGCGGCATAAGGCGCTCGGCTAAAGTCATTCTCACCTGGAGTGGGTAACTGACTTTTGTCCACTTTTCCGTTAGGGGTTAACGGGATCCCGTCTATGTCGACGATTATCTGTGGGATCATATACTCTGGTAGCGAAGCACGCAGAGAATGCCGAATAGCAGAACGATCCAAGCTGTTTCGATCAACAGAGTCACTTTGTTCCACAACAACGTACGCTGCCAGAATATCTGAATCTGTTGGACCTTTGACAGCAGCGACAATACAGGCGTGAATCGAATCAAGTGTGTTGATTGCAGACTCGATCTCTCCCAGCTCAATGCGAAAGCCACGAATTTTCACTTGACCATCTATCCTGGAAACAAACTCCAGCAATCCATCGGGTCGGCGACGTGCTAGATCGCCGGTGTGGTAAAGCGTTCCCTCGCCAAAAGGATTGGTAATAAATTTTTCATCATTAAGACTGCTGTTGTTCAGATAGCCGGTGCCAACACCTGCCCCACCAATAAGAAGCTCTCCAACAACCCCTTGAGGAACCGGTTGTAGTTGATCATTCAAGACATAGAGTTGTACGTTGTCATTGGGGGAGCCGATAGGTACAGCATCACCTTCCTGGAATATGCCAGGCTCCGTTACGCGGTAGGTCGCAGCAATATCTGTACACTCTGTAGGACCATACATGTTGATCAGTTGACTGTTACATTGCGATGACTGCAACCAGGGAAGAAGGGATTTTATTCGAATCGGCTCGCCTCCTAACAAAACCAGTCGGAGTGATTGCAGTCGGTAAAAATCGTTTTCGTTTTCGCTTTCAATTACAGGATAAATTGCGCTGGGAGCACAATTGATGAGTGTGATTTTTTCTTCCTCGATGATGTTCAAAATTAACTGCTGATCATAATTTTTGCTCGCATTAAATATTACCTGTCCACCAACAGTTAACAGCGCAAATATGTTTTTTTGTGTCAGGTCAAAGCCGAAAGCGCTAATGATCAGGGCACGATCACTGGCATCCATCGCATATTCACGCGTATACCAGCAAAGGAGGTTCACCTCGTTGCGGTGTCGAACCCCCGCCCCCTTGGGAATCCCGGTAGAACCCGAGGTATATACAACATAGAGAAGGTCATCCACATTCGTATGGTTTTGTGGATTTTCAATTGAATAGTTGTCTAGCTCTTTGTCAAGCCGGTCAAGCAAAAGCAGAGGGCAGAGTGTCTGCGGTAGCTGTTCCAATTGACTGCTATTGCTGATCAGTGAATGGAGTTCTGCATTGCTTGCCATGTGCTGTAAACGATCTGTCGGATAGCTAACATCCATTGGCACATAAGCGGCACCCGCCTTGATGCTTGCCAATACAGCGATAAAGATCTCAATGCCTGGCGGCAGGCAAATACCAATACGGTCACCAGGCTTCACATTTTGTGCGCGTAGGTGGTGGGCCAGTTGGTTTGCCCGGCTATTTAGTGCCTGATAACTCAGACGCTGTTCTCCACAGCATACAGCCGGTGCATCAGGGGTGCGCTTGACTTGAGCTTCAATGAGTTCCTGTACGGTGCTGGTGGGCTGCACCAGTTTGGTCTGATTCCAGTTATGTAGTTGTGCGTCCTGTTCAGCACTATCCATCAATTTTAGTTTGCCCAGAACACAGTCTGGTTGTTCAACAATGGATGATAGCAGGATTCCAAAATAATCGACAAAACGTTCAATGCTCATTGCTGAAAACAATTGTTTTCGATACTCCAGAGATGCATGTATCGGTTTTCCTTTGCCACTGTCCGTCATGCCTAGATTGAGATCAAACTTGATTGAAACAGCGTGATGTCGTCGTTTGTCGTTTTCACCGGAGATACTGCGGAAGGTAAGATCATCCACCACATATTTGTCATGAGCGCGCACTGATTCCGATGCATTTTGCAGTGTCAGCATAACCTGGAAAAGAGGTGTGTAACTCAGATCTCGAGGAATATTCAGGTCATCGACAACTTGTTCAAAAGGCAGATCCTGGTTGTCATAGGCTGACAAGCACAACTGTTTTATTTGCTGCAAATAAGTACTAAAGCTCGTATCAGAGCTGGGGTGGCTGCGAACAACCAGTGTGTTTGCAAAGAAACCGATCAAATTTTCCAGCTGTGGGTGTTGGCGTCCTGCGGTGGGGGTTCCAACACAGATGTCATCTTGACCGCTGTAGCGATGAAGCAGCACCTGAAAGCACGCCATCAATGTCATGAACAGTGTTGCGCCCTGCTTCCGGCTTAATTCTCGTAACTGGTCGGCAAGTTTTGTTTCAATCTGGAAATTAAACAAACAGCCATCAGCATTCATCAGTGGTGTGCGAGGGTTGTCACTGGGTAACTCAAGTACGGGGGCGTCTTTGAGTTGTTTGCCCCAGTACTCGCGCTGTTGTTGACACTGATTTTTTTGCAGCTCTTGTCGCTGCCATTCGGCGTAATCAATATATTGAATGGGTAGCTCTGCAAGAGGACAAGACTGTTTGCTGTGAAATGCCTGGTATAGAACAAGCATCTCCTTCATAAAGATATGGATCGACCAGCCGTCGGAAATAATATGATGCATGCTGATTAACAGAATATGCTGGTTACTGCTTTCATTCAGTATCTGAAGTTTTATAAGAGGACCTTGCATCAGGTCAAAGGGTGAAAGAAAGAAGTCTTTCAGATGTTCTTCAATCGTCACATTTTCAGGAAGATTCAACTGTTCGATAGCTGTCTGTGGTGCAACATTGACACATTGGCAGGCATTTTCTTTATCGTGTTTGAAGGTGGTTCGCAGTGTTTCATGGCGTCCTATAATTGCGATGATGGCCTGTTCGAGAGCCAAAATATCAAGAGGACCTTCAATTCGCATGGCAAGTGGAATATTGTAAGCCGGATTACCGGGTTGTAGACGATCGAGCACCAGCAGCCTTTGCTGCGCATGGGAAAGAGCTTGTGTCTTACTGCGCTCAATGCAGGGAATAGCTGCTAACTGAGCAGTAGCGAGTTGGGAAATAAGGATAGCTTGTGTTGCAATAGTCGTGTGCTCAAACAAGCTTCTTAGCGGCAGTGCGACTGCAAGCTGTTGCTGAATGCGCGATAGCAACCGGGTTGCCAGCAACGAGTGGCCACCCAGAGAGAAGAAGTCATCTTTCACGCCGATTTTTTCAACTGCCAGAATCTCAGACCATATTTGTGCCAGTTGAGCTTCCAGCTCATTGCTAGGTGCAATAAAAGCTTGGTCTGAATGCTGGTTAAAATCCGGCTTTGGTAAGGCCTGAAAGTTGATTTTTCCATTGCTGGTGATCGGTATCTCATCGACCATGACAATGGTGTTAGGTACCATATAATCGGGCAGCTGCTCTTGTAGAGTGGCGCGTAGTGTTTGGCCGTCACATGAAACATTATCTGAAGTGTTCAATTCCGATTTGCGGGGATTTGCGACAACATAAGCCACCAGCGATAGATTGCCTGCAGCAGTGTACGGTGTAACAACGGCTGTTTTGACTTCGGGCAGCGCCTGCAGTTTATTTTCTATTTCACCCAGCTCAATGCGATATCCGCGAATTTTGATTTGACGGTCAATTCGCCCAAGGTGCTCCACCTCTCCATTGTCGAGGTAGCGAGCCAGATCACCTGTGCGATAAAGTCGCCCCTCATCAAAAGGGTTTGCAATAAACTGGGCTTCTGTGAGGTCCTCTCGATTTAGATATCCTCGTGCCAACTGATTGCCGCCAATTAACAACTCTCCAGGAATTCCTACCGGGAGGCGATTAAGATTCTTGTCAACAATGTAGAAGGTTACGTTGTTAAAGGGGTGTCCAACAGGCACTGTCGCGGAGTGTTGATTTTCTCCGTTGCTTAATAGGTGGCAACTGACGCCAATGGTGGATTCAGAGGGGCCGTAGTGGTTGACCAGTTGGCAGCTTGGTTTGAACTGCTGAATTTGTGCGACCAGATCCCAATGGAGCGTTTCACCGCCGAGTATCAAATAGCGCTCTGGAATAACGTCGCGCGGGCTGGAACAATCGAGCACAGCTCGCATATGGGTAGGAACAATCTTTAAACAATCGATCTGATGGTGTCTGAAGTAGCTTCCAAGCGCATCACCTAACAGAGCTGTATCCTTGTCAATAAGGTGCAGGCAGCCACCGTTGCAGAGTGCTCCGTAAAGCATCGTGTTACCCAGATCTGCCGCAATGGTTGACACCATGGCATAGCTGGCATTATCTGGAAGCTGTAGTCGCGCTTGCAAAGCTTCGACATAGCTGCTGAGCTGTTGATGTTCAATCGCGACTCCCTTGGGAACACCGGTAGACCCCGAAGTAAAAATAATATAAGCAAGATCAGAACATTGAAGTGCAATATCGGGGTTTTCGAAAAAGTTGTTCCCGCCATCTTCTCCTGGTGAATCCACAACAAAGCGGGCTTGTTGTTCGGGTAGATGCGTCTGCATCAAGGTGTGGGTGATAACCAGGTCTGGCTTCCCCTCATCAAGTATTTGTGCGATGCGGTCGGCCGGATATTCATGATCTATCGCTATATAGGCTGCACCGGCCTTGAGCGTGGCGAGCATGGCAATAATGAGCTGCGTGGATCGCTGCAAATAGATGGCGACCGGTTTGCTCAAGTCGATGCTGCTCGCTAGCAGTTGATGTGCCTGCTTATTTGCCAATAGGTTGAGCTGTCCGTAACTGAGCTGTTCGCTGCCGCAGACAAATGCTATACGATCAGGTGTCAATATTGCCTGTTGTTCGAAAAGCTGGTGAATTCCACGGTAGCTGGTCGATGCGGTCTGCTGGGTGTTGTTCCACCGATCTAATAGCGTTAACTCTTCTTGTTCCAGCAGCTCAAATGCACTGAGTTTTTTCTGTGGAGTGTCGACAATCTGTGTGAGCAAACGGATGTAATGATCGGCAAAACGCTTGATGGTTTTAGTTTCGAAAAGCTCGCTACGGAATTCAAATTCACAGTTAAGTTGATCACCTTCCTCTGAAACCGCCAGTTTAAGGTCGAATTTTGCGACCCGCTTACCGATCTCGATGGGTTCAAATGTAAGACCTGGCAGAGTTATTGATCGATCCGCAGGAATATTCTGCATAATAAACATTGACTGAAATAGCGGTGTAGTACTCAGGTCTCGTTGAGTCACCAATTTGTCAACGACATGCTCAAATGGAATGTCCTGGTGTTGAAAGGCAGCTTTTGTTGTTTCTTTGATGCGTCCAAGGAGTTCGAGAAAACTCGGTTCACCACTCAGATCACAGCGAATAGCGAGGGTGTTGATAAAGCAGCCTATCAGTGGTTCAAGCGCAGTATTTTCCCGGTTCGCGATGGGAGTGCCAAGGCAGATATCATCTTGATTGCTATAGCGGCTTAGAAGCACGTTAAATGCAGCTAGCAGCATCATAAACAAGGTTGCTCCCTGTTGCTGGCTTAGCTGGTTGAGTTGAAAGCATAGCTGTTTGTCGATGTTAAACGCATAGTAGTTGCCAGAGTTGTTTGAAACTGCTGGACGCGCTTTATCGGTTGGTAAGTGTAAAACCGGCACCGCCTGCAGTTGTCTTTCCCAATATTCAAGCTGTTGCTGTAACTTGTCATCATTGACCGTGGAGCGTTGCCAATGTGCATAGTCAGCGTACTGAATGGACAGATCAGGCAGTGGCGAGCTTTGGTTTAAACTGTATATTTTGTAGTGAGTGGCGATTTCACTCACCAGTATTCCTAGTGACCAGCCGTCTGCGGCGATGTGGTGCAACGTTGCGAGGAACACATGTTCTGACTCACTAATGCGGATAATCCGCGTGCGCAGTAGAGGGCCAGTTGCCAGACAAAATGGCGCAAAAGCCTCTTCTGCAGCGGTACGAATCAGCGCATCCGTTGCATTTTCGCTATGTTGGCAGATCAAGTCTTCAGGGATAATTGAGATCTGTTCAGCGGGCAGGATTTTCTGTCGCGGTTCACCGTCCTCTTCAATAATGACGGTTCTTAATATCTCATGTCGGCGAATGACCTCTGTAATCGATCGATTGAGTACATCGATGTGCAGTGTGCCCTTTATTCGCAGGGTAGCGGGTATGTTATAGGCAGCATTGTTTGGATCCAGTTGATTGAGAAACCAAAACCTTTGTTGTGCATAGGAAAGAAGGAGATTGCCATCATGTGGAATCACGGGAATCTCTTGCTGATTAGCCCTTTTTGCTTGACTGAAAAATTCAATCAGTTCAGGCTTGCGGCGAATTACCTCTTGTTTGATCTCATCAGTGAAGGCGCCCTCTGCGGCACTAAAGCGAAGATTTCCATCTTCAACCCATAGCCGGATATCTTTTTCTGCCAAATATGAAAGAAATTTAATGAAATGCATATCTACTTCAGCAATATTTTTTTAAAATTAAGTTTCTATTTAACAATAACGAGGAAATGCTGCCCCTACATGGCTGGAATGACAGATTACGCCAATGGAATAGTGATGCGATGTTTGGGTCAATATCTACTTCTTTTTCGCTTTTTTTCGCAATTCTGTAGATAACGTTTCCATGCTTATTATTCCAATAGGCAAACTACTCAATGAGATTTTGAGATCAGCAGCCTGAGTGAATAAATGCATACATTTAAAACAGCCTAGCTAGTTTCAAGGCCTGATAGGGCATCACAAACTCTACTGAACCAGTCACAACATAGAGCGGACAATCTTTGCCAAGTTCCAGCTATTTATCGTTATTGAAGTAAGCAAATTATAACCAATCTTTCCCCTAAAAAGCCAATCTATTTCTATTTGGGCTATATGTCCCAATATGCATGGATTGTGCATTTTGAGTCTGCCTGTAGTCCGTGTTAATGTATCTCTTGTAGTTGTTTTTGTTTGTTTTAGTTCCTGCACCGTTACACACTCAACGACTTAGGGATTGGCGCAACTACGCGAAGCGCTCCGTCATGTCAAACTCTTTCTCTATCTTTTTCGCCCCCCCTCCGTGAATCCCTAAACTCTAAGCATTTCATTCAAATGCCATAAAATCCGGTGCATTAAAATCGTAGGATTTTTCTTCCACCCTTTCCTTAATTCTCCATCCGTTTTCTGTGCGAATATATTTATCAACATACCAAAGCCCGATAAAAAAGATGGGATTGCCCTGATCTTCCATATTAAACTGCATTGGGTTAAAACACATAATGCGGCCGGTAGCTTCATCACCTTTTATTTTGATTTGGTAGTTGGCAATCATATGTTGCGTGTTTTTAAACAAAGGCAGAGATTGAGCAAGAAACTCTCTAATCTCAGGCAAATTTCCTTTAGGTCCACCCATCACGGTATAGTCTATAAAAGCATCCTCGGTAAATACGCTCTCAAGACGATCAAATTCCTGCGTATCGATAATATCGCAATATTCAACTATCAGATCCTGAATCTCAAAGCGATCTGAAATTTCTTGTAGGGATAAAGTCACGGTTTTTTACCTGTATGTTTTTATAAAATGATTTGTTGAAGGGAAAATATTGCCTTGTCGACCTCGCCCCACGGCCAGATTGGCCCTCAGTTAGCACCATTCGCAAACCAGGCAGTTTGATTATAGTCTTAACTCAACAGTATCCCAGAGTCTGCACCATTGCCCATACAGAGAATATTTGTTCCGTTTTTTATCAATCGCTGTAAAGTCAGCAGAAGAAGTATAGGCCAGTTTCCAGTCTGTTCTATTCACCCTTCTGGGTGAGGATTGTTTGGAGTTTTTTTGGCTCAGGAAAAATACACATAAAAAAGCCCGATAACCATGGGTCATCGGGCGGAACACGCTGACAAATTGCAGCGCATCGGGAGATGTGAGCGATCAGAGCTTTTTCCTGTTTATCTGAAACGCTGAATCTTCTGTAAGGACAGCATTATGCGCTATACCCTTCAAGTATTGCATTAGCCTGGATCAACCGATTTTGCATTAACAAAGTGACTGATTTTGATGGCATCGCCAGATGGAAAGGTAGAAAAAAAGCGCCCGTGGTGTAAATAATCCAGCTGAAACCATGGTTTCATTGCGCCGTATTGATTACAATTGGGAGTTTGGTTTCTTTCACAATAACTCAAATAGCAAGGTTATCTTGAGCCGGAGTTTTATTCATGTCTGCAGATAGTTTTTTAGTTGTTATTGACCCGACAACAATCGAGCAACCTGCCCTAGAGCGAGCAATTGAATCCGCCAAACTCACAGGTGGAAGCCTACACTTGTTCGAATGCATCCATGACAGCTATGCCCTCCAAGCACCCAATGGCGCCACATGCAAATCAGAAGCTGAGCTGATTGATGCCTTTACCAGTCAATTATCATCATTTGAAGAAAAAGTGCGTGCTGAGCAGATTGAAGTGAGCAGCCAGTTGATTTATCAGAAGAACTGGCGTGAAGCTGTCATTAAGGCAACCTGTGAACGTCAGTGTGCAATGGTGTACAAACCATCCTATTTTCACACGCGCGCTGAACGTAGCGAAGACACAGCAGACTGGACCTTATTACGCAACTGCCCTCGCCCGGTTATGTTGATTCACAACAAATCTCGCTGGGAAGATCGCAGGGTCTTAGCGGCAGTCAACTTGTTGGCTGATGATGCAGCCCACCAAAAACTCAATCGGAACGTTATTTCTATTGCCTCAACACTGACAGACACCTATCAGGCCGATGTGCATTTCATCAATGCAATACAGGAAGCCGACGTAAACACGAATGCAACGGTTGACGACGATTTATGGTCAGCCAATCAATTTACCAGCAGCCAAACTAAAACCAGTCCTAAAAAAATTGCTCTCTCAACAGATTATATCGCTGAGCAATGCGGAGTTGATGAAAATCACGCTCATATCGCCAAAGGATTCCCAACCGAAGTTATTCTAAAAAAAGCCTGTGAATTACAGGTCGATTTGATTGTTGTTGGCACCGTTGCCCGACAAGGCATTAGAGCGCGCATTCTGGGCAATACTGTCGAGGAACTGCTGGATGATATCGAATGCGACATCCTGGCTCTGAATGTCGACAGTACCAAATTGTAAGCAATTGCTCCTTTGCGTTTTCTAATCTGCCGCAAAGGGACGAATTGCCAAATTTTCCAGTGATTCAAGGCAGTAAGACTCATAGCTTTCTGCCTCTTTATGCAACACATACAAGTCGTCGGTAAAATTGGCTGGATTATAGCCTTGGCGTTGCAGATCAACTTTACGCAATTTATAGGTGGCCGTCATATCCGCTTGGCCACCAATGCGCAGAAAAAGCGGAATGGCGTATTCTGGAAGCTTTTCCTTCGCCAGTTGGAAAAATGCAGCCGCATCAAAGCTAGTCCCTTCCTTTAAGACAATCGCGGCCATACCCGCACGTCCCTCGTGATTCGGTATTTCGACTCCGTAGACATTGATAATTTCGGCCTCAGGGTAGTCCAGTAATACCTCGGCAACCTCAGTGGTGGAAACGTTTTCACTTTTCCAACGAAAAGTATCACCCATTCGATCAACGAAGTAATAGTAATCATCCTCATCGCGTGTAAACAAATCGCCAGAACGGTACCAGGCATCCCCCTCTGCAAACACATTGCGCAGTATTTTATTTTCGGTCGCCTGTGGATCGGTGTATCCTTCAAAACGTCCGGCACCGATACCGGGAATATTTAGCACCATGCCGATAAGCTCACCCACCTCATCAGCATCACATTCTATAAGGAATCCATTTTCATCTCTGAGATGACAAGCACCTTCGCGGTCATATTTCACCAGACGTGCGTTACTGCGATCTTTGTAGGGCAATCGTCCGCAAGAGCCAATTGCATTATCCATATTCATCATATTGCAATTGGACTCAGTGGCTCCCCACCCTTCATAAATATCAATCGGTCCAAAACGTTCAATAAACTGCCGCCAGACACCTGCGGAAAAACCCGCCCCTGTTAAGCGCTTGATAGTATGATTTTTATCTTCTGGAGAGGATGGTTGATTGATAAGATAACGCCCCATCTCTCCGATGTACTGAACGGTTGTCACGCCGTATTCCCTGACATCCGGCCAAAATCGGGAGACAGAAAAGCGCCTACGCAGCAATACCGGTGCCCCGACTGATACGGCATTGGATAACAAAGACATGCCAGCAGCACCATGAAACATCGGCAGCACGCAATAAAACATGTCATCGGCAGTAATTCCCAGAAGATTTGCCCAACCATCGCCCACACCTAACCAGCGCATATGACTCAACACCGCCGCTTTCGGCAGACCCGTCGTACCGGAGGTAAACACATAATACAGCGGATCTTCACCAACCAGGCCTTGGCGCAACGCTTTGTCGGGATTGCTTTCGTCAGCGGACTGCAACAATGTGCTCGCCGCCTGGGTCTTGGCTGGTATAACAAGTGACTCATCAGCACCATCGTTCACCACCAATGTTGTGATCTGATCAGCCAGTCCCTCAACGGTCTGAAACAACTCAACACACTCTTCCCCGAGAAACAATAATTGGCTTCCCGTCACTTTCACCGCATGCTCAAGCGCCTTGCTTCGTGCATGAGTATTGAACAGCGCCGCAATCACACCGAGCTTAGCCAAACCCAACCAGGCATAAATAAAATCTGGCCGATTTTCCATCATCACTGCTGCAACATCACCTCGCTTTAGGCCCTGTTGTCTGGCAACATACGCATAACGATTAGCCTGCCGATTCAATTCACCGTAGCTAATCCGCTTGTCTTCATAGATTAAAAAAAGCCTGTCGCCAAAGTTTTCAGCATGCTCCTCAAATCGATCAGCAACGGTGTAGGTCTGTTCGGGCGTGTGCTTCATAACACCACTGGAAAGCAGATCTAATTTCTTTTGCGTTTCATCCCGGCTGACAACCATTTTTCTCTCCAATGTGCTTATTATTAATTAAGCAGAACAATACTTTCATATCCGTACATAAGCGGATTTCCAGTTTGAGCAACTCAAACTCATCCAAAAAAAGTGTCCAGAGGCCCTTTTAAATCAGCCGATTTATTGGCGCAGTAAAAACAAAATAGCTAAAGGAATAAATGGTTAAAAAGCTCGAACAGCAGGCACTCTCAACTCCCGGTCCGTATTGAAATAGTGCTGGTAGCCATTGATGAAGTGCTGGTACCCTGCCTTGTTAGCAAAGTACTCTGAAGAAACCCATTAAGCGCTGAGTATAAGCGAGCGCCCCCCCTCTGTTTTCGCCCAATTTACTATAAACAGCATGATATTGGCAATTGCTTATCGCAGATGAAGATACCACTAGTTACGATAATTTCGCAGCTGCTCGCATTTTGATCGGCAGCTTCATCGGTTTGTCCTTTAAATATGGCGCTAGTGATCCTTTTAAGTCCATCCTTTAATCCCTCAGAAAATTAATTGCCTCTGACCCGAATGGCACTTACTTAAGCATAACCTCACGATAAATTTGAAGAAAGCTGGACCACTGATAAACTGAAATTGCGACCAAACAATTCAACCATCAGCGGAACCAGCTTCCATGTCTACTAATAGCAAACTTGTGCAGTGCCGACAACAACGAATTCAAAAACATGCTCAAAACAGTGATTCATACAGTTTTTTTAACTTACTGACCGGACCTGAATTACTGTCTGAGGTGGAAGCTCAATTACCAGAACATCGAGAAAGATCGTTTCCACCAACGGAAACATTATCCATGTTTTTAGCGCAAGCAATGAGTCCTGATGGTTCATGTCAGAAAGCAGTTAATGATATGGCGGTTACTCGTGTAATGGGAGGCTTACCTGCGTGTAGCATTCAAACAGGCGGCTATTGCAAAGCTCGCCAACGGTTACCGACCAAGATGGTCTCGTCGCTTGCGCGATATACGGGAGAGCTTATTGATTGCAATATTCCCGATCAGTGGCGTTGGAAGGGCAACAATATGAAGTAGACTTTTGATCCGAGCAATGACAGCTGGTTCACAGCACTGCATTCCTCATTTGTCAGGCTGAAGCATTGCTCTCTGAGTCGCGGAAGACAGTACAGTTCTCTGATTTCGGATTGAGAAAGAATGTATCGTCTTTTATCGTTTTGCTTTGACATAAATTAACGTATTTCAGGATGCTCCTGACCCACCTGCCGATCATCATTATCCGGGTATTGATCTCGGATTTGCAGGATTTCATCAAGCACCTCCTCAAAACAACGAACAACATCTGGATCAAAGGCCACATTGGCATTATCTCGAATATAACCAACCGACTGACTCACTTCCCAGGGTGCCTTATAGGGTCGCGATGATAGCAAAGCATCAAATACATCACAGACCGAAACAATTCGTGCATATATTGGAATTTCCTCCCCCCTGAGCCCACGAGGATAGCCTGTACCATCCCACTTCTCATGATGTGTCAACGCAAGCAATGCTGCTACCTCAAACAACTCAGATTCCTGGTCGGAAAGTATTTCCACACCCAGCTCAGCATGCTTTTGCATAAGATGCCATTCATCCGGCGTCAAATGCCCCTGCTTGAGCAGTATGCGATCTGGAATTGCAATTTTACCAATATCATGCATCGGGCTGGCATGGCGGAGAATTTCACATTGTTTCTCCGTCAACCCAATTTGTCGGGCCAGGCAGGCGGCGCTTTCGCCCAAACGGATAACGTGCATGCCGGTTTCATTGTCGCGATATTCTGCCGCTTTACCTAAACAGCGAATCAAATTGACTTGGGTATCATATATTTGTTGGGTGCGTTCCAGCACCCGATTTTCCAGTTCATGGTTGCTTTTTATCACCTGTTTATGCAGCAGGCGTACTTCCAGAATATTCCGCACCCTGAGAAGCACCTCCAGACGCTCAAAGGGTTTGTTGATAAAATCTTTGGCGCCACTCGACAGTGCAATGTTTTTCGTATCTTCACACTGATCGGCTGTCAATATGAGAATAGGCAGGTAATCATCCGGGTAATCCTGTGTTAACTGTGCCATTACATCGAAACCGCTCAGTTCCGGCATATGGATGTCCAACAGTACTAAATCGTACATTTTAGCCCGGTACATATCCTGGACTTTGGTGGGATCGGTAGTCGAATCAACATTGTGATACCCGTCATTGAGTAGTATTTTCTCAATAACCTGGATATTTACGGGATTGTCATCGACAACCAGAATATGTCCTTGAAGTATCTTTTCTTGTAGCGGCATGGTTTCTTATACCCAACGCTGTTTTGAACCGTCCTCTCTATCAATTCCTTGCGGCAGTTCTTTTCGCTGACCCAAATTCTCCCTTTGATATCAGGAACAGTACAGCTGGGCGCGCGCCTATATGCAAAAATATCGATTAGAAATAATGACTTTATTACAAACAGAAACACCCTCTAAACTTAAGTATATCTCATGAATACTAAATGTCACTTATTGGTATCTGACACGCAGATGTTGACAAAAAAACATTCTTGCCTCATTGATTTAATTTAAGAATGTCAATTACGTCATCATGGTGGGTTTTGGTTTTTACTTTATCCATAATCTGTTTTAAGCGACCATCTTTTCCGATGATAAAAGTAGTGCGCAGTATGCCCATAAATTTCTTCAAATATGCGGTTTCACGGTTAATTGTGCAACTTGCTTATCGTAATCCGAGCGAAGACTCGTTATTAAAAATTGTTGTTCATTGTACTGACGAAACGTTTGATTCGTCAGTACAGCTTGACGATCTCTTTCATACACACGGCGTGCAAAATAGTATGCCAACAAAAAACCGAGCAAAATACCCAGCACAAATATGCCAGCCACTATTCCTTCAGGCATTATCGACAAGATTACTCCTCTACCTCTTTCTTCTTATAGGGATAAGTAAAATCACTAATGCGGGTATGAAACTCTCCTTTGCGGCGGTCCTCAAAATAGTCCTGCAAAGTAATCGCGACGACAGGGAATGCAATTTCCTGCCACGGTATCTCAGCTTCTTCAAATAAGGCAACGTCCAGACTTTCTTCACCCGGCGCAAAATCCTTTGGCGATAATCTGGCCCGATAAAACATATAAACCTGATTAATTTGCGGCAAATCGAACAGACGGTAGAGGCTCTCCTCCTCTACTTTAGCCTTGGCTTCTTCCCAGGTTTCACGCAATGCGCCTTGCAAACTGGTTTCGCCATTTTCCATAAATCCAGCGGGCAACGTCCAGTAGTCTTTTCTCGGCTCAATGGCCCGTTTGCATAACAGTACTTTTGTTTCCCATACGGGTAGACATCCAACAACAATGCGCGGATTTTGATAATGAATCGTTTCGCAATGTTCACACACATAGCGCTCGCGATTATCCAATTCCGGTATTTTTATCACGACAGGCTTGCCGCACTGACTGCAATATTTCATCGTAATCTTGTTCGTGGCCAGTAAACAAAAACGGGAGTTACGAGTCTGTCCGAGAATAGACGGCCCTTACTTTGTGCTCCAACGCTCAGCTGCGTCGTCGTCCGATTCTCGTGCCTCAACCCAGTACTCTCCCTGTGTGGTAATTTCCTTCTTCCAAAATGGTGCGCGTGTTTTTAAGTAGTCCATGATAAATTCACAGGCGGCAAATGCATCCCCCCGATGCGCACTCGTAACACCCACATAGACAATCTGATCACCCGGTGTTAAATCACCGACTCGATGAATCACCCTCGTATCGATCACAGACCAACGCATTCGAGCTTCTTCAAGAATGCCCTCAATACTCTTTTCTGTCATACCGGGATAATGCTCAAGGTGCATGCAGGCAAGCCCAGCGTCATGATCAATATCACGCACAAGACCGACAAAATTCACCAATGCACCCACATTCAGCTTGTCGGCTGACAATGCCTTGTTTTCTTCGTTTACATTAAAATCTTCGTTTTGTACGCTGACTGTCATGGCTTAACACTATTCTCTATACACAAATGGTTATCCACCCGTTTATCTATTCACCCGTTATTTATCCACC
>PIVM01000209.1 GCA_003353945.1 Gammaproteobacteria bacterium
CATGCTTTCTCACTGAGGCGTTCAAATGGGAGCATATTGGAATATGTAAGCATTTGAACAACGAAGGTGAGGGAGCAGGGAGCAAGCGTAATTGGATAATTTATTTTTTCCGCGGCCCTTATGCTGATCGGCCGTCGTCATATTCGTGATATGGATACCTGGACCGTCAATCTACCCCATGGCTTTGACCATATCTATGACGATGTACAATTGCCGCTCGCCCGTGAAAAGCAGCAGGGGACCAGTTGCAATGACTTGATTGACGACAGTATGGATATACCCTCCGGCACATCCGTTACCAACTATAAGTTTGGGGATCTATCCCGCCCTTCTTCATCAGCTCCAAACTAAAAGCAATATCATTTTTATCGAAGGCCACCATGTTTTTAGCCTTGAACTTATCCTTTGCTGCAATAGCCGACGCGGCAATTTTCTTGGCATCAGCAACACTGACACCCTTGGAGGCTGTCAAGACATTATCGCTGTTCTTTTCAATAGTGATGCCTGGAATTTTATAAGATTTAAGCACACCGCTGTATTTATGCTTGTTGGCTTCCCACCACCAATTTTTTACGACAGCTGCATTTGCTTTACCGGCCTTAACAGCGTTTGCAGCGGTACCATGGTTGGCAACGCCCATACTGGCTAAACCACCAGTAGCCGCCTTCGCACTTGATTCTCCAGAAGAGGCGCCAATGGCATAGGCAATTTTCTTGGGCTGGTTCTTCAAAATGCTGACAGGATCTTTATCTGCAGGATAGATCAATATGCCGGAATAAAATTCTTTGCCCGTAACACCTTGTACTAGTGGCGTGCCTAATTCTCTTGCACTGATAATAGCCTGCACAAAGGAGCCCACATAAACTAATGCCGCTTTGCCACTACTGAATTCAGTTAAAATCTCTGGATAACTTCTCGCAATCCTGGGCTTTATAACAAGTCCGGACGACTCACTAATACTCGATGCAATTTCCTTCGCCTGAGCAGCCTTCGTTTTCCAACCAGGGGCAAACCAGATGTTAATCATCTCCGCATAAGCAGATGGCATACCGCAAAACAATCCTAATACAACAATCGCTACTATTTTCTTCATTCTATCTTCCCCCTCACTGTGATATTTATTTGTGTTCAACACAAAAGTAGCTGATGAGTTGATCTATTTCAACAATCGAAACCTTACTTTCGGTCGCAATGGATGTATTTCTTTACCCTATTTTTTAGTTATCACATTTCGTAATAATTTTTCCTGCGTGTAATCCTGATTGTGAATTTCAAAACCACGAAACAAAGTACAAATGCTATGTAACCATATCTGCTAATTGTAATTCGTTTTTTTGGAATTATAGTTCCATTTTAAAACCAATATCATTGCCAATGAACCCATCTGCTCTATACTAAAACCAGATCGTGTCGCTTACTTCTTACTCACCAGATCAGCCACTAGACATTTGTTTCATCACTGTGTCAGAAATATCCTACATAAATCGACACGATATTCCGACATTGTTTACCGCATTTAAGGTTTATACTTGCTGGAGCATGGAAAACAGGTAATTGAACTGTTGGAATTCCGCAGTATCCGCAATCTTTTGCTAGTTGATTTTCGGGTTACAACGAATTATGCAAAATGGCATATAGGCACCAGACCCATGGATGATATAACCTTCAATACCGATCTCCTCTGTATAAACGGGCAGTTTCATAACTGATAATACTTAGTTAGATAGGTTGCGTTTTATGAACAAAAAAATGACCACAGAAAACAACGTCTTGGTACGTTCAGGAAGTGTTCGAAATATCTTCGTTGGGGCTTTTCTTTTATTTTCAATTGCTGGTTTTGGCCTTATGTCTATGGCGCTGCCCAATAGAATTAACGCTGTTTTAACGGACAAATTTACTGAAGAACTGGTGCCTAATCTTGAACACAGCATGAAAAGTATCAGTAACAAGCTAAAAACAATTCTGGAAGGCCAAAAACAAGTATCCTTACAACAAGCTGAAAAAGCCTTCACACGTGAAAAAAACACCGCAGTTAAATTATTTGCTACATCAATACTCCCTATGATTGAAACCTTCAATGAGCAGGGTGTCATAGATAAAGCAAAGCAGACCTTGTCTGATAATCCTAGCCTTAGGGGGCTTAGAGTGCAATCAGCCAAGGAGGGTGACTGGCAGAATTTTGGTGATATCAAACATCCGCATATAAAAATATTTAAGGCAGAAATTACCAGTGATTTCGGCTTCGTGTCGGTGGATATGCTGTTCACTCAGGAGACGTTAAAAGAAACGTTGGCGGCGGAAGAAGCATCATTTGGCAAAATGTTGGACACAGTCAATCTTGCCACCGCGCAGGCAATTACCAAAATTGAAAACCAGGTTTCAGAATTAAAGCAAACCATCGTAGTAACCGTGCGATGGTTAGTGATTGCTGTAGCCATCTGCATGATTATTGCGATGATTACTATCGTCGTTTTACTGTTGCAGCGCATGATTATCAACCCATTGCAAATTATGCGCGATGCAGCGGAAGAATTACATGCCGGTGATGGTGATCTAACGTACCGCTTGCCACACTTCGGTAATAATGAAATCGGTGTGGTAGCGAATTCCCTGAATGGTTTTCTGGAAAAATTACAGGGCGTAATGCTGAATGTTAGAGAATCTGTGGATAACGTGGCCGCCGCTTCGGATCAGGTCAGTGCCACAGCGCAGACTTTGAGTCAGGGTGCCAGTGAGATGTCATCCACGACCGAAGAAACCAGTGCTTCGCTGGAACAGATGAGTGCTTCGGTAAATCAAAATGCCGAAAACGCAAAATCTACAGACGCTATCGCTCAAACCGCTGCCGAGCGGGCAAGTGAAGGAAGTAAGGCGGTGCAAAAAACGGTGGGCGCCATGCTGCAGATAGCCGAAAAGATTGAATTAATCAATGATATTGCCTACAAAACAAACCTTTTGGCGCTGAATGCGGCGATTGAGGCGGCTCGTGCGGGTCAACATGGTACAGGTTTTGCCGTGGTGGCAGATGAAGTACGCAAGCTGGCCGAACGCAGTCAGGAGTCGTCCCAGGAGATTGGTGGGTTAGCAAGCGATAGTGTCAAAACTGCAGAAATGGCAGGAGAGCTGATCAATGGGATCGTTCCAGCAATTCAGAATACTGCAGACCTCGTACAGGAAATTGCCTCCGCATCAGAAGAACAGGCAACGGGTATTCATCAGGTCAATTCCGCTGCTGAACAACAAAGTCAGGCCGTACAGAGTAGCGCTTCAGCATCGGAAGAGCTGGCAGCCACCGCCGAGGAAATGAAAGAGCAGGCTAAATCGCTTCGTGAAATTGTTGGCTTTTTCAAATTGGGCACCAGAGAACGATAGCGGAAAGCGGTGACTTTATCCTGTTGGGGTAGATGTATTGACGGCGCACAGAAATAAAAGCTCAGCTCAGCAGTTTGGCTAGTCCGCATTTGAGTTTTTGAGCATAATAAACGGTACTTTTTACAAATCTCAACCTCCCCCCAAATCACACGCTTTTTATAGTATATAAATTACTCAAGCTCCTTATTGGTGATCGGAACGTTTTTTGTTATAGTCACACTAAATAGTCACACTAAATAGTCACACTATATTACCGTGTAGCTGTTGCGGATTATGGGTTCAATACGCATAATCCGCTTTGAGACAGCTAAAAACGTAGCAGCAAAGACTTACTTCACTCTGATCCAGCCTCAGACCCTGAAAACACAGAACTACTGACACAATTTATCCCAATTATGAAAACCATCATTCTAGTATTTAGTTTTATGCTGGTGTCGGTCACTTTTGCAAGCCCGACATTGACAAGCCCTGCGTCTTACGAAAAAGGACTTACCGCGTTTAGAAGCAAGGAGTATCAAAGCGCACTTACTGCATTTGAAAAAGCTGCCGAGCAGGGACATGACGACGCCCAATACTTCGTCGGCTTACTGTACGCTGATGGCCTGGGCGTGCCTCAGGATTACCAGCAAAGCTTCACCTGGTATCGCAAAGCGGCCGAACAAGGACATGCCGTTTCCCAATATCACTTAGGCGTAGCCTATAACAAAGGTCTGGGCATTGCGCAGGACAACAAACAAGCTGTGGATTGGTTTCGAAAAGCCGCTATGCAAGACAATCTCAGCGCCCAACACAACCTCGGCAATATGTACTATACAGGCCAAGGCGTGCCTCAGGACTACGCACAAGCCATGGATTGGTTTCGTAAAACAGCCGAGCAAGGGTTTGCCAGTTCACAATACAATCTCGGCTATATGTACTATTTCGGCCAGGGCGTTGCTGCGAACCACGAAGAAGGCATTACATGGATTCGCAAAGCAGCTGATGGAGGGGATGCAGAAGCCCAGCTACTCATCGGTGCAACGCATCACTACGGCAATGACACTGCCCAGGACTACGAACAAGCGTTGGCTTGGTATCACAAAGCTGCCGAGCAAGGGAACGCTGAAGCTCAGACCAAACTCGGCTTAATGCATTTGAATGGCCAGGGTGTGGAGCAAGACTATGCTCAAGCTGCCGCCTGGTTTCTTAAGGGAGCTGAAGGAGGCAATAATACTGCCAGAATGAAGTTAGGGACACTTTATGAAAATGGGTTAGGCGTAGAGAAAAGTATTGATAAAGCGCTTGCTCTCTACAGAGAAGGAAATCTTGACGAAGCCGTGATACGGCTAACAGCATTGAAGCGGAAAATGGTTTGCTCATCACCAGGCAGCACCAAACTTTTTGATGTGACTTTAAAATGTGCTGACCGCGATCACCTTATGGCCGCAGTAAAAAATGCCGGAGCCAACGTCATACAAGAAGACAAACAAAACTGGGGCGACACTTATCACAGCAACAACATCCTGGACGGCAGTTCAGAACTATACATCGGCTATACAAGCGATAACATTTTTGCTGTTGCGCAATATACCTTCCCTGGTTCAAAAGACACAAGTCTCGTCACAAAGATAAAAGAAACGATTGCTGAACAATATGGCCAACCCGTTAAGGCATCAAGTCATGCTGAGCTTGGCACGGTCACACACCAGTGGAATTTAAAAGATGGCATTGAATTAAATATCAGTCGTGGTTGGCCAGACACAACAACTTACCTAACCTACACCCATCCAGAACATTTTTCTATGATGACCGAAGAACAAGGGCGTCAGCGTGAAACACCAAGTCACTAAAACAAGCTGACACCGCATAGTCGCGTCATACGCTAAGCCATAGAACTATAAGCCATAGAACCAAACCATAGAAACAAAGGAAAATGACAGAGTAAAAACGCCATTTATTGCAATTCTATTTGCTAGTGCAGCGTCTCATTGATTCTTCCCTCGTAATTGGCAATTAAAAGCGCTATAAATAGAGCTTATAATGAAGCCTTGTATGGTTTTTGTTTTCAAGCATCTAGATTATATATAAACATATATTTGATTGCATCCTGCATACAAGACTTCAATAACGCAACCAGTAAAATGGTGAAACCCATCTCCATTTTTTCACCACAGAGAACACAGAG
>PIVM01000584.1 GCA_003353945.1 Gammaproteobacteria bacterium
CAACTCGACTCCATGAAGTTGGAATCGCTAGTAATCGTGGATCAGCATGCCACGGTGAATACGTTCCCGGGCCTTGTACACACCGCCCGTCACACCACGGGAGTTGGTTGTACCAGAAGCAGTTGAGCTAACTTTTTAAGAGGCAGGCTGCCAAGGTATGGCTGGTAACTGGGGTGAAGTCGTAACAAGGTAGCCCTAGGGGAACCTGGGGCTGGATCACCTCCTTTTTAAGGAAGAAATCAGGTGAGTAACGCAAGAGGAGAACATTATGTTTTCCCAGACGTTACAATAGACCTGAAAGGGGATTAACCCCGTTTGCAATTGCTATTCAGTTTTGAAGGATCGTTATGATCTTTCTAACAGAAAATAAATAAACCACTGATCAGGCAGCCTCAGGCTTGGAGTCTATTTTGGCTTCTGATATAGGGGCCTGTAGCTCAGCTGGTTAGAGCGCACGCCTGATAAGCGTGAGGTCGGAGGTTCAAGTCCCCCCAGGCCCACCAGTTTTTTTTGAATAAAAAAGAAACTGGTTTCTGGTTTTAGATACGGGGGTGTAGCTCAGTTGGGAGAGCGCCTGCCTTGCACGCAGGAGGTCATCGGTTCGATCCCGTTCACCTCCACCATATTTTCTGAAAGTTTTATGTTTTAAGGTTTAGATTTTAGAAGTTATTTAAATCTAAACCTTAGAGCGTAAGGCCCTATCGTAGTTTTCATAAGCTGCGTTTTTGATCTTTGATAATTGAATAGTAGAGTAGTACAAAATCCTTTGAGATAAGGTGTTGGTGCACCGGTTGTGATGACCACCGCATCAGCGATATCTTGTTTCAAGGGTTACAGTAGCTGAGTTTAATCAAATTAATCAATTTTTGGATAAGCTATTAAGGGCTAACGGCGGATGCCTTGGCATCGGTAGGCGAAGAAGGACGTGGTAAACTGCGATAAGCTTCGGGGAGTTGTTAACATGCATTGATCCGGAGATTTCCGAATGGGGAAACCCGGCGGGATTCATATTCCGTCATCTCTATCTGAATACATAGGATAGAGAAGCGAACGTGGGGAACTGAAACATCTAAGTACCTACAGGAAAATAAATCAAATTAGAGATTCCGTCAGTAGCGGCGAGCGAACGCGGAAGAGCCCAAACCTATGAGCTTGCTCATGGGGGTTGTAGGACCCCGATATGGGATTGATAAAAGATAGTGGAACAGTATGGAAAGGCTGACCGTAGACGGTGATAGTCCGGTACACGAAATCTTGATTCACCCTAGGGAGTTCCTGAGTACCACGAGACACGTGAAACCTTGTGGGAATCTGGGAGGACCATCTTCCAAGGCTAAATACTAACCGATGACCGATAGTGAACTA
>PIVM01000585.1 GCA_003353945.1 Gammaproteobacteria bacterium
CCCCAGCGTAAAAGACTAAATTCCCGCCAAAAGAAAGAAAATCGCTCACCTTTTTATAGTATATACGCAACGGGCCTTTATAGATGGGTAAGGTTGCCATATCCCCCCCCCCCCTCCTCCCTCCTCCTCGTGTTGATACAGGCAGGTAAGCTTCTGGTCTGCGACCTCACCAAAAGTCTATAATCATACACAGGCGTGTGTATTAGCAGGCCAAAAAAGCGTACGTTTCCTTCGTTGTGTTTAATTGGCTGCTGCAGAAAACGAATCTATTTTAGCATGGATGTTTCGGGCCAATGCTCTTCATAAGTACCACATATTATGCCATGGAACAATAGCACTATGCATTAGGAAGGTGACCAGGACATTTGGAAAAAGATTGGACGTAATTAAGCCATTGATTTGCCTGTTCGTTTGAACCATACATTTTAATAGAGGAATGCATTAGCGACGGTGGCGCCATACAGGTGACATATAAACTACATTAATAGAGAAAGCATTGGATTGTGCACGTTCCTGCACAGATGGCTTTGCAGCTGCCAGGGAGGGGCTTTGGCCGACGAATCGACCTACCAAGGACACCAGTCAGTGCCTGTTGGTCACGACTAACAGTAGGAATGGTCATTACCGTCTGCCAGCGCCATTAGGCATCTTTGAGAGGCAACGACTCTTGGACGACTCTCTTGAGTCTCGATCCCCAATTAAGCTTCAACGTGCTAGCAGGCATCTGCAACGTCTTATCGCCGGCAGACACCATCAGATTGCATCCAGGCATTGGCTCACCATCCAGATGGAGAGTGCACGTACACAAAAAGCACTGGATACACTATCAATCCATTGCTATTGTCAATTAAAAGTCAGCCCCCCCCCCCTCAACACCAACGTCGTAACCCTGACGATTAATCTTCCTGCAGTCTTCTCTAGTTGATGCCTATCAGGGTGTCAATATCGTTAATTCTACTGTGCCCTTACACCATCGGGCTGAGCTCTCGGCTTAATGGTACTGGTGCCGAAGCACTGTCAGAGCTATAGCTGGTGGTTGAAATGGGGAGGGGGTCTTCGGTCGTACATGGATTGCTCAGTTATATGGTATACAATTCCGACCCCTGCGTATTCCCAGACACAGACAGAGCACAGGCACGCTATTAAAATCAGCCAAGACAATGGTCACCGACCAGGGCATCATCATTTCGTTATGAAGCATTCAAAGCAAGAAGAAGTCACCATGGATCGTGTAGTTGACCGGCTCTACCAATAGCTGGCGCCACCATCTCCGAGCGAACACGCCAACTAGTCGTCGAGATGGCCGGCCATGCAAGCGACCGAGTTGCTTCGACCCAATCATCTTGTTTATTTGTTTGTTTGT
>PIVM01000586.1 GCA_003353945.1 Gammaproteobacteria bacterium
GGGGGTACGTTAACAGTAGCTTCTGGTACTACTATTGATATAGCGGGTGGAACAAATGTTACGACAGCTAGATCTGGTAATACTATAACTATAAATTCAACTGACCAGTTTGTTGGTACAATAACAGCTGTAGTACCTGGTACATACCTAAATGGAGGAAGTACTTCCGGTTCAGCTACTCTTAATCACGATTTAACAAGTCGAACAGATACAACTTCAGCTACGTCTCCAGGATATGGTGGCACTTTTACAGCAGTAGACAGTGTAACATCTAATTCGACAGGACATGTCACCGCTTTAAACTTAAAAACAATTACATTACCGGCAGCGGACGATACTAACACTACATACACATTACCTACATCGGCAGGAGCGGCAAATACCGCAGTTGTTACATTAACTCCAGGAGGTTCTGGTGGTGGTGGAGGAAGTGTTACTTTTTCTGGGACAGCAGATGAAATTAGAGTATCAGAAACCACGGGGGCAAACGGAACGGTTATCGTAGGATTACCGGCGGACGTAACAATATCGTCGGATCTAACCGTTGGAGACAATGTAACTTTAACAGGAGGTAACTTAAGCGTAACAGGTACAGGGTCATTCACTGGGCAGGTAACTGTTCCAACAGCAAACACAGGAACAAGTGCGCCTAACTTAGCTCAAGTAGAATTACTTATTGCTGGCGTTGGTATATTTCAAGGATCTTACAATGCAGCTACAAATACTCCAGCCTTAGAAGGAGCGAGTAACATTGCTCTTAGCACAGGTGATTACTTCGTAGTTTCAGTGTCAGGTAGTTTCTTAGGGGAAGCGCTTGAGCCTGGGGATTTCATATTTGCTAATAATGACATAGCGGCGGGAACTTCACCTGCATTGAGCAACTACACGGTTGTACAAGCAGATGATAACGTAGCGGGAGCTGGGGCATCAGATGGAGCAACACAAAAAGGTGTTTCTGGATTTGACAGCGACCACTTTACTGTATCATCGAATGGATGGGTTCAATTAAAACCTCAATCAAATGCTAATGCAGCAAGAGTCGTATTAAATTCAGCTCTATCTTATGTTACAAGAGTTGAAGCGGGCGGATTGACTACCTTTACGGTATCCGTGTCGGATGCATCGTTATTTGGAGCTGGAGCAGTAGGGCAAAACACTAAGGCGGAAGTAACAGAAAACTCGGGGGATTACGAAACAGTATATGCTGGCGTATCAAGAAGTGGTGGAACTATAATATTTGAATTTAAAGGATCCGTTGCAAACAGTGCTTACGCTACTTTATTAAGTTACGTATAACCTAATAAAATAAAATCCAATATATGGCTATTAAGTTTTTAAATTCCGTAGCGGTAGACACAGATGT
>PIVM01000587.1 GCA_003353945.1 Gammaproteobacteria bacterium
ACGACTTTAGTGCGCGTGTAGTGATTGGCGGTTGAAGGAGAGCCTCGTATCATCGATCCAGATACGAGAACCGCGGAAGTTTTGGGACGAGTAGTCGAACTCGAAACCAAAACAGAACACAGACAGTCTATTGACTGAGTAGGCCTACACAACAGCAGTCACCCAACTGATAAGGCACTTTGAACTTACCGATACGGGGTGCAAAGCGGATGAAACTGTTGCAGAATTTCACGCTACGACCCTGGAACCGAATGGCGACCCGGATACTGTCTACTACAAGCTGCAAGACCTGCGCAGGCAGGCAGGTGCACTGGGTGAAGAAATTAAAGAGGCAGACGTCACCAGACGTCTGGTTGTCGTGTTGGGGGAAGAATACCCAATGGAGGTCGCGCTGCACCGAACTTCTGCGATGACCAAAGAGAAAATGTCTCTGCAGCAGTTCCGGACACTAATCCAACACACATACAAAAGGAGAACCAAAAACCAAACACAGGAGAAAACAGAACACAACGGGTTTGTGGCAATAGCGACGTGTGACCACTGCAGAAAACCGGGACACGAAGCCGGAGAGTGCTGGGCCAAATACCCCGACAAAAGGCCGAAGACCCAGAAACTCCGGCGACCCAAGAAGAAAGAATACAAGAACCCAACGATCATATGTTATGAATGCGGCCAGAGAGGCCATATTAAGCGAAAGTGCCCGAACGCAGGCCAAAAGGAAGAAACAAAAATCATTGCTAACGTAATTAATACTAAAACTACTATTGACTGCTACATGCCCTGTTACATAGACTCAGGATGCACTTGCCACCTAGTCGCATCACTAAGTATGCTGAAAGAACAGCAACCCCATAGAGCCACCATGAAAGCGGCTGGTGGGCACCCAGTACAAATCACGCACAGAGGAAAAGCAAGAATAGAAACCGAACATGGTACACTAATGTTGAATGAGGCTTATTACGCAGAGGGATTAGACTACAGCCTTATAAGCGTACCAACCCTTAACAGCAAAGGAGTGAAAGTCATGTTCAAGGAAAACGAGGCTTACCTAACGAAAGAAGAAGTAAACATCCCTTTAGAAAAAATAGGAGGCCTCTGGGCACTACCCACACATAGGCGGGGAGAAAAAGTAGCCGCACTTCGCATGGAAAGAGGCGGAAAAGCAGTGGGGGAGATCTGGCACCGCCGCCTTGGACACCCAGGAAAGAAACAAGCGGAAGAACTCGCAAAACAAAACGCAGTCCCCAACGAGATCTTGGAATATAACCCAGGGAATTGCGAAGTGTGCAACAGAACCCACGCAGTGAAGAGACCAGTGCCAAAAAGGGCGGAATGCAGTGGCGAGGTAACCGTCCAAGTGGA
>PIVM01000588.1 GCA_003353945.1 Gammaproteobacteria bacterium
AAACAGCGTGAGAGGCCGTTGGTCCTGGGAGCCATCAAGACGAATATTGGCCATTTAGAAGGAGCTGCTGGCATTGCAGGTCTCATCAAGACTATCCTAGTACTGCAACGTAGAGCAGCGTCTCCCAATCTACACCTCAAAACCATCAACCCTGAGGTCAGGCTGGAAGGATCCTCGTTTATCTTGCCTTCTGAAATGGAGCCCCTTGGCACCGCTGGTGACGTTTTGCTTGCCGGAGTAAGCTCCTTTGGTGTTGGAGGGATGAATGCACATGTGCTGCTTAGTAGCCACAGCCCAGGCGGCTTTGACCTCTCTACAGATAAGTATCAAGATCAAGTGGCATTCATCTTCAGTGGACAAGGAAGTCAGTTTCTTGGCATGGGAAAAGAGTTGTATGTGAAGAACAGAAAATTCCGTGAATGCCTGCAACAATGTAATGCTCTGCTGCTGAAGAGAGGGTGGCTCGATAGGCCCATTCTAGATATTTTGTACCCATTGACCGAAGACGACTCAACTCAAGCTCTGATGGAGGAAACAATCTATGCACAACCAGTGCTGTTTTCCTTTGAATGGTCCCTTGCTCAAGCTTTCATGTCAGAAGGCGTACTGCCCAAGGCTGTGATTGGCCACAGTCTTGGTGAATTAGTAGCAGCTTGTATTGCTGGTGTTTTTTCATTAGAAGATGGACTCATGCTTGCTGCTCGGAGGGGTGCAGCAATGCAGGCCTGCCAGGATGTTAAGGGGACCATGTTTGCTCTGCGCACCTCACGTGCAGAAGTGGAGGCTCGCATATGTTCCATGGGACTTTCTGATGAAATTGCTGTATCCGCATCTAATAGTGATAGGTCTTGTGTCATTTCTGGATCATTGCCTGTTGTCATGGCTTTCGTCAAGGAATGGGACATATGCTACTGTCAGCTTCGAGTTTCCAATGCCTTCCACTCAAAACACATGCAAGATGCGACATCTCCTATGGATGCGGCCCTGCAGCTGGTCTCTAGCTGGAATGTGCCATCCATTTCCATGGCCTCTACTCTCACTGGGGAGATGGTGTCCTCGGATACAATTTGTAGTAACATGTATTGGAAGAAGCAGATTCTTTCCCCAGTCCTTTTTTCAGAAGGGCTGAAGAGCCTTGTTGCATGTGAAAGGATTTCAACATTTTTGGAAATCGGCCCTGGTGAGGCACTCACAAAGATGGTACGTGAGCATGATTGTTTGACCGTGGAATGCAAATCGACCATCAGGAGTGGGGAAAACTCCATTGAATGCTTTGAAAGTGCACTATTGGGATTTTGGCGAAGACCTCGAAATGAGTTCATGTTGAACCGTAAATCTTTTCCTTTGTGTGGTGCAGCCTC
>PIVM01000589.1 GCA_003353945.1 Gammaproteobacteria bacterium
AAAACGCCGTGTTTGCCCGACTAAAGGATTGAGGGCCAAAGAACGGCGGCTTTTTCCTCCAAATTCGGCCAATAAATGCAATTTTATGTTAATAAAATACTCAAGAAACGGCTAAAATTCCATAAAAAATCAATAAATTAATATAAATCAAGAACACGGAGAACAATATCATAAAAAATCAATGAAGTAACAAACTACGTAACAAAATCCGGCGAATAAAATGTAGTTTCTTAATAAAAGTATAGTCAAAACAACGCCTAAGAGAGGATTACATTGATAATTAAAATCCGAGGCGTATTATCCGACCACATTTATTCAAGAAACCCTAAACAACAGTAGAGTAATAGGCTGAAATATCAGATGTAAAATAGCGGATGTAAATAGATTATAAACTAACTAAATAAACGAAAAATTCCATAAAGAAAACGGCGAAGAAACAAACTACGTAATAAAATCCGGCCAATAAAAACTTTATTTTATATAATAAAATACCCGAAAAACGGCCAAAATTTCATATAAAATACAAAAATTAATATAAATCAAGAAAACAGAGAATAAATTCATAAAAAATCAATAAATTAATCAACAAAGTACTCAAAAAACGGGGATAAATAACAATTTTATCGATTTATCGTTAAAATCCTCAGAAAACAGATAGCAAAGAACGAGATTAAGGGAAAAACTGATGATTATTTAGCACTTAAGTTGTCTTTTCAACAAAGAATCTAATAATTTATACGTTATTCGCGGCATATCGCCTTAATCCTCGTTTCTACTAGTGTTATTGTATGGGTTTCTTGAATAAATGTGGTCGGATAATACGCCTGTGTTTACTAGTATGCGTACAATAGTAAACTTCATGGCGTTTAATCCTCCTACTTTTTATGCAAAAACCTCATCAACCAAAGAAAACAGAGAACAACAATCAGTTTTATTGATGTAATCAATAAAAACCAATAAAAACAGAGAAATTCCATAAAAAATCAATAAAAACAGGTCCAAAACCTACTCATCCGGCTATAAAAATTTATAAAAACCAATAAATTAAATTCAAAACATACTCATCCGGCTATAAAAATTTATAAAAACCAATAAATTAAGTTCAAAACCTACTCATTCGGCTATAAAAATCTATGAAATCAATAAATTAAGTTTAAACCCTACTCATCCGGCTATAAAAATCTATAAAACCAATAAATTAAGTTCAAAACCTACTCATCCGGCTATAAAAGTTAACAAACCAATAAATTAAATTCAAATGGCTATAAGACCTCCTAATTCGGCTATAAAAGTCAATAAAACCAATAAAAACAGGCTCAAAACCTCCTCATCCGGCTATAAAAGTCTATAAACCAA
>PIVM01000590.1 GCA_003353945.1 Gammaproteobacteria bacterium
AGCTTTGTCCGTTGTTCCCGATATGCATTTAAAGCCGTGCGATTTTGCATCGCAGCATGCACAATTTTCAGCTCATCCAGCCTTGCCGTAGAAAATGACCTGATGCGCAGCATTTTTCTAATATCGCGCATTTCTGGCTTAACCGCTACCAGACTTGTGCTCAATACAGGTGGTTCACTTTTCATTCTCTCCTCCATTCCACTGTAACTAAGCGCCGTGGAGATATACCATTGCTATATAAACAAGTGCAGAACATACAATCAGCCCGATCATCAACCAGACATCTAACCTGAACAGACGGTTCTTTATTGGTGTGTGTATGTGTGGCACAACCCCAAGCAACGCACCCCCATCCACCTGCTGAAGCTGGTAGATAAAGCGAATACGCGGATCAAGCACCACATAGGCAATCAAAATACCGATAGCTGCAATCAGCCCTAACAAAGGACCCACCACCGCAAAATGAAAAAACCGCAGCCCTTTTGGTGACAGGGGATAGGCGGCCGGCTCTTGAATACGATAATTTATGCCCCGCCCTTCCACATCCAGTGTCATCGACAGCCTTGCTTTTTCCTTTCGCTCCAACATATCCTCATAAATTGACTTGTTGACATCATAATCCCGAGTCAATTCGGCCAATTCAGCCTGTCCTGCAGCAATTTTTTTCAAACGCCCCAACTCTGCATCAAGCAATCGTTGCGTTGCTACGAAGCGTCGCTGCCTAGTTTCAACAGCGATACTGGACTCACCCAATTTACTGCGCAATTCTTCATAAAGCGGATTGACGTTACTGTCTTTAACATCCGAATCAATCGTTGCCCCTCTGCTTTTTTCTGTATCCACTTCATTTATCGTATTATTCAAATCATTTATTTGCTGTTTTAGGGCCACGACATCGGGATGCGTGTCAGTATAAACCATCCGCAGCCGCTCCAAATTCTCTTGTAATTTCAGCACCCGCTGGCGATACACTTCGCTTTCGTAACGTTTATTAACGAACTGACTCTCGTCTGCCAATTGCCTTTTTAGTGCCTCTATTCGAATATTTTCTTCCTCAATATCCAGTTTTATCGTCTCAATCTTGCTTTGAAGTTGAGAGATACGAGACTTCACGGACTGCTCACTGCCTTCCGTGCTTTCTTCTTTAAAAACTTTGAGTCTTTCCTCAGCTTCTTGTAACTGTGACTTATAGGATTTTACTTGCCTATTAATAAACTCATAAGCCTCTCGACTTTCCTGACGCTTGGTTTCAGAAGTATCTTTGATAAACAAATCTGTCAGCGCAGACAAAAACCGAAAGACGGATGTAGAACTATTATCCGAATAGGTCAGTTTGATAAAACTGCCGCCTACACC
>PIVM01000591.1 GCA_003353945.1 Gammaproteobacteria bacterium
GATTGTTCGTATGAAGAGTGAAAAACTACACACTACCCTTTTATGAAGTTCCTATAGTTGTGAGGAGACCAAGTCCCCTTGCTTACAGTAACATCAAGAGCTCGTCATTCCTTTCTTGGGGAACTACTTACTGTGCAGATTGACTTGTATAGGTTGGGAGAACTGGTGACACCCAACGATGAATCTGATTCATCATTGGGGATTATGTTGGTGATGCATCGTTAGAATGCATATAGTTGACCCATCGTTAGGGTCTAGTTCAGTAGACTGGCATGCAGTGGCCGGGTAACTTAGTGAGTAGATACATAGATAACACAATATATCACTTCTTCTCTTTTACGAACCCTGTAATAGCTTCCCGAGCCCGTGTCACCTCGCGTGCGATCATTCCGCATTCTTAATGGCATAACTGATGTCAGGTTCAATGACGGCCATTCATTTTGCAAAGTAGTATCGTAGTTTTTAGCCTCCTTAGTCACTCTTCATACATACGGAATAGGAACTATAATATGGTGAATAAAGCTATTCGATTGGCTACTACAAAATCTATCATTGTAGCAGCTGGCAGTTGGAAGAGTCACGTATTTACGATCTAGATACGGAAACCGCAGTAGTTAACGATGAGAAATTTCTGGTAACCGGTAACCACAACCACAAGGATTACCAACTGCATTTATGAATTATAATTATATATTAGTAGTTACAACAAATTCTATATCTACGCTGTGGATCGGGCGTTAAAAAAAAAAAAAAAATTATGAAACAGCGTATACACACCATAGATGTACATGCAATTAGGATGGTACGTTGCGGCGTAAGAGCAGCTGAATAGATCGAGCCCAGGAGTGATTGTTCCCCTCAATACGAAAAGATGTCCCTATACACACTTTTAATCACAATAACAGATATACCTTTCTCCTTACTGTAATCCAGCCAACTTGTCAATTTCACACAGCAGAAAAACAATGAATCATGGCTAAATAGATAAGTAAAGGGCACCAGCAAGCCTGTCTAACTATCGACACAAACGAAGCCAACTAAGGCGGTAATGCAACGCATTCCGGGGCAGCAATTCTGTACTGTCATATCACATTGAGCGCCAGGTGCCACGCAAGGTCTACAATAAGACTTAGCCTTGTCCCCCGAAGCCTCTGGAATGCAGAACAAATCTTGGCAACATTGGTGTGGTCGCCATCCATTGTCACACTGTTTACCTTCAGGGATGCAATGTTTTTCAACTCCCGACCCTGGGGGGAAACAGCGTTTAAGCTTATCGCCTTTGTAGTTTACGCAATTATAACCCTTACAGCAAACACTGTGGGCAGTGCATTCAGCAAAGAATCCTAGACACTCAC
>PIVM01000592.1 GCA_003353945.1 Gammaproteobacteria bacterium
AGTTCATGGACAAATAGTGACGGTGATAATGTTGCTGATGAGTATGATAACTGTGTCGATGTCACTAACCCAACTCAGGGGGATGAGGATTTTGACGGTATTGGTGATGCCTGTGATGAATCGACAGGGCCCGTTACCGACATTGACAGCGACGGTCAACCCGATGCCATTGATAACTGTACCTCGGGCTGGATAGATTCTGCGGATTCAACCAACAGTGATCAGACGGATACGGACGGTGATGGCCTGGGTGATATCTGCGATGCGTACATTACCGATTTTGACAATGACGGTGAAGACGATGCGACTGATAACTGTATTGCTGTGCCCAATGCAGATCAGGCAAACGGTGGTCTTGATGTGTCGGGTAACGATATTCTTCCTATCGATGCAACACCTTCTCCAGCAGATGGTTACACGGGTAATGCCTGTGAAGATCAGGACGATGACGGCAGTGCGGATGGTACGGATATCTGCCCATTTGATGCGGAAGACAAGTGCCAGAAAGGCAATTGGTATACCATTAAGAATACCAGTCGTAGCCAGTGCCTCTCTCATGATGGTGCATTAGCAGATGGTACAAACCTGGTGCATATTGATTGTAATGCAGCTGATGAGAGCCAGCAGTTTGCGCTGACGGCCTCAGCTGACGATTCCGGTAAGTGGTTGATCAATTCTGCTTTGGATGCCGATCTGTGCGTGGGTTACGATGGTTCAAATGCACTGCTGAAAACTTGTTCTGACACCAACGCCTTCCAGTTCAATATTTCAATTGATGGCAGTGATAAGGCGAAGCTTGACCCCGATGATAAAGGTTGTCTGTATACTACATTGGGTGGAGACAGCAACGTAAGCTATTACAGTAGTTGTACGCTGATAACTGACTTGCTTTGGAAATTCAAGCCGTTTGGTGTGGGTTCAACGGGTAGTGTTGTTGGTCAGCACGACTAAATAACACAGCTCTTCCCGCACTCAGTGCAATAGGTAGAAGGCTTATCGGAAACGGTAAGCCTTTTTTTATTCTCGACAAAAACGTCCATTATTTCATCTATTTGATGGGCAACTGATAATAAGCGGTAGAGCAATCGAACAGTTGAATTATTCTTGTTCTGCTTATATTATGGCGCTAATTACAAGTGCAAATAATATATACACTAAAAAAATAGCATTTTGTAATCTAGCAGACTGTTAATTAATATAAAAATATAATGAGTTAACAGTGGTTTTCAAGGATACGATAACAATTAGAAAGTCTACAAGTTAGGAGTGTCATTATGATCAAACAAAAAAAGGCCAGCAGGCTAAGGCCGCTCTTCGTTAGTGCGCTACCAGCCGTCTCTTTCGCAGCCATTTTC
>PIVM01000593.1 GCA_003353945.1 Gammaproteobacteria bacterium
CAAGCGGTAAGCCATCATAGATTATGACAGAATTACCTAAATTAGACTTAGAGAAAGAGGGGGAGTCCCTGAAATGACCTCCCTCCGGCATAACCATAGCGGGAAGCCTGTGCTGTCTGGCTTTGTAAGGAATTCCTGTACCTCAGGATGGTAGAGGCCTCAGTAGAGAGGAACCACGTATGTAACTTATACTTGTTATCTAATACCTGCTTCTCCTGGAAGAGGAGGCTAGACCAATTTGGTAACAATCGTGGTGGTGCAGCCAACACACTCAGCATGAGCGGATACCACGCATACTCGGTGGACCTGGACGTTATCAAAATCATGGAGGAACCTTCGAGTTTGAACTTGTACCTGACCTTAGCCAAAAGGTTAAAGGGCAGAAAAGCGTACAAAGGTCAGTCCTGCCAAGAAGACTTGAATGCGTCCACCAAGTGGGCATAGGGGTCGAAGACCCCCCATGGATTCCAAAGCCGTTTGACCACTTTCCAGTTAAGGGACCACTGTAACTGTGAAAATGGGGATGCTCTGCTATGTCCGTTGGCGATTATATCGAAGATACCAGGAAGATGTCGACCAACAGGGTGACATTCTGGCAAGCTGTCCAATGAGACCTGACAATTGTAAGGTTGCAAAGATCCTTGGAAACTGCAACAGATTTCTAGTTGAGATAGTCTAGGACAGGAACACTGTCTGTGGCAACTAGCATAGAAACCCGTGAACAATGAGCAGGAAGGACAAGTATAGGGCTAGCATGTCCGTAACATGAGAACAAGCCTAGCTGGGGTGGTGTCCAACCACCTGGTACTGGAATACTGGAAGGATCAGTATGACAGTCTGGCAAGCTGCCCAATGATACTGGACAATTGGAAGGGTACACAGATTCTTGGAAACTGGACCACCGTCCGCAGTGATATATGCTACGACAGGAACTCTGTCGGTGCAACAAGAAGGAAAACCTTGAACAATTATCTAGAAGTATAACAGGGGCAAGCACACCGGTAGTATAGCATTAATATTAGCATGCCTAGCTGGTGTTATGGCCAAACACCCTATACTGGGTAGGGTGTATCAATATGACAAAGCCACCAAGGGCTGGAAGCAGCCGTGTAGAGAACCATGAAGTTCTATCAATCATTCCATCAACTGGAAAAAGACATAATGTACTCTGCCAACACAAAGAGAAACTTATGTATATTGAATGTGTGGACCCAGAAGGGTCCCAGCTGAGAAGCCTGTATTATGGCTTGTGTGTCATCTGGAGGAGAATCCTCCTGATGTCATTACGAGAGATATGTATGATGGAAAAAATCCTCATCCCATATGTCCTCGTAGTGAAGTATAGGATCTGAT
>PIVM01000210.1 GCA_003353945.1 Gammaproteobacteria bacterium
GACGTAGTTCAGAAGCGCTGAGACAAAATACTAAGGTAAGACAGTTGAACTGCTCTCACAGACTCTTTCGCACGCCAGGACAGTGCTTAGGAGTCAGGAATCCAAACAGAGGCGTGTGAGCGATCCACGTCACGGCGGGGAATTCAAACATGGAAGCTGGTGAAGGTTCCCATAGCGTAACAATGAAATTAATCCCTTGGAGAAATGACTGGGAGCAATTCCGGAGGCTCTTCAAAGCGTCAGCAAGGCTGAACGGAGTCTCAGACGCAGTCAAGGCAGGAGTAGCAATGGCAACAATAAGGAGTCGACTGGCGAAGGCCAAGGTAAGTTCAGAGGTAAGTCCAAATGATGAACAAAAAGTAACAGAAAAACAAGCCGACCCCGAAATCAGCAATGAGGCCCGTAAGCAAGCACCCAAGCTTGCTGCTATGCTAACGCTGACCCTCATGGACACCGAGGGAGTGCAGCAGAGCATAATAACGGACGAACTTGAAGATGACGAAGACGGGATAGCTGCGTGGGCAGCCCTAACCATGCATTTTGAGTACAGTACAGAAGACCTAAGAGCCGAAGCTCTTTACCACGCATGGGAGGAAGAGACTCTCAACAGTGGAGAACACCCCGATGTCCTGTGGGCCAGACTAGCCTCTATCCAGAGGAAACTGCTGAAGTTAAACGAAGACTGCAGTGACAAAAGCCTGGTAAGAAAATTCATATCAGCCATCCAAAAGTCGCCTAACAACCAGTACGAGAGCGTCATCGCCTCCTATAAAGGGCAATTGGTGATGGGGAAACCCTACACCGCCCTACAACTCAGAGAACTCCTCGGAATGACCTACAAAGAGTCAAAAGAAAACAGGAAAGAAGAAAATGCAGGTATGAAAGGGTTCCTAACCATATCAAAATGTGATCATTGTAAGAAACAGGGACATAACATTAAAGAATGTTGGACAAAAGACCCCTCCAAAAGAAACCAAAACAAACAACGCCAAAAGGGAAGCAACCACAAAGGTAAGCAAGAAATAACATGCTGGGGCTGTAACAAGCCAGGGCATTATGAGAAGCAGTGCTGGGTAAAACATCCAGAACTCAAACAAGACAGGGCTATGAAGACAGGAATAGCAGCAGCTACTCTCTCCTCTTACCCTACAGAACCTAAACCCATATACCTAGACTCTGCTTGCTCATGCCACCTCATGGCCAGCCTCGACCTTTTCGACAAACATACCCTGCACAGAGCCACCACAACGCTGACAGCAGTGGGAGGCCAGCGTATTAATATGATATATAAGGGGGCGACTCATATTGAAACAGCGGACGGTCCGATGACCCTATCAGACGCCTATTATGCTGAAGGATTGGACTACAGTCTGTTGAGTGCCCCACAGTTGGTAAAACAAGGAGTGAGAGTGTGCTTAGACGAGGATCGAGCATACATCCAAAAGGGAAAAGGTAAAATCAATCTAACAAACAAAGATGGCCTGTGGGCATTACCTCCAAAACCTCAGAACAAGATTGCAGCATTAAGAATGCAAAGAGGCAACAAGGCAAACGCAACAACCTGGCATCAAAGATTGGGTCACATAAGCACAAAGAAAATGAAAGAAATGGCTGACTTAAACATGATACCCAAACAGGCAATCCATCATGAAACCAACCAATGTACAATATGCAATCTAACAAAACCCATAAGAAGACCTGTCCCTCACGAAGCAGAGAGGAGCGGTGAGACGACCGTGCAGATAGATTACATGCCGGTGGGAGCCGCAGAAAAAGGGTGGAGGGGTCAAGTTGGAGCCTATGTCTTCAGCTTAAGGGAAAGCAAGATAGTCAAAGCGTATGCAGTGAACGATGCAGGGATAGAGAACGCACTTCAAAGTCTAAGAAGCTACCTCAAAGATGTGTTGCCGTACGTAGCCGAAAAAGTAACTTGTGTACAGACAGATGCTGGCAGCCAGTTCACCTCTCAAGCGTGGGAAGACGAGTGCAAGATCAAAGGGCTAAAGTACAGGAATTGCCCAATAGACCATCAGGCCATGAATGGCCAGGTCGAAAGGGTAATAGGCATCATAGCATCAATAGCAAGAGCCATGTTACGTGATCATAATACACCAACAATATACTGGCCCCTAGCATTGGATGCAGCAACTTATTTGTTCAATAGAACAACGCATTCTGCACTGCAAGGATTAACTCCCCTCCAGCAGGCCACCGGCAAAGAACCTGACTTGACCAGAACGCGAGTATTTGGGTGCAAAGCACACGTACAGATACCAAAGAAGCACAGAAGAGGAAAATTCCAAAACACTGCATGGTCAGGAGCAATGGTTGGGTATTCTACAAATTCACCAGAATGGATCATTATGGATCCACGCACGAATATATTAAGAAAGGCATATTCAGTAACATTCAACGAAATGGAAAGCGGATTTAAAAATGACAAACAGGTAAAGAACAAAGAAATCCTATTATGGTCTGAACTAGGAACCTGTAATGCAGATGGGGAACAAAACGCTGAATGTGACCCTGCCAATGACGGTTGTGCACACTACACAAACGACCCTGAAAGAGAAGGTAGCGCCAATGAGCAGCAAAAGGTGCAAGCTGACAAAAACAAGCAGATCTTTACGAGAGAAAATGACAACGATGGCATCGACCCTAATGAATCCGAGTATAGCACCTCAGGTAGGAAGGACATACGGGTCCAAGAAGACCAACTGCAACACCTAGGTATGTGCATGGCACTAAAGACAAATGATAAACTTCCACGAACTTGGAAACAAGCCATGCAAGAACCGCATTGGCTAGCTGCGATGGAAAAAGAGGTGGAAGAATTAAAAGCAAAAGATGCCTGGGTACTCGTGGAAAGAACAGAAGAGATGCGTGTCCTACCTGGAGTATGGGCATTTCGTATAAAGAAAGATGAAAATGGGAATGTGGTAAAATATAAGGCAAGATGGTGTGTAAACGGATCTAGTGATAAATTCAATTGGACATCAGAGGTAATTTACTCCCCAGTGGCTGAAATATCCACCATAAGAATATTATTTGCTATTGCAGCAGCAAAGGGGCAGGAAGTCTTACAGGCGGACTTCCCAAATGCTTACCTAAATGCTGAAATGGATGAAGACGTATACATCAATCAATCATACGGAATATATGATTATAAAAATAAAGACAAAGTGTGTCTACTGAAAAAGGCATTGTACGGTTCAGCTATCAGCGGAAAGAAATGGCATGAAAACGTAACGAAGCAAATAAGAACCCTAGGTTATGAACGTTCCGTAATTGATCATTGCCTATTTATCAGGAACACAGGCAATAACATCGACCTACTGGTGATATATGTGGATGATGTGCTAGTAACGAGCACAGCTGGTGTTAAGCAGGCAGAGAAACAACTCGATGAACTCGAAAATTCATATGATATAAAAAGACTCGGTAAAGCGTCGCACATGCTGGGAATGGGCGTACATCAGAATGAGAACGGAATAGTATTGGAACAACAAGCATACTTGGAGAGTATATTAGATGAACTAGGTTATGCAGATGCTAAACCAAGAGGAACACCATGGAACGCATATCAAACCAATAAAGAAAATGAACTAGATTCAACATGGACTACTTTATACAGGAGAGCTGTAGGCCAATTGATGTATCTGGCGAATGTAACGAGGCCTGACGTGTCATTCACAGTAAATCGTTTGGCATCTAACATGCAAGCTCCCAACGAGGGTGATTGGGAAAGAGTGAAGAGAGTATTAAAGTATCTGAGAGGTACAAAAGATATGAGTATTATTTATAATAAGCAACATGGCAGAGCAAAACCAATGGAACTAAAACCGTATGCAGACGCATCATTCGCTGCTGACAAACGGAAAGGGAGAAGTATCACAGGATATGTAATACACCTCGACAACTCCCCGATATATTGGGCGAGCCGTCTTCAGAAAACCGTTGCAGACTCACCTAACACTGCAGAATATATTGCCTTATATGAGGCCTCTGTTGCAACAGTCTCCATCAAAAACTTAATAAACGAAATGGGGTCAACAACAACAATACCTTCAATCTATGAAGATAATGATGGGGCTAGAAGACTTGCCATGGCGGGCATGGGACAAAAGAAGGCGAGACATCTAATGACAAAACATCACTATGTACAAGAACTTTGCCAGGAGGGAGAAATAAAAATCGAACGAATACCGACAAGTGAACAACCCGCAGACTTATTAACTAAGGGATCACACACAATAGCCATATTCAATTACTTGAGGGACAAACTGCATATGGTGATCAACAGTAATGGAGACCAATAACTGTTGATCAAGGGGGACATGTAAAATGTGGAAAAACGGAACGTATTTCGGTATATTGCACGATTTACATTATATGATGAGCACGATGTATGGAAAACGTTGCGAGCTGTCGAATGTTGAAGGTAAGACATTCTAACTCCTGATGGATCAAGAGTGATCCACGTAACGGCGGGGAATTCAAACAAGAACGTTTGCACGGAAATGGGTAATAGGTCCTGACGTACCTTACATACCTGAACTGGAATCTAACCAGCAAAGTACAACGTCCGAAGGAAACAATTGCGCATATCTTGCACAGTCTATTCCTCTGGAAGTAGCCCTTACAGGTCCAGATGAAAATAAGTGGAAGACAGCCATCAACGAAGAACTAAAAGGGTTACAAGAGAAGGAAGTTTTTTCGGATGAAGTATGTCCACCGGAAGTAAAACCACTAGGGACACGTTTTGTACTAACAAAGAAACAGAGCAATGGCGCTCAAGTACGCTATAAAGCAAGATTGGTTGTAAAAGGTTACCATCAAAAATACGGAGTCGACTACGATGAGACGTTTTCGCCAGTAATGCACTTTGATATGTTCCGTGCAATTATTGCTATGACAGCAATGGCGGGATGGGATGTAATAATACTTGATTTCACCCGCGCATATACTAATGCTAACATAGATGAGAACCTATGGGTGATCCTACCAGATGAAAGTACAAGAAAACTGAAAAAGGCACTATATGGACTCAAACAGGCTGGCTTGCAGTGGGCAAGGACTTGCTCAAGTCACATATTAAGTCGGAAAAATTGGGTAAAAAGCAACTATGATGAGTGCGTGTTCTACTCCACGAATACTGTGGATTGTAGAATAGCAATATTATGGATATATGTAGACGATTGCGGTCTAACGGGAAATCGGAAAAGAACCAGAATGACAACAAATCTAAATACATGTCATCCAGGTAAGTAAATTGCTTAATAACAAACCTCCTCGATTAATCATCGTCAGTTTAGGGGGAGTGTTGCAGGGCTAAGTTTACCTATAGGAATAGTACTTATTTATTCGGACGTAGGATGTTACATTGATCGCTCCTAGCGAAATGAGATATGTTGCCATGCGAATAGGAACACATGTAGAAATAGGAACATACATACGAATAGGAACATAGTA
>PIVM01000211.1 GCA_003353945.1 Gammaproteobacteria bacterium
GTTTATATATCATCTAGATGCTTGGAAACAAAAACCCTACAAGGCTTCATTATAAGCTCTATTTATAGCGCTTTGAATTGCCAATTACGAGGGAAGAATCAATGAGACGCTGCACTAGTGAATGAATCGGCTGCTGAACAAACCATAGGAATTGATTTCCTTTAAGGAAACGTAAAGTTTATATCACCTTTGCAGTCTATGTGTTGTACCATTAACTCTGGATAAGAATTCAAATAACAGAGGATGGGAAGATGGGATTTCCTTCAAATCTAGTACCTACAACGATCATTTCCGCTGCTGCCACCTTACTCATATCCGCTTATGCTTCTGCGCAGGAAAACCCTGAGGTTAACACACAAAAAACTCTGGATCGTATCGAACAGAAAATCGACAAGTTAGATGAGCAAAACCAACAGATTAAAGAGAGCGTGCACGATAGCTTGCTTGGGGAACGCAAGCACGGTGTAGAGTTTAATTTCTTTCGTATTTTGATTTTCGGTGAAGATGGGCAAAGGAGTTTATCCGGTGGATATTCATATTTTGATCATAAGAATAAAGTCGAAATTGCTGTCCCCTGGATTTATCACAATGATAATCATGAGGACTACTATGAGGCCATTTCCGATGAAAAATTGTTAAGTGTTAATGTTGGTCTGCATTACAGAAAATACCTGAGTCATCGACTATCCGGGTTTTATATTAGCGGTTTTGCACGCATGAATCACATGAAGGGGGTAGAAGATAATAGCTATGGTTTCTATTATTATGATGTTTCGCCTCCCGAATCGATTGAAAAAACATCGGAAACAAAACTTGGATTAGGTGTAGGTATTGGCTATCGTGCATTTTCCAGCGACGGCTTTTATTGGGGTGTGAGCCTAAACGTAGGACGTTACATTGTTGGTGAAACAGATGTGTTTGAATCCACAGACACCGGCTTTGCGGAGCTGGATGATAATGAAATAATTGTTGATATCGAACTACTCAAATTTGGCTATGCTTTCTAGTGTATCCAGGCTTATCGTTCTATTAAGAATACTTGGCATCCAAATAAAGGAACGGGATGAGCTCTAGGTAATCATAGGCACCTAGCAAAACAACAATAGTGAAATTAATGACTGCTCAGACACGAATTCTAGCTGACAATCTAAGATTTACCGAAGGTCCTCGTTGGCGCGACGGTAAGCTTTGGTTTTCTGATTTTTTCAGTTATAAGGTATACACGATCGATCTTGAGGGTAAGCTTGAAACCGTTGTGGAGGTTCCTAATCAACCTTCAGGTCTCGGTTGGCTTCCATCGGGTGAGTTGCTTGTCGTCTCTATGATCGATCGAAAAGTACTTCAGTATGACGGAGAGAAGCTAACTGAATATGCCGATCTCAGCGAATTTGCTGGTGGCCACACTAACGATATGATCGTAGCTATCGACGGTACCGCCTATGTTGGTAACTTTGGCTTTGATACAGCCACACAGGAGCCCACGACAGCAAACTTAATAAAAATTGACAGGCAGAGAAAAGTGTCAATCGCTGCACCCGAAATGCAGTTTCCCAACGGTATGGTAATCACCGACAACAACAAAACTTTAATCGTTGCTGAAACTTTTGGGAAGCGATTAACTGCCTTTACCATTGACGATGACGGAAACTTGAGTGATCGCCGCACATGGGCTAGTTTGGGAGACTACAGTCCCGACGGTATCGCCATGGATCATAAAGGTGCAATTTGGACTGCCGTTCCTTTCAGTAATAGTATCATCAGAGTAGAGAAAGGTGGCACTATCACTCACACGATCCCCCTACAACTTGATTCCTACGCCTGTGCCATTGGCGGAGAAAATCAAGAGTACTTGTTTATCTGTACTGCCGGTAGCTTTATCTCAGAGGAGTGTATACAACAATCCCAATCACGTATCGAGTTGCTTGATCTGCGAGAGATTGGCGCCTACTAACAGCGTCATAGGGATTGCACCCTGTGTCACTCGGTGGTTCGATTCTCCGGTAACGCTGCAACGAACCAGCCCAAATTATTTTTCTTGGCTTTGTACATAGCTTGGTCGGCCATGTTCATGAGTTCGTCCATATCATTGCTGTGCAAGGGATAGTGAGCAATCCCAATACTGGTGCTTACAATTAATCGTAAGCCCTGGAATTCTATGGGGTGTGCGATCGCATCTTGTAGCTTTTTCGCGATAAGCTCTACATCATGTTCTTCATGCAAATATCTGGTAATTATCGCAAATTCGTCTCCACCCAGCCTTGCAACATGGTCGTCGATACGCACGACCCTACTGATGCGTTTTGCGATTTCCTTTAGCAGGTAATCACCGGCTTTGTGACCGTGTTTATCGTTGATTTGTTTGAACCCGTCAAGGTCCAAATAGAATAGGCTTATTTTATTGCCAGGCATGCGTTTGTCGTTAGAAACCAGAAGGGAAGCAAGGCTGCTTTCAAACTGAGATCTATTTTTCAGCTCAGTCAAGTGGTCGTGGGTGGCAAGGTGTTTCATTTTTTCGAACAATACATCGCGTTCATTTTTGTATCGTCGATTCATTTCGCCATAAACGAGTACCAGACCGAATACTGCAATGAGGTTAATACATTGAACAATGGTATTTATTTTATCTGCATGTTTTGGGTAATTTAAGTTCGGGAACAAATAGTTGTTATAGGCCATCGCGTATAAGACGACGAGCGTCAACAAAGAAACGAAAAACCAGATAAGCCCCCACCGAGCATTGATAAGGACAGTAGTGATAATGGAGGGTAGTATCATCAATGATGTAACGCTAGTTATCAGTGGCCCTCCCGTACTAAAAACAGAGGATGCAATAGAAAGGTAGAGGACGATTGCAACAATATTTGTTGTTGTGTTTATCTTGCCAGTCTTTTTGAAATAAAATAGTAAGGTGCAAAAGAAAGCAGCTAAGAGGGCATTCAGGGATACACCGAACACAGGAAAATCTGATTCAGTCGGTATCGAAACCAACATAAAGAGTGCACCACCAAAACTAAGGGTGATGTAGGTCAGAAGTAGACCAATAATAATGGTGGCCTTGAAATAGGCCTCATTATCGGCGCTGATTTCCTCTGGAATGAAAAAACCAATTAGCAAATTTTTTCTAATGGCTTTAATGTTGAGCCTCAATAATATTGCCCTGATATTCGAGGGGATAGGCGTGTTTCGTTTATATTGTTGAGTGTAGCCAATGTGCTATTCGTTTCAAGTAATGCTGCAGCTTGATTAGAGCGCATAATATGCCAACTCCTTCAGCTTTGTTTGAACGGTTTTATTCTTCTTCTCCTCAGCCCGCGCTGGCTACAGGCCACTTATTTCTATCTTTAAATCCATTTTTCAAAGAATACCGAGTTTCAGCACTTTAATGCCGCATGTGTCAATACCGCACTAATATGATTTGTTATTAGGCTGGGCGATTTCCGAGAATTGCAGGCGCTAGTTGGTGGAAATATAAGAAATGGATAACCACAACATCTAGTGGTTGGTGGGGCTAATAGTATACCCCATGTGGATACCTATGGCCGGGCTGATTTGTTTGAATCAGTAGATAGTGCGGTCAGATCATAGCCTCTGCACTATGGATAGTGTTGTACTTGTTTCCTCAAGCAGTCAAATTGCAGATTGGTGTTTTGCACGCGCTGAGATGGAGTTCCAATTGCCGTTATTCGCCATAAAAATATCGCCGCGGACTTTCATACCATCTTCATTCGCTCTGAACTTCTGCTCCTGCTCTACAGTGATTTTCCTCAGATCCATCCCGTTCATGCGCAAATAGTGTAGTAGCTTGACCATGGATTGGTCGACCGGTTTGTAGTGGCCACTGTCGTTGCGGATTTGGGTTACAACACCATTGCTAAAACTGATGGTGCCACCGCATTGAACGGGGCGGCCACCCATAAAATAGGAGTGGTACTGCAGACCAAACTTCTCAAGCGGACCCGCGTATAATTCATTCGACATGCTCAATACGAATCCAAATCCTTCTCGTTCGCCAGAGTAATCCCCCAAACTACCTTTGCCACCCTCTGAGGTACTGAGAACCATGAATTTTTTTGAAATCTTTCGGTAGTGGCACGCTCGACCAAGAATAATGAAGACTTTGAACATCTCGCGCTTTGCTACTGTGAAATATTTATCCTGCTCATTCTTATCAGTGTCCACGCCGTGATCCGACATGTTGACGCCGTAAATATGCTGTAGTTTTGCAGCTAAGCCGCCGAGCGGGCATTCGAGAACATTCGCCAGCTCATTTGCTGCATATAAATTGAGCGACAGGATGGGCTTTCTACACTCTTTTTCCATGCGGACATCAGTTTTATAGTGATTCAACCAGGACATTGTTGTGAAGAAGAGTTGGCCGAGAAGATACAAATAAGCGCCGTCCTCCTCTGCTCTCAGACCCACCATCAATTCATCGATTGTGCGCAGAACCGGATCATTCCCACGAACACCGACCCGGCCGATTTTTGTCTCGTTTTGCCACTGTGTCAGCGCTGGCAATTCGCTGTACGACTTTGTGGATGGAGGCGTTCTGAAGTTTGAAGCAGGCGGACGGTTGGTCTTGGAGGGAATCGGTGGTTTTACCATGATCTTATTATTCCTGGTGTTGAGATTAAAAACAAACAACGGGACTTCATAGTTGGTCGGAGAGTAAACCAGCTGTCGCAACAGGATCAAGCACAATCACAACTATTATGATCTAATGCAAACCATTTAGCACCTTCGTTACGCTCATGGGATTCGAGATGGCACTGGAAAGGTGACAGCGGCCATCTGCATAGATGGGGAGCCATGATGTTTACGGTGTGGCGAATTTGTTGCGCTATCAACGCCTAATCACCGGTTACTCCGTGTCAGCTTGTTTTGCCGCTTCCTCGTCATATTTGTCCTGTTTGAATGAGTTTTTCGCGTGAAATACTTCATGGTCCTCGCTGTATTTCACTACATGATTAAGTTTGCGGTGCAACTCAAGGACGGCACGATTGGTCGGTAGTATTTCGGAATAAAATCCTTCTATCCCTTGTTTTTCGGATTAGGGGACGGAGGGAATAAAAAACAGCCATCTTTCTTTGCCAATCTTATTGCTGCAATCTTCGTCTTTCCAGTCAGTTGCAAAAGGAGTTTGCAATGCCTAGAAGACCAAGGATGTATGTTGCCGGTGTGCCTTACCATGTTGTACAGCGTGGCAACAATCGAGAAGCCTGTTTTTTTTCTTCAGACGATTACCAGTTTTATCTGCACCTTTTGAGTAACGTATTGATTCGATATAAGGTCAGAACTCAGTAACCTGTCTAATTTACGATCAAAACAATCGCAAATTCAGAGGTGATATTTTGGTGCCTTAACCTGTTGATCGACATTCCCTTGGCCAATTTATGACTCAGGTATTTATCCAAAATCGGCTCTCAGTTGAAAGCC
>PIVM01000212.1 GCA_003353945.1 Gammaproteobacteria bacterium
ACCCAGTAGAAGATAATGATCCAACAGATCCAACAGATCCAACAGATCCAACAGATCCAACAGATCCAACAGATCCAACAGATCCAACAGATCCAACAGATCCAACAGATCCAACAGATCCAACAGATCCAGAGATAAATACTGTTGTTATTTCAAGCACAGGCTCGACGTCAGATATTAGTGAGCAGGGGCAATATAATTTAACTGTCAGTGGTGCGGATAATTCTCTGACTATATTAGAAAATAATAAAATAAATGACTTTCTGATATCAGGAGAAGGGAATACTGTTCGCATAGAGAGTAATACGACTGTAAGTAGCTTTACCGTCACAGGAACTGGAAATACTATATTGGTGCCCATTAATTCAGGAATAACATTTTCAGATTCAGGTACTGATAATGTATTAAAAACGACAACCACCAATTCAATTATTGGCAGCTGGTCATATACTTATCCAGCAACCCAGTGCATCGAGACTTATCAGTTTAGTGCTGACGGCACAGTTAACATTAGCTCACTAGACGAGCGGGAATCAGGGTCATATACATTTGAAGAAACGGTTATAACTGGAACTCGACATTTACTATCTTTTACCATTACATCGGATAACAGTTTGACTGATTGCAATGGCCTAACTGTAGATAATACAGACCAAAATTTTGCATTCTATATTAATTTCACTAGTGCAGCGGAAACTGAATATTTTGCTGACATAGAAGGCGGTTCACCTTTTGGGGTTTTTACTAAATAGCAGGCGATTAAGTGTTGTATTATATTGTTGGGCGAGCCGGAGGGTAGGGCACCAGTGTTGCCAATTTGATTTTAAGACCTGATTTATATTCTGGGCGTCGAGTCAGCAAACTAACCAACAAGCTAAGGCGGGCGTCTTTGGTGAGGGTGTAGTCAACACTATTTTTTACGTTTCCTGGGGTATGGGTGTCATAAGTTCCTTAAGCGAAATATGAATAAAATGTGATGATTAGATGCAGTACGTTTATTGACGGAGTCAGTTCTAGCATTTCCTGCAATTGACCCTAATGGTCCATTCATCCCGTCTGAACAACCCTAATGGTTAATTATCGCTTATACTCATCCAGCGCTATGCAGTTATAAATAACAGTAGTATATAGAAAAGAAATAGAATAACATCCGAGGGTTTACACTAGCGCATATGACGAGCTTAAGAAAATCGAATGGCTGTAAACGCTGTTCCTTAATTCATTGTTTACGAGCATGTATTGTTTTATGTGCGCAAGATAGGTGTTTCATTAATGGTTGGTCAAAAAAGTGGCGGCGTTTTCGGTTTATTGGGATTCTCACTTTTTGTGATTTAATTCATGATGAGAATAAAATGGCAATTTCGGTGCCAAGCTGCTGCTGCGATTAAGGCTTGCCTTTTAAAACGTGTGACCTTTCCAATGTTGCTATTGACTAATTCTAATAATAATACGTAGATGTTTGATGAATAATGCAATGACTCCTGATGACGTAGATACTGCTCCAACTATCCATACACATCAAAAACTAACAGCGTACAGCTTGTTGCTGCGCATTTTTTCTAATCAGGGAATAGCATTCTTTTTTATAGCATCAGTATTTGTTCTTTTAGCGCAAGTATTGTGGTTGGAATTTCTTATTGACGATTATTACCATCAGTTAGTGATTAGCGGCGGTGTCAGTGCGCCTGATGGTCGTCACTGGATCTTATCCATGTTCACATTCTTTGATGGTAATTCCGAGCGCACAGCTCAGATGGTAAAGGAATTCGCCCTACCTTGGTGGACCCGGCTCGATATAAAGATATCTTTTTTACGTCCTTTAACAGCCTTTACGCACTTTATTGATAACGCTCTACAATATAATAATCGGGCTTTCTTTCATTTGCATAGTCTGCTTTGGTACGGTTTTTTTCTAGTGGCCGTATATATATTTTACAGCCGCTTCTTAAAGGATAAGGCGTTAACAAATCTTGCTGTTTTTTTTGTCGCCGCAAATTACTTTAATTATATTACCATGTCCTGGGTGGCGAATCGGAACGCGCTGATTGGAGGAGCGTTTGTTGTTTTAGCATTGTATTTTCATCACCGAGCTTGTCAAAACACAAATCATCTATACAAATTATTTGCATGCTGCTTCGTAGCCTTAGGTCTTGCGGCAGGCGAAGTGGCATTAGCGAGTTGTGCATACCTATTTGCATATGCACTTTTTATTGATCAGAGGAAGATATTTCGCCGTGTTTTATCACTAGTGCCGTATGCTCTCATGACCTTATTATGGCTGGGTTTGTACAAACTAGGCGGCTACGGCAGTCATGGTTCGGGGTTGTATCTGGATCCCAGTTATGATCCTGTGGCTTTTCTCGCTCGTATATTGTTGCATCTTCCCATCCTGCTGGCATATTGCTGGGGTGGTGTGACGACCTTTTTTTTTAATCCGGGCGTTGACGGTATTTTAGTTTCCCAAGCACTAATTGCTATGGCTTTTATTGTGTTATGTCTAGGCATATTAGCGCCTCTTTTGAAACAAAGTGCCGTAGCACGTTTTTTTGCACTGGGTAGTGTTATTGCTCTTTTACCTGTTTGTGCCGGGTTACCGCAACCTCGTTTAGTTCTAATGGGATCGCTGGGAACATGTGCGTTGCTCGCGTTGTTAGCCCAGTTCTACCTCCAGCATCCCAGAAAAAACAAGTTTTTTAGTGTGCGAAAGTGGGCTACTTTTGGATTTGTTTTTTTATTTTTTATTCATGGCGTACTTCATCCTCTGGCATTGCTCGGCAACGGTATCAGGCAGTTGAAAAATTCTCAAAATGCCGCACTCAGACCAAACATCGCACTTACGTTACCTTTTGAACAACCCCTGGAAGGACAAACAGCTGTATTTATTACGGTACCATCACCTTTTTTCTTGCCAGAGGTTGTTTTGGAGCGTAAGCAAGTAGGAATGGCTCTTCCTGCCGATATTAGTTTGCTATCAATGACCCAGCCAAACGTGCGTGTTGAAATCGTCAATGATTCAACACTGGCAGTACACTCACCAGATGGGGTTATGCCGAATAATTTCTTAGGTGTTGCCAGCCTGGTATTTTGCGATTTAATGGTAAGACCATATGTCGCAGGTGATCGTATAGATACTGCAATAATGAGCTCTGAAATTATTGAAGTTAATGAACTAGGAGCGCCAGTTTTGGTGCACCACCACTTTCATAAAGCGTTAACAGATCGATCTTTAATATTCTATTATTGGGACAGATTACAATATAAGTTCAACGTGCTTAAAGATGTTGCCGGTTTGTCTGAGGTGCGAGTTTTATAGGCCCCTTAACGTTGCATGAGATTTTAAAATCGTATGGATTACATAATAGAATGTTGCAGCATCTGTGTGTAGTTGCAAGCGTATCGAATTTTACCCGAAGAAATTCATGCATATCCAAGATAAAAAAATTTACACTAGTTCGTCGATATTTTCTTTGGGAATTTTATTGAGTCAGATGCTCTATCAGTTCGGCGTACTGCGGAAATTCCAATGACTTGTCTGACATATCGAAATAAGCGTAATCAAAGTCCAGAGTTAGCATCCAGGCAACCCGCGCACAGGTTTCACGACCTGTGTATTCTGCTGCCTGCCAAACGTTGGCTGGCACTCTGCAAAAGGTTTTACTAGGTATTGGGTTTAACTGTGACCAAGTAAAGTGCTTTACGGAGTGTCAGAACCAGCTTCAAGCGAAATAGTCATAATGCACTTAGCAACAAGCATAAAACATTTTTCGAACCACCGCCTTGTGAGAAATGTGGGATAGAGGTCGACCCTATGACATCATTGCGTTGGTGATGAGTCATTTATTTGACTTTGATTAAATAATTAGTTGGATATCCTGTTGATATCATGAAAGTGGTTGTAAATTGTTCGGCGTGATTGATATTCGATCGTTTTTTTCTTGTGTTTAATAAGTGTAGTTTGTATATTGTCTTTTCTTGTAGGGACCGCCATCAGAAGGAAGACGTAAGGGAGGGGGCGTGTTTAGAGATAAAAACAAATCATCACGTAAGAAGGCACATAACAATCAACAATTAGATGCCTGGACAAAATTGGTTTCAGTATGCACCAATTTACTCGGTGGCTTTTATAATATTAACGGCTCGATTTACCGCAGCACATCTTTTGGTATTACACCGCAAATAGACGAGCAGCAATCGCAAATTGCGAGTTTGGCTGAGCGCACCCATCAACGGGTTCGGCATGTTGAAACAAAACGTCAGGTTAATATTGAAGAAATTTTATCTATCGCGGGCGAAATTAGTTCGGGTAATGCATTGTCGGCGAATGTCGACGATGATTGGGTAAACCTGTTTTTTAGCTATGCTCAAGACGTAAGCAGTCCGAAAATGCAATTTTACTGGGCTAGAGCTCTTGCTTCTGAAATAAGGCGCCCAGGAACCATTTCCAAGCGCAGCTTGAGCTTTTTATGGCATTGCGACCCTTGGGAGATTAAGGCATTTGAGAAAGTGATGGCATTTGCCTTCTTGGCTGATAACGGACACCCATTTATCTTTCGTACCAATGTCGAAACTCCTGAGGATGACCCGATATTTACCGAGATGCGTATGTTATCTGTGTGCATATCTGCGGGCTTGATCTCATTAGAGCCATCGCCTTTACCGCTAGGCTTTGGGTTTAATTATGTTGGCGAGCGTCAAGTGGTTTGCAGTGGCGCATCCATGTTTGGTAATGAGGTGGGATATTATGTTCAACGCTTTACCAAAATAGGGAGTGATCTCTTTAGATTGATGGAGGATGCCGATATACCTCCGCAGGAGAGAATGCAAAAACAAATCGTATGGAACTTTATATCGGACTTCATCGACTTAAGCCAGGAACCGCTGGCACAGTCAGCTTGAGTGGTCATAAAGTAAACGTTCATATATTGCCTTGGCAACTAATCTTCAAATATGGTATTAATCCGCCTCCGCTCGTATCGGGGGCCCTTCTGTGGGGCGCTAGCTATTCAAGTTGAATCAACAGGCGCGTTAAATTCCCTTCTTTTGCAAAACAAATAGAGGTCAAATCTACTGCATCAACAGCAAGTCGATATGAGCTTTTTGTCACTCTGAACTGCACATTTGGTGCGCAAAACGCATGCAAAGACATTCAATAGTTATGACGTGTGCTTTTTTAATGGTTTATTTAACGCTTATCCATAGTAGAGATAACAAATTCCCCCAGTGAACCAGGGTTACACCTGTTGATTTCTTCATATGCCTGCCATACAATAGCGCCCTCTTTTAGGTAGTGTATTGACTCATTAATTACTTGATATTTAATGAGAATATTGGCTAATCCTTGAGTTAAATTTAGGGACCAGCAAAGCTCTCGATGCTAAGCGGATTCTTAATCCACATTGAATGATGCCAACACAATTCAAGACCTGTCATTGA
>PIVM01000594.1 GCA_003353945.1 Gammaproteobacteria bacterium
GGCGGCACCCAAACATTGGCTGAAGGTGTCTCTCGTGAAGGCGAACTCGCCGTCTGTAAAGAACTGGGATTTGAACTGATTCAGGGCTATGTTTATAGCAAACCAAAAAAAATAGACGATTTAATCGGCTGATACCTATGCCCCCTTCCCGCTTGTGTGGGAGGGGTAAAGTATGGGGCGTTAGCAACTTCTGAGGAATACAGAATGCGAATAAAAAAACTACTTATGCCAGCGGCAATTGCAGTACCTGCTATTATCTCTGCATACCCAACCTCTGCAGACGAATTCCCACTACAGTTTATTACCAAGGCATCCCTTGCAACCAAGCATCTGGATTTTGAGCAAGAAGCAAATGTCTCCTATTTTGTGTCAGAAAACAATTTCCTTGCAAGTAGTGATGTTTTGTCCGCTCAATATGTTGAGGATCAAGACTACACCGCCGATCTTTTAACTGCCGAAATAACATTCTCTACTATCTATAACCGGGCCTATCTGGCAATCACGGTGGAAGACACTATTGCCGATGACACTATGGATAAGGAAACCAGCCAATTTGGCTTTATTACAGATCACCAGACATCAGCCACCTCCGGTTTTCGCAGGAGTGCAGATGAAGACACCGACATAAATCGATTTGATCTGAGCGTCACAGCAGGCTATCGACTTTCGGATAATATTAACCTCTTTGGAGGGTACAAGTTTGGTGAAACAACAGCTGATGAAAATGTCATGTATCCGGAAAACAGCACATTTGAAGAGGATGGTCTCTACATTGGCAGTAGTTACGTTTTTCGTATAGCCGATTATGGATCATTAAGTTTTAGCGTGGCGTTCGCTGATATGTCCATGAATCAAGAAACGGAGACCAACAGCAATCCAGATGACTCTATAAAAATACGGCAACTCAATTATGACGGAGACGCAACCGGACTAAGCCTAGCCATTGCATGGGGTGGAGCAATCGGTGGAAACTGGCAATATGGCGTTTCTTTGAAACAACATAATTATCAGTACAATGCTGATGGCTCTGCAATATTCGATACTACTGTATATGAGCAATCCATAGAAGATGTTCAAACTCAGGCCCATCCAAATCAGGTAATCGACCTTGATTTTACGGGAGCAATTAATGTCAGTGACATTGAAACAGAAATGTCGATTACCTCCCTCTACGCATCGCTTACCTATATCTTTTAACCTTCTTCCAGAAAGTGTTTCTCCCCTCCTCCACCTGCGGTGGAGGAGGCTCAATAGGCTGCTTATCCAGTCACAAATTTCGAGTTTAAATAATGACATACGGCAGTATCGAACTAGAATTGTTTAAGTAGCAATGCAATC
>PIVM01000595.1 GCA_003353945.1 Gammaproteobacteria bacterium
CATTTGTAATTTGGCCTAACAAATACTGTCAAGTAAGATCATTTTCAAAATACGCCTTTCACTTATTAATTATTAACACTATATAACAAAGTTGGAAACTCAGGAGCTATATTTAGTAACAAACGAGCCACGATTCGTGGCGATAGTCTCTATATAGGTCCTGGCGAACCTCAGCCAATGGAGAGTTGTGGGCAGGATCATATAAGGGGGGGTTACCAGGCTACCCCTCTCCGCCCTTTTCAAAGTGTAATCGATCGGTTTTAGAATTGTTTTCCAAGTTCGTATATTGGTTCATAGCTTATTGACTATACCACTAATTTGTCAATCGAACTCGTTTCCAGCCCGCCCCAGCTGTATCACGATCTATCAACGAACCCGGTACCCCCCTTGCAAACACCCCTGACTCGATCTCGCCTGAAGTCGCGAGATTACGGCGAACAATGCATATGGCTGCCGCCAACATCGTCTCTGAAGCTGCGCTTCAACCAAAGAATTCGCATTTTTCTCACGTTTCTCCTGCTTCAGAAGGCATAAAAATGAAATACATTGATCAATCGGGTTACTATATATATACTTATGTCCGTTTAATTACGATACCCTGGCTTCATCAATCATAAACACATTTTGTCTATTTTCGCGCACGTCCATGAAATTTGCGCACTCGAAATCGGACCGGTATCTTGCCGGTTGAAACTCCTACATGAGTATTTATGCACCTGTCATCGTCTTGGACGCCCATCCCCCCCTACCAGAAACAGAAACCCCAGACATTACCCCGAGCTTTGCCTGCAATATATGCTCCGGAGGGCCGGGAAATGTCATCCATTTGCATGATTTGACACTCACCTATAGTTTCGACCCCAGGATTTGACACTAATAATACCCCGGACTTTGTACCCGTGATTTGGACGTTGATCGCGTCGCGGCCCCCATGGAATTGGTTCAATCTTCTCGAGCATCGGCAGTTCCCGACGAATCCCGATGCATATCGAGGCAGTCAAACTATTGTGCTTTAATCTGCTATTTTGCAGTGATTTCCAGTTGCGCATATATATATGTGCAGATGCCGTTTTCATGTGAACGGCGTACACGAATCGGTGAGCGAGCCGCCTCGTACATTCAATAATCCAGATAAGTAGCCATTAATATGACAGGCAGGCCTATCCGCATTCCGGGCTTCGATCTATTTCATTTCTTTCACACGACTCGCCCGGGCGATTTTCTTTCACACGACTCGCCCGGGCGATTCGCTACGGCTACATCATATGACATAGGCCTACCCGGGCAGGACATCGAAATTATTTTTGAAGACCTGATCATATAGTCCGGTCAACAAAA
>PIVM01000596.1 GCA_003353945.1 Gammaproteobacteria bacterium
ATGCATCCGAGTACGTACATCGGCCGATGTCTTCCGAGTGAACGTTTTCTTAACGTATTTGGGTCACGCCAAGATTAACAATCTCGGCTTTTGTAACCTCATTATATACGTGTCGTAGCCTGCAGCGCCGCCATTCGGCAGCTTCATGAACCTCGACGACTTGCGGTCATCTCGTGCTGCCATTTGTTGGCAGCCTGCCCAACTTACCAGGTACCGAATGTCGCCGCCATAGCGCTGCCTCCAAAGCGAGTTTCTAGTGTTTAGGCAAACCGGCGATATCCACCTGTTCTAGCAAAATACACCCCTGTCGTGTGTCGTTCCCGGCTGTACCTCTTCATTTGTGTTCCAATATCTCACCGAGTTTTATACAGCTACTGAAATGGTTTATTTATTGATATATCCGCCTTTCTTTTTGGCTCAAACGCTGAGGTTTACCCTATGCGTTTTGCACAGCCAGCGTTCACTCGGAACTACACATTGGACGAGGAACTCCGAGTGAACGTATTTTCAACGTATTAGGTCAGCCACCAAGTCTAACGAAGTCATCCTTCGTGATGTGTTTATATATGAGTACGGTATATTCGCTCGCCTCATATATAGTGTACGACCATAGACAATGGAATGGGGTTATTAATGCCTACCTATGACCTCGGGCCAGCCACCGGCATACACGTATATACGCGACCGACGGCGCAGTCTATATTAAGACAGGAAGTGAACGCATTTATATAAAAGCTGACATGCGTGCATATATGGACATGTAGGCAAAACATCAGTCATGTCAACATCTCGTTTTGCTGCTTAGATGCGATGAGTAAATGTACGCCTATTATATAGCCTAATATAAATTGGTGAGTTTGTCAGTAAATATGCACGCCGGGCATATATCAGTTCGAACCGATGTCATAATACTGGTATTAGGAGACCGAATGGCGTATTTCATGCCGCTGAGGGCGGTATGAAATACGCCTTTTTAACTTTGGTTTTAGTCAATCCATTCCTTTTTATATGCTTGTGATCGTATGTCGACAGTCATATGCTAAGCAGACACTTCAATCAGTGGCCAGTTTATGCATTATTGGCAAACCAACACAAGATTAAAGTGACTACATCGATTAACAATATATGGACAAGGGTTGGGTACAATTAGGCCTAATGGCTATATTCTGAACAGATTTCAAATTTTGGAGGCCAACGTAAAATCAAATGCTTTCTATCACACTGGTATCAGCACACTCTGGACGACTAGTAGCCCCATTTCGCCGTGTCATCACGGTGGCGCCCCCGCGCAGCGAATCAGATGTCATAGATCGCTACAACGAAGTTGGCAACCCGGC
>PIVM01000597.1 GCA_003353945.1 Gammaproteobacteria bacterium
CACGTATCAGTAGTGGAATTGCAGGTTAGACCTGTGCAGCACGGTTCGGTTGTACTACAGTTTTCACCATCACCAACACATTCCTGACACATACTAGTGGAATTGCAGATTAAACCTGTGCAGCACTCTCCATCTATACACTGCTCACCACTACCAGCACACTGACACGTATCAGTAGTGGAATTGCAGGTTAAACCTGTGCAGCACTCCTCAGTGTTTGAACACGCCTCATCACTACCAGCACATTCCTTACACGTAATAGTAGTGGAATCGCAGGTTAAACCTGTGCAGCACAGTTTCGTTGAACAGTCGTTATATAAATCACTACATTGCTTACAATATCCGTCGGTATTGCAGACGTAACCTGTGCAGCACGGTGTGTCGCTTGCACATTCGTCATCATCTTCAGCACATTCCTGACACAAATGAGTAGTGGAATTGCAGACGAGATATTCGCAGCACGATTCGGCTGAACAATCATCACCTCCCTCACTACAAACACATTTATTATCAATGCAGGTGAAACCTTCGCAGCAGTTGCCGTTGACACAATCGTCACCTTCCGTAGGACATTCCTGACACGTAGCGGCAGCATCGAGGGTAGGTGGACCACCGCAGATGTAACCTTCACAGCATTTACCATCTATACAGGTATCATTGTAAAAAGCACATACACATGTACCACCTTCGCAGCTGAAACCTTCGCAGCACCCTTCCTCTCCTACACAGAAAAAACCGCTAATAGGACACATCTCACACGTGCCATCGTCATTGCAGATTAAACCACCGCAGCATGCTGTATCTTCACAGGAAGCACCTACAGGAGAAGCACAGTCTAGGGAATCTGAAGTACCACTAAGAATACCGTTTCCCATAGCACCATCACAAGTGAATGTCAACACATACAATATCAGCCCCAAACTCAGGTAACCATTTACCCTATTACACCCCATACCCCACACTGTGGCGATTCTCGTATCTGGATCGATGATACGAGGACTATTCTTCAGTCGCCAACCGCTACACCGATGTTGTTCACTATGTTATGGTCCCTAGTCCTTATACAGGGAGAGTGAGTAAAGAAGCCAAGGAAACTGCGATACTACTTTACAGAATGAATGGCAGTTATTAAACCTGACGTCAGTTTCGCCATTAGGTGTGTAACTGCTATCTGTCGGTTACTGTCGCGACTCTCGTATTTGGATCGATAATACGAGGACTCTTCTTCAGTCGCCAACCGCTACACCGATGTTGTTCACTATGTTATGGTCCCTAGTCCTTATACATGAAGAGTGAGTAAAGAAGCCAAAGAAACTGCGATACTACT
>PIVM01000598.1 GCA_003353945.1 Gammaproteobacteria bacterium
GGTCGTTTCAATCGCCCTTCAAAGTATTCTTTCTCAGCTTCAAAAATCTGTTGCTGGATCGAATTCTTGTTCGACTGCATGTTCTGTAAATTGCGAAGTTTCATTGTTATACGAGAGCGTACAGGCTACACCTGTCTCTCCCGAGTATCTGTTTTTAAGGACTCTGACAGTCGTCTTGCTAGGTCCAGACTCTGATTGCTGATTCCGCTCAAGTGCGATAACGCTGTCAGAGAGCTGTGCAATTGCTGCGCTGCCACGTAACTGACCGAGAGTAACTCTTGCTCCCTCCTCATGATTCTGATCTCCTCCTGTTCGTTTTAAATGTGAGACTAAAAATAGTGATATGCCAGTGCGTTCAACTAGTGAACGTAGTCTGGTCATGGTGGTGTCGATCATCCGTCTTTCATCTCCATCTAACCCGCTAAGTAAGATAGATAAGTGATCAAGGAATATGACTTTGGTATCTAATCCTGAGGCTAGGTATTCGATCCGATTATAAATAAGATCAGGATCGTAACTACCGAACCCGTCAAAAAGATAAAGGTTCCAGTTATTAATACTGGAATCAAACGCTTCTGTAAGTTCGTCATGTGTGTGATTGCCAATGTGTAAGCTTTTACCTACTGCATTAGACATCAAGCCTAGGGCAGTTCGTCTGTTTGATTCTTCAAGAGCCAGGTAACCAACCCGTTCTCCAGTTTGAAGTAGTGAAGTTGCAAGGTACCGGCAGAGTGAGGACTTGCCTTGACCACTTCCTGAAGTGATTGTACAAAGTTCTCCGTGTCGTATCCCATGAAGAAGTTTTTGTAGTCCTTGAATGGGGTAGTCATAATTAGATGGTGGTAGTGGTGTAGTTACTAGGTTTAATAGTGATTTGGCTTCAACGATCCCATCTGGACGATATGGTCTTGCATCCCAAATGCTTCTACGAATCGCTTCAGAGTCATTGGCAATGAGGGCGTCTGACGCATCTTTGTAATCGTCTGGTAAGAAAGCGATCTTGACCTTGCCCGGTGGAAGGACGCTTGACGCCTCCTCCGTTGCCTTACGGCCAGCCGCGTCGTTGTCGAAGAACAGGACAATCTCTTCATAGCCCTGTAGCCAGTCAAGATTCTGCTGCACTGATTTCTTGGCTGCCGCTGCCCCGGACGGGAGTGAAACCATGGGCCAACCCGGCATTGTTTCGGCACAGCTCGCTGCATCCAGCTCGCCTTCAGTGATAACAACGCGCTTTCCTGTTGATGGGAATAGATGTTGTCCGAATAAAGTTCCCGGCGTACTACCTTCATATGTAAATTCTTTGAGTTTGGTTTTTACTTTGCAGCCT
>PIVM01000599.1 GCA_003353945.1 Gammaproteobacteria bacterium
AAGGCTGTTGCGTTCGGTAAGACGAAATACAATCATGCCACGCTTGCCAACATAACAAGCATTATTGGCGCGGCATTGGCTGATCACGGTCTAACCGCAAGTTGGGAAACTGGACAGGAAGACACAAAGATTGTTGTCTCCTGCCGAATCTCCCACATTCTCGGGCACTCCGAATCTACTGCGCTTTCCACTTTGAGACCTCTGCACGGCAAAAACGTCAAATTTTTACTTCAACTTATTGATTTATAATGTTATTCTTCTTTAAAGTAAAAGGAGAAAAGCATGGCTATTCGACAGAAAGGCACTCGATTGGGCGATTACTTCCTGGAACACCGGAGAACCAAACCCACATTTCTGGACGAAATCAATGATCTCATCGACTGGCAGCCCATTAGTGCCTTTCTTCGTAAGAAAATAAAACGCAAGGCCAATGCCGTTGGTAACCCTGCGTACCCGCCGTTGGTCATGTTCAAGATTCTTCTGTTGCAGCGCTGGTATAATTTGAGCGATCCAGGCGTGGAGCAGGCCTTGCTTGACCGTCTTTCCTTCATCCGGTTTACTGAATTTTCCATCGAGGACGATGTGCCGGATGAGACGACAATCTGTCGCTTTCGTAATGGCTTGATTCGTTTGAAGGTGCTGGATGCTTTGCTCGATATGCTTAATCATCAACTTGAAAAGAAGGGGCTTCTTGTCCGAGAGGGAGCAGCGCTGGATGCATCTGTAATCGAGTCTCAAAGAAGGCCTCGCAAGGTAGTCGATGTGATGCCGGAAGACCGTGCAGAGAACGCCGATCAGCAGGATAGCGCGGCCAAGTTTCAAGTCAGTTACTCTGATGATGAAGAGGCTGCGTGGATTTGCAAAAGAAAGCGTGCCTATTACGGTTACAAACTCCATGCTGCCACGGACAGCCACGACGGCTTCCTGCTTTGTGGTCATATTACACCTGCCAACTTTTCCGATACAGGTGAATTTGCCCGACTTGTTGATGATGCCGAGCTTGATACGGGTGCTTGGGTATACGCAGACAAAGGATATTGTAGCGGTAAGAATCGAGACATCTTGTTTGAAAAAGAACTGGAGGATGGAACGATGGACAAGAAGCCTCGGGGCGGCAGACTCACGGAGTTGGAAAAGGCACGGAATCTTTCTATCAGCAGTGTGCGACAAATCGTGGAGCGGGCTTTTGGCACTTTGAAACGCGGCTACGATTTCTTCAGGTCCAGATACATTGGCCAAGCTAAAGTGGAGGGCGAGTTTCATATCCTCGCCATGGCCTTCAATTTGAAGAAGGCAGTTCGCCTAGCGCGATGCTGACAGGAGAGGT
>PIVM01000001.1 GCA_003353945.1 Gammaproteobacteria bacterium
CTTCTACGGTAGTTACTATGCTAGGTCAGTCAACAACATGCACTTCTACCGTTACGGTAACTACCAAATGCAGGCCAAGTCCCATGACGGTAAATACACGACGACCTTGCAAAATAACTTCTATATTAAGATGATAAGCCCAGCCTACAGCATCTCTGGCCCAGAGAGCGTGAGTGAAGGCGAGTCAGTCAATCTTGATATTGTCGTGCAAGACGGTTACGAAGGCACGCTGGAATACACATTACTGGCCGCTCCGGAAGGTGCAAGCATTGATGATAAGGGCAATATCAACTGGACAGCACACGCTCCTTTTTTTGGCAGCAATGCTTCCATATCGATTGTTGCTGCTGTGAGCAATGCAGACATTGCAGCCAGGAACAACTTTAAAGTGTTTACGTTTTCAGTGGAAAGCCCTGCTGCAACACCTACGATAATTCCGAAACTTCACATTAATAGCGGCCGCAGCCCCAGCACTTTTTTGGATATTGATGGTAATGGTACTGATGAGTGGATTGTCAGTAACCACGGCGGTTTTTTGCACGGCTATAGAATTGAGAACGGGTTATTAGACCACACTTGGACCTATCCGTATGACCTGACAAGAAACGATGAAACCATAAAAGGGGTGCAAACTGTGCGAGGAGACGGCCAAAACAGGCTGGCCGTTCTTACCACTAAGTTTCTTTACCTTATTGATCCGCAAAAAGCGAAGCCCTTGTTTTCGGCACAACTGAACGGTCATGTTGAAAGCGATGCCTGGAACCGTTTTGCCAGCATTGATTTGGACAATGACGGGCTTGACGAAGTGATTGTGCAAACCAACACAAGCTCAAACAATTCCCCCTCTGGACAGGTGCTCAATATCTACGGAAATGATTTAACACATTTTTGGAAATTCTCGTCCAACGAATATGCTCAATTCGTAGTGGGTAATGTTGATGAAGACGATGCCCTGGAAATTGTCACTCAAGCCGGTATTGTTTATGACGGTTCTGATTATACACCTCAAAACGAGTTGGCTGGTGGCTTTGTTGGCACACTGACTCTATTAGACAGTGACGGTGATGGCATTGACGAAATAGGTGAAATTACCAGTGCCACCCTGACTCTCTATGATACATCTGGCAACTCAGAGCAACTTGTTAAGCGCGAGCAGACAGTCGCCCTGAATAACGCTGTTCGAGCCCAAGACCTAATCCAGTTTATTGATATTAATAACGATCAGGTTGATGAACTTGTCTGGGCCAGCTCCACTGACTCGGCGGCGAATATCTCCGGCCTAAACAGTAACAGCTATGAGCTGCTGCAGCTGCAAGCCAGCGATTTGGGGACTCAAACAACACATGTTGCCTTACTGTCTAACGGTAATAATCAATACCTAAGTTCACTGATCAGAGGCAGCAGCGGACAACCAATAAGGGCCATTGTCAATGTATCAACCGCTGCCACATGGTCCAATGTGAATAGTAGTCACCTGAATGGAAGTTGCTGGGCCGTGCCTGATGATTTCACAGACCGCAGTTTTGCGAGTTGTGATCTGTTTTCACCTGGAATCGGCAATCATGTTGGCGTGATGGAAATTTCTGGAGGGGGTGATTATCGCTTTGGCCCGAAACCTAACGTTCTCGGTGAAGCAGATGGTACGTCGATGGTGGTGGATTACAATAGCGGCACCCAGGATGCATTTATCGCAGCGCATAATACCGGTACCGAATCTGCACAAATGTTTGCCAGCGCCAAATTGGACCTTGCTGATTCACCTCTAACACCGCGCTATTATCAAGTGTATGACTTTGTTTCAGGTAATCAAATCTATAACAGTTATGAGAATGATCAATTTACTATTAATACTGGCAAACCCACTCCAGTCACTTTTGCAGATATTGATAATGATAGCGAGATGGAGTTGATTGGCTCCAATGATTCGATCCTGACTACTCTGTCAAGCGTCAGTCCTCCTGTGGTTAATTCTGTTCAACCCGAAGAAATTAAAATAGATGTTTATGACGATGATGGCACCCTACTCGGTAGTGAGGTTGTACAGCCAAGCAATGCGTGGGGCACCAACCTGAAAGTAACGGTCAGCGGTATCCTTGCCGGTAATTTGTTTCCCAACACCGGTATTAGTATTGCCTATTTGCAAAACCAGAAGAATAACCATAAATTGCAATTTTTGGAGTTCACAGGCAGTCAATTACGGACAGCCCAACAAGGAAAATTGCTGGAAAAACGTCCTCTTGGGCAGCTAATGGGAGACATTGACAATGACGATGACAATGAACTGCTTGTTTCCTACCAGATTAGCAATGGCAATAGCGGAGTCCATGTCTACGATGATCAACTCATTCAGGTGCGTGATATACGACCAGGCGGGAATATAACTGCAATGGCATTACAAAAATTATCCAATGGGCGAACCCATATATTGCTTGGTATGGTAGGCGAATCCACCGAGATTAACTACCATTGTTATGTTCAAGCAATAGATATTAACACCGGTTTCACTGCATGGCGCTCACCTAATCTGAGCGGTGGTGCTATCCGTCAGATAAAACTCGCTGATAGTGAAAGCGGACAACAACATTTGCACATTACTACTCAAAATGCAGTGTATGTAACAAAATAGCGTACTTTCCCAGTCGCAAAGGCGGTTTCAGGTCTTTGTCGCCATGGGCATTCAAGGTACGCAGCACTATACCTGAGAATAACGGTTTGGCGGACAGTTCTGACGGCATTAACCCCGGTGATGCTATCAGCCCATTCCGTCAAGGTGGTATCAATGGGGGGTTTGCCAAAAGCCGCCAGAATGTTAATCTGCCCTCAATAGTCCCAGAGAACTGGAAGCCAAGCTAAAGCAACGTTTAAACTACAAATCAACTGAGTTTTCTAGGATTAACGGCCTGTCAGCTGCAATGTTTCATTCAGTAATGCTTGACTTGTCCAAATTGCTAACTTTAACAAGAATAATACGCTTGCCGGAAATATTCCGGTCACTAACAGGAGAAATTTAAACTATGAGTCAACCTCTCTGGCAAAATCCCCTGCTTGCATGGTTCAGCGACCTTAGACGACTGCTACAGGTGCAAACTGTTTTTCTTCCCACACAGGGCTTACATATTAATCAGGGCGAGACCTTTGAAGTGGAGATCAGTGTTACCAATATTGCTCCGCAGGCAACTATCGGCGGCGCTAGCCATCACATGCCAAATATTCGGTTTTTGCTTGATAGCCTATCTGTCACGCTGTCTGATATGGGAAACAAAGTTGACTTTGTTGAAGCAACCGATGATTTTAAAGAAAACTCGGTGTTAGGTGGCTACAGCATCTCTTTTCCTTCTGAGCTTAAATTGGGTCCCGGCCAATCAAAATCGTGGAAATTAACCTTTAAAGCGAAAGATAACTACGTTATACCTTTGAATGTCCCCGGCGCTCCAAGCCAACAAAAACACGTGCAAACCTTAGTGGAATGCCGGTTGGATTATGAACAAATGTTTCGCTTTATTGAAGTCAGTCACGCAGAAATCAATATTACTCCTTGGTGGGGTGAAGATTGAGGGGGTGAAGATTGACATACGCCGTTATGCTTATCATTAAGCTCCAGGCAGAGTATTGCCATGAGTAATTTGTTAATAATTATTCTCGTACTTTTTTTATCGCTGTTCCTATTGGTTACCGTAGCGGAAAAACTCGGGAAACCAATGGAAGCAGCAGATAGCAGGCGCTACTCAAAAATCATCGTCATCTTGATGGGGTTGCTATTACTTGCCGGGGTATTTAAATCGTTTATGTAGCTTCGATAGTGCATTGGTAGCGCATTCTTTTATATTTGGTAACGCTTAAGACTACCGAAAAATTTTAATCAGGAATAACCAGCCAAGTCCCTTCGATCCTTGCCCGAACGGCGATCGTCCGGGGGGATCGTTTCGACAGCGTTATTTGTATCTCGACGATCTCCTGGTCTTTTGCGTTCTTCCAAATAATCTTCAATTTTTTCTATAATTTCGGGGGTAATCTGTTTCTTGTCGGTCACGGCTTGATACCTCTTCTTCAACCACTTCTACTCTACATGATACTCGCAGATAACCACCAAATATCCGCTAAGTTTAATGCAATGCTGCTTCTACGATTAGTATGGATTTTATCATAGTAAAGCAACTCATAATTTGCGAATTTTATTCTTTTTCTTTGCTTATTTCTGTGCGCTCAGCTTACTTTGTTATTAGCCGAGTGCCGCCTTATGCGTCATACTTATTAACCTTTAGCCCACAGGTTCGTATCTTCTCTAGCCAGCAATTCTCACAAGGATTTCGCGTTGAAAGTGAGGGCTGGCGCTCTGTAGTCGTTTGCATATTCAGGATCTACGGAAGTCAGGGGGACTTGGATTGTGTATATGCGCTAAATATGCCGCCCACTAAACGGTTTTTATCCGCGAGGAAATACAATCAATCTTCATAATCCGCTTGCTTGTTCTGCTGCTGCGCATCGACAGATTTAAGTACATCTTCAACACTCAGCATCCCCGCGTTCCAGGTGGCGACATAATTCAAGCTATCGATGACACTATGATCACGGCTGTATAACAGCATTTCCTTCACACCACGCACCGCTATTGGTGATTTACTGGCAATCAGACTTGCGATTCCCATTACCTCCTCTAACAATTGTTCGCGATCATCATAAACATGATTCACCAAACCAAGCCGAAGAGCTTCCTGCGCATTTACTTTACGCCCGGTAAAGGCAAGTTCGCGTGTCATTCCATCACTGATTAGCTTCGGCAGCCGCTGTAAGGTTCCTACATCAGCGGTCATGCCCATATCAATTTCTTTAATGGAAAAATGGGCATCCCTCGTACAATAACGCATATCACAACAACACACCATGTCGACACCACCACCGATACAACTGGAATGAATAGCAGCTAATACCGGTTTGCGACATTGCTCAATTGCATTGAGATTACCCTGCAATTGCTTAATGGTGATACGAAGTTTTTCAGCCTTTCTGGCCGCTTCAGTCTCACCTTCCACCAGCTCATTGAACATACTCAAATCCAGACCTGAGCAAAAATGCTTGCCCTGTGCCGCCAGCACTATTACGCGCACATCAGCTATTGTATCTGCCCAGCGAAAACTCTCCTCCAGCTCGCGCCACATCACAGCATTCAGGGCATTGGCCTTATTTGCCCTGTTTAGCTCAATCAAAGCAATGTGCTCGTTCAATGCCACAGTCAAAGTTTCATAGGTGGGTGTCATCTGCTCTATCCCTTATGATCTCCATAGCCTGGCATCACACATTAGCCATCATCAGACCAGCGCTCCGAAAACTCCCACCATTCAATATCTGGCAGCGCCTTGGGTTTACCTTCCAAACTACCGAGATAAATAAAACCAATAATTTCTTCATCCTCTCCTAGCCCCAAACCCTGCATGACCGTTTTATCATACGCCATTGAACCTGTGCGCCAAATACCGCCATAGCCCATGGCATGACTGGCCAATAATATATTTTGCGCTGCACAACCTGCTGAAAGCCGCTGCTCTATATGAGGCACATCGGGGTGCTCCTGCAAGGTGGCAATCACGACCACCAGCAATGGCGCACGCAGAGGCTTCCTACGTGCTTTTTGTAACACCTGCTCACCTGTGTCGGGATTAGATTGCAGCATGGCCGCAGCAAATAACTCCCCCAAACGATCTCGCCCCGGCCCCTCAATCAGTAAAAAACGCCAGGGTCGTAGCCAAGCATGATCAGGCGCTCTTATTGCTGCCTGTAGAATTTGTTCCAGTTGTGGCTGTGTTGGTGCAGGTTCGCACAACTTACTAGCCGAATTGCGAGACAATAGTGCAGTGAGCGCGTCCATAAACGTTATTACCTCCCGTCATCTAAAAGGCGGCTGTCACAAACAACTATGCTAATTGTGCCTTGATCGCCTTTAGATCTTTTGGTGTGGTGGGTTTACCCGTTTCATAAAAATGTTTCATACTCAACGCCACATCGCGAATAACACCGGATATGATCTTATTCAAGAATAGCTTATCAAGCAAAATACCAAACCAGCCTAGTGGCGGTGTATATCCCATGGTTGTAGTCAGTCGTGTTGTATCACCGTCTGATTCTTCAATTAAATAACGAAAAAAAGCATTTTTGAACGGAGAATCCTTTTCTCCTTTGTGCAGTCGAATACGAAAACCACTGCCTTCATCCCAATCAGTGACCGTTTCTTGCAATGCCCGCTTTTTACCCTGATAAACCAGGCGGCTGGCGCCAACCCCTTGCTTATTAGAGGAAACAATTTCTGTCTTGATAATGCCTGGCACATAGTTATGTGCCTGTGAAAGATCCTCTAATGTTTTCCAGGCCTGCTCACGCGGCATTTCCAACGTCACCTGATAGGTTGCTTCACTTATCATATTTTTACCCGCTCATAGTCTATATAGCCTATTTCGCAGCAATCACCAGCAAAGCCCATATTGCTCTTTTTATTATGGATTTTGCATTCAATGTGAGGGCTGAGATAGTTGATCGGCGACCTTACAATAGCGTTGGCCGTTAATCAATATCGGGGGCTGCTTTCAAGCAAGGTCGCGCGTGTGAGTTTGCACCGACTAATCCACCTGACTGGCAAATTGTGAGGCATACTTGGCGATCCATTCCGCAGCAGCTTGCTCGGCGTCCAACTGCCGACCTTCGTGCTCATGAACGGTTTGTTTGTATTGTTCAATATGGCAAACCTGTTCCACCATGCGGGTTTTATAGGCTTCCTGCTCACCGACAAATCGAATTCCAAGATCATAGTGACCCTGCATAGGCCGACACCAAACAACAACACCGTGTCCTTCATATTCCGGTTGCACCAGGGGAATATGGATTTCGATTTCAGTCCCTTCTGCATAGTACTCATCAACTTCGCAACAAATTCCACCTAAACTCAAATTATGCAAACTACTCAGACTGGAGTCACACTCACCCACGCAGGCAATTTCAATGGGGATTTCCGACGGATGGCGTACAAATTTTCGCATGTTCTGTCGCTCCTGCGACGTTGATACTGAAACTATAGCTCCATTTTGTGCATTTTGCGTAAAATTAATCGGCTTACTTCTGCGCCAACAATATGCGATGCCTATAGTTTCATTTCAACTATCCATATAACAATTTAAAGCATATCCTGATAAGGAGATTCTACATCCAAGTCCACTGCTTGGCCATAACCTGGCACTTGCAGTGTTCGATCATCAAACTCAATGTCTTCACCTTCCAGCACGTTATGATTGAACCGATAGATAGGTTCAACATTCCCTGCCGTCATAGCCTTATCGTGCTCTAGCGCAGTTTCCCGCACTGATTCATTTTTTTCAAGGTAGGTTTTCATCGCAACAGCGCCGTGTTTCTTCGCCAGCATCCGCCGAATCACATGCGGCGCTAACAAGGTAGCACTGGCATTATTACCCCCAAAACCTTTGGCGTTAATTATTGATACATCCATGCCATCCGTGCCCACTTCCACATGTTTATTACCGATACTGAGTTGACTGTGCTCAACATCCTCGGCGACATGGTCAATGGTAGCAATACCAGGAATCCAACCAAAACACCATATGCCCAAGGTATTGATTATCTGATCTCCACCTGCAACGCCAATCGAGTGTCCAAGATAACTTTTCACCGCAGCGACTGGCCAGGATTCTATACCAAACGTTTTGGCTACTTCGTTGAGGATATGTGATTCGGTCACCCTATTTTGTGGCGTGCCAGTACCATGAGCTTGCACAAAAGACCGTTTCCGAATGGCCTCTTCACCCACGATTGCCCGCCCAGCAGCCAGCGCTTTTGCCATGGTTATATAGTTACCTACGCCCGGGGAGGAAATGGATTTTTTAAATCCATCGGCATTAACAAACACATCGCTAACCGCGCCGTGTATCGATGCTCCCAGCTCGAGCGCCAAATCGTCATCCATCAAGACAATAAACTGAGCACTTTCCGCCAAGGTGAATCCACAGTTGCTGGAAAAAGGTCGACAGGCACGTCGATAATCCGGCACATCCAAATTCAAGGCTTCGTCCAAAGCGAGCAATTCCTGGTCAGTCGCCAATGCCCCCATGGCAGCATAACCTTCTATAATCTCAGGCGTTATTGGTGCTTCGCTGTTACCAACAATAGCCACTCTCGCACGACCCGTCTGGATGTCCATCAAGCCCATTCTCATGTTATACAAAAACGAGGCGCAAGCGCCCATGGCAGTACCGGTATTACCCACACTACCTAACACGTAGGCATTGATAAAATCAGCTGGCATTTCCGCAAAACCAAAGGGGCACTGTTTAGAGGTCACCTTTTTCCCGATCATGCGCGCCATCATCATGCCGCCGTTACCGTTAATATCGAGTTGACTCATACCACTGCCAGCATAAACACTGATCTGGTCTGGTTTGACCGATTGCTTAATTTGATCCCATTCAATACCAATACTACCCAGTGCATCAGAGGCACCAAAAATGGTCATTTGTATACCGCGCGGATGGTTGCGTGACGGGTATAAAAGTTTCGGATCAAAGCCCGTGGGCAGCTGCCCCGCAGCCTTCACTTTTGACCGCCGGTAAGTCGGCAATAATACGTCCACATCGGTTGGAATAGTTACCTTGACACGTTTTCCGTCAAGAGGACTCAACTGCCATTGCTCAGGAATCTCATGTGGCAGGCTTTTAGCCTTGGTGATAAATTCAATAGGCGCATGCGGCCCCTGGGGAGACACTTCCATGCGCCGATTCCAACGAATGTGATCAGGATTAAACAGATTGTCACCAATACCACGCACCAAGGTATGGCCATCAATATATTCGCGTAAACTATTGTCCAATATATCCGCCGATGCTTCATCACTACTACGCCGACGAAGGTTCATCAATGTCGCCAAACTACGGTAGGTATCGTTGGCATTCGATTCTTTGATAACGTCAATCACCATACGACGATAGGCATGGTGGGCTGAACTGCGTCCGGCGGCATTAATACCACCGTATCCAACAATCACGGGTAATTTCGACATGCTTTCCACCTAATTGTTTTATTCTTGGCCATCGCTCACTTTGGTTCCAGCCATGAGCACAGAAAACCGGGCGAAGAACAAGCATATTACTTGTTTTAGATCCAAGCGGCGAAGAAGTGTGCAGCACACTGAAATACACTGCTCCACCTGCAAAATGTGCGGAGATTGTAGCGATTTGTACAAAACAATATCAAGTGATTACAGCCATTTAATATGGTATTTTAGCCAAAATATCCAGGCTAGCCTCTACATGTTACAAGCAAGCATCGTTCTCTACCCTCAAGCACTAGCCTCCAGTGTCAGTTTACCACTGGAAGCACTGACCGCAGCGGACCAATTTCAGCGCACACACCAATCCCGCAAACCGTCAATCAACTGTGAGATCACCGCAACCAACAAGCAAAGCATCACCTGTAGTGGCGGGCTGACAATCAAGCCCCATCGACAGATAAACCGGATCAAGCAATCAGATTTAATTATTTTGCCCGCACTCTGGCGCAACCCGATGCGCGTAATTAACAGGCAAATGCCTTTGCTTGAATGGTTGATTAAGATGCATAAGCAAGGTAGTACCCTATGCGCGGTTGGTACCGGCAGTTATTTTCTGGCCGAAGCCGGTTTGCTGAATAATAAGGCTGCAACCACTCACTGGTATTATTTTGATGATTTTCAGCAGCGCTACCCCAAGGTTCAATTGCAACGCAGGCATCTGATTACCCAGGCGGGTTCTATTTACTGTGCGGGCAGTGTCAATTCGATTGTTGACCTAATGGTACATTTTATCCTGAATTTTTTTGGCCAGACCACTGCGCAACAGGTGGAGACCCATTTTTCACCCGAAATTCGTCAATCCTATGACACTCACCTTTACAGTGATCATCGCCCTCTGCCCCACCATGACGAAGATATCGTACGCGCACAACACTGGCTTAAAAACCATTATGAACAATCCGTGTCAATGCAGACACTAGCCGGTGAAATCGGCCTAAGCACCCGCAGCCTGAACCGACGTTTTAAAGCCGCCACCGGACAATCGCCACTGCACTATCTGCAAAACCTGCGTATGGACATCGCCAAAGAATTATTACGCGACAGCAATCTCAGTATCGCCGAAATCGCCTATAAAATAGGCTATAGCGATTGCAGTCATTTTTCGAAATTATTTCAAAGGCAAATGTCACAAACACCCCTAACCTACCGCCAACGGGTGAGAGGAAAACTGTTTGATGTCCAGTAGCAGATAGCTGACGAGTCTGACCGAACGCATAGCATGATCCGCTAACTACGGTTAAAATGGCTGGTTTTCGGTAATATGCGATTCTACATCAACAACAGGCAAACCGATCAATGTAATAAATCGCCAATTCATCACAGAAAATACAGATAAAAGGTACAACTATGTCTAATAATTCCGTTGTCATTGTCAGCGGCGCCCGCACGCCCATGGGCGGCTTGCAAGGTAGTTTGAGCAGCGCCACTGCCGTCGAACTGGGCGCCACAGCCATCAAAGAAGCCGTCGCACGGTCCGGCCTAGCTGCTGACGGCATTGATGAACTGATTATGGGAAATGTTCTGTCCGCCGGTTTACGTCAAGGCCCGGCACGACAGGCCGCCCTTCAGGCAGGTTTAGCCCAGTCCACCGGTTGCGTCACCTTAAACAAACTGTGCGGCTCGGGTATGCAGGCCACAATTTATGCTCATGACCAAATAGTGGCGGGCACTGCAACAACCGCTGTCAGTGGCGGCATGGAAAGCATGAGTAATGCACCACATATCATCCCTGGCGCCCGAGGAGGTGTGCGCACCGGTCACACACAGTTATTTGACCATATGTTTTTCGACGGCCTGGAAGATGCCTCAACCAGCCGCATGATGGGCAGTTTCGCCCAAGAGACCGCTGACGAATACGGGCTGACTCGCGAAGATATGGATGCTTTTGCCATTGAATCTCTCACCCGCGCGCAAAAAGCCATCAATGAAAAAACACTGATCGGCGAAACTGCCGCCGTTACACTGAAGACACGCAAGGGCGAGACCGTTATCACCGATGACGAACAGCCAATGACCGCCAAACTGGATAAGATTCCCAATCTACGACCTGCCTTTGCCAAAGATGGCACCCTTACGGCCGCCAATTCCAGTTCTATTTCTGATGGTGCTTCCGCACTCGTTCTGATGAGCGAAGCTGAAGCCAATGCACGTGGCATTCAAGCATTAGCACGCATTGTCGGCCACTCCCGCCATTCTCAGGAACCCGCTAAATTTACACTCGCTCCCATCGGCGCGGTGAAGAAGTTGCTCGAAAAAACCGGTTGGCAAAAGGATGACGTCGAACTGTGGGAAATCAATGAAGCTTTTGCCATGGTGACGATGTTAGCCATCCGCGAATTAGCTATCGACCCTAACATTGTCAATATCTACGGCGGCGCCTGTGCTCAGGGCCACCCGATTGGTTCCACCGGTTCACGCATTATTGTCACCTTGATGAATGCACTGAAAAATCAAGGCAAAACACGAGGTGTCGCCTCGTTGTGCATTGGTGGCGGCGAAGCAAACGCAATAGCTATTGAAATGCTGTAAGGTCAGGGGCTGCCATGTCGTCACATGTTTCAACTACATGTTTCAACTACATGGTCGACGACAGGGCAGACCAATTAGCAATCAATATGCATGAATGTTCCGTTAAATTGATAACGCAGTAATGAATCCAAAAGATATCCAGCAACTGTTAGATTTTGACAGAAACCATATCTGGCATCCCTATGCCAGCATGATAGATCCTCCACCAATGATTCCCGTGGTCGGCGCCGACGGTGTCAGATTGAAACTGGCCGATGGCCGGGAATTGATCGACGGTATGGCGTCCTGGTGGTCCGCCATCCACGGTTATAACCATCCCGTGCTCAATCAGGCCGTGCAGGATCAGCTGCAAAAAATGTCGCATGTGATGTTTGGCGGCATTACCCACCCTGCTGCCGTGGAGCTGTGTCAAACCTTAGTCGATATCACACCACAGAAACTCGACAAAGTATTTTTGTCCGACTCGGGTTCGGTATCCGTGGAAGTAGCTATTAAAATGGCCTTGCAGTACTGGCATGCGCAAGGCCATCCCGAAAAAAATCGTTTATTGACCCTACGCAACGGCTATCACGGCGATACGTTCGGGGCCATGTCCGTCTGCGATCCGGTAACCGGCATGCATCATTTATTTGCCGATGTCATGCCAAAACACTTTTTTGCTAAAGCACCGAACCACCATTTTGATCAACCGTTTGATGAGGCGCAGATAAGCGATTTCATGCAGCTGATTGATCAGCACCATGGGCAGATTGCTGCCGTCATTCTAGAGCCCATTGTACAAGGCACGGGCGGTATGCGTTTTTATGCCCCGGATTACCTAAAACGTGTCAGGCAGTTATGCGATCACTACGATGTACTACTAATCCACGACGAAATAGCCACAGGCTTTGGCCGTACCGGTAAACTATTCGCCTGCGAACATGCTGATGTCACACCCGATATCATGTGTGTTGGCAAGGCGATGACTGGTGGATATCTCTCTCTGGCAGCAACACTGTGCACCATGCAAATTGCTGAAGTCATTAGTCAGGGCGAAGCCGGCGTTTTTATGCATGGCCCTACTTTTATGGCTAACCCGCTGGCCTGCGCTGTTGCCAATGCTTCGGTCAAACTGCTGTTATCACAACCCTGGCAGCAAACCGTGCATAATCTGGCGGCCCAATTGCGCGAAGGTTTGTCACCGGCGCGCGAACTGCCGCAAGTGGCTGATGTTAGAGTACTGGGCGCTATCGGTGTGGTAGAGCTGAAAGAGCCAGTTGATTTGCGAATTGTTCAACCCCTGTTTGTTGAACAGGGCGTTTGGGTCAGACCGTTTGGCAAACTGGTTTATGTGATGCCACCTTATATTATTGACGCTCAGGCGCTTCAACAACTGACCAGTGCAATGCTGCGAGTTATCGGAAGGTTGTAATTAAACAGAAATCTGTCTTAAAGAGAGGTGAATTATATAAATAGTTCACCTTTTAAAAGCGACAGTTCCGTCAAGCATTTACTCGACAATATACATACCAAATTCTGTACCAATCAACAACTCACCATTAGAACTAAAATTCATGCTATTTGGACTAACAGCGCCCAACAATGCTGGCGACCGGGTAAGCTCAACCACTGATTGCATATCAGAACTTAATGTAAGCTCACTGACATATGATTTTGCAATTGATGTTTCTTCTTCCCCTGCTGTTTTCCATGCAACGATAATTGATCCAGCCGTTTGGCCATTCTGCAGATCAGTAATTTCTTCATCAAATGATATCGCTGCCAGTTGTCCTCCCTGGTTATTAAGCACATACAAAACACCGCCCGTATCAGTAACTGCACTCACCAAAATTTCTTTAGCACCATCGCTATCCACATCTACAGTTAGGACTGCGTTAAATGCTGCACCAGAGAACAGGTCATCGAACAGAAAAATGCTGTCATAAAAATCACTGTTTTCGTGTACCGCATCATCATCTCTTGATCGAATATACAGAGCCGAATCCGTCAGATGAAGTACTTCCATCGCACTGGTGCTATCGATATTATCAACCAGCACATCGACACCGGTCTCTTGACCAATTCTAACGCTTTGCCATAAGGGCAAAGTATCAGGAACACCTGTCGCAATACCTAGATCGAAATCATCTGGATCCGCACTCAGTGTTATCGGAAAAAACTCATAGGAATACAGATAGTTTTCGACAAAACCAATATGATCGATGTTTCCATCCCCGTTCAGATCGGCCAGATCAAAAGAACTGCCCAGATTACCCCCGGCAAGTGGCGTGAAATGTTCCTTAAACCAAAATGCTTCCATACCTCCGTGAATATCGTCTAGCGATTTCACTGTTTCACGAAAATCCACTGCAGTAAAACCCGTTGATTCATCACCGTCTTCATCCACAAATCCTGAAGTGAAAACTAACTGGTCATAACCCTTGCCAAGAAGATCGGCAGCAAGCACTTTTTCTCCCAATTCAGTCGTTTTAGCCCCTTGTAATTGCTCACTAAGTCGAAGCCTTCCTGTGTCATAATCGATAAACGCTGCGCGCAAACCAATCGCCAGATCATCCTCATCGTTAGTATTTTTTTCCGCAGGTAATACCCGTGAGGCAAATGTCGCATACTGTGTTGTCGAGTCAAATTGAAAATCTACTGCACCGGTAAAACGTGTATCAAACAAACCGAGTGCAATGGTTTGCGTTTTCACAGGATCATCCTGCTCGGAAGAGACAGGCCACACGGAAATGGCATCATAATGATCATCAACAAATTTATTACCCCATAAAACATCCAGAGTACCGTCGTTATCTGGATCTCCCATCGCTAGACTAACAAAACCGCCATGTCGTTTATCATCATAAAACTCCTCGCCTTCAGGGCGCACCCAATGCCATTCACTAAAAGTAGCGCGATCAACAGCTGTAAATATACCTATGTATTCTCCATCATCCTCTCCTCGATTTGCTCCACCTTCAATACAACCACCCACGATAATCTCATCAGTCCCGTTACTATCGATATCTTTGGCCATAATGGCGCATCGGAAGGTCTCTGGATCATGAATAGGATCTAAATCCCCAAATAGATCCGACTGATGTTGAGGACTGTAAACCTCTATTACACCACTACCCGTTTCTGAAAACAGACCGACAATCTCTGCCACGCCGTCCCCATCTAAATCGGCAGCAACAATCTGGTCGCCAAAACCATTCGAAGGCTTATCACTCGTCCACTGATCCTCATGAGAAATGCCATCCAGGACATAGCCTTTATTGGTGTTAATCTCCAAATTGCCATCTGCAAAATCAACGTCTGCCAACACCATATCCGTACCATAATTGGCAGCGGCGCTTGCCCAATCTTCATTCAAGGTCGAACCAGTATTTGGCTTGGAAAAAATATGGATTTTCTCTGAGCTACCACCAACTGATACAAGCACGACGATTTCTACATCGCCATCATTCTCTAAATCCGCCGCCGCTATCGCATAGCCACCCACAGCGCCTTCGATGGTAAACGAATAAGTCATTTTGCGACTGATGCCATCAATCACGCTAACGGTGTCACCATTCAACACGAGAATATCAAGCCTGCTATCGCCGTTCAGGTCCGCCGCCGTTAATCCATCAATATGCATCTGGTTGCCCAGGCTGTAAGGGTAAACCCAGCTCTGATAGAACTCACCAGCCACTCCCAATGCAGGATCCCACTTCAAGGTATAGATCAACGATTTATTATCAGTAACCAACACTTCGTCACCAGCCACGCCATCAAAATCAGCAACATAAATTGATTTCTGTTTGGTAGGCACCTTGGCGCTGCTGCGCACCAGCGGTTGACTTGAAGAATCACCATCAACCACAACAGTGACGGGTTGTGTCGTCGAGCCATTATCGTCAGTCACCTTTACCTCAAAGGTGTAGCTTTGATCAACTCCAAACTGAATACCACCCGGTGTCCAGGAAATTTCTCCGGCATTATCGATACTCATGCCTACTGGAGCTCCACTCAATTCATAACCGATCGAACCAACTTCATTTTCGACACTGACATCTATCGTGGTGGCAACACCGAAATCTATCGGCACTGTGGGTGCATCAACTGTTAACTCCAAAGCCGTATCACACACATCGCCCGTACCATCACTGTCTGCATCGGCTTGATCAGTATTGGCAATATTTGGACAGTTATCTGCACTATCAGCAATCTCATCGCCATCAGTATCGGTTACTACTGTACGCTCTTCTGCATCAGAGAGATTACCACCACCCCCACCACCCCCACATGCAGTCATAGCGACGCAAGCAACAACCAATACCGTCCATAACTGATAACTGAAAACTCGACTGCGAAAGCCGCTGACAGGAGAAAAAAAGAGAGAAAACAAAACGGAACCCTCGTTGATATCATTTGCTATTTGCGAAATTGCTCTAGCGAATAATCCTATTATCTTGAATTTACTGAATTTAATCCTTTTACACCCTGTTTAAGGATAGACTCTCATCACCATCCAGCAACAGCAATTGCCGTTTTTTCCAAACAAGCTCACAGAAATACACCGTAAACGCGTAAGATATGCACAAATCGACGAATAGACATTACCGGTATGATCGACATATTGAACATCAAGGTTAGCGGCCAGGGCCTGCACAGTTTCACGCAGAAGCTTAACTCTCTTGTTCATAAATCTGGGATAACAGAAGGCTTGTGTACGCTTTTCATACAGCACACTTCCGCCAGCCTTTTAATTCAGGAAAACTACGATCCATCTGCACAATATGACCTGGAGCAGTGGCTGAATCGACTGGTACCTGAAAGCGACCCTATTTATACCCATACGCTGGAAGGTACCGATGATATGCCTGCCCATATCAAATCGGCACTGACCGCTACCAGTTTGTCCATTCCTATTCTTGAGGGGAACTTGGGCTTGGGTACATGGCAGGGCATTTACCTGTGGGAGCATCGCCATTATCAGGGGCAACGTCGGGTAATTGTGCATATTGGCCCTTAAAATCAACAAAAAAAAGTTGCAGGTAAAAAGCCAGTTTCCGACGATGTTGTTGTATGAAATGAGAAAAGCCTTCCTTACTCTCGCTCTGTTTTGGAGCCTTGCCAGCAGCGTACTGGCGGCCACTATCGAAACCGGCTCTACATTGCCTCAGATAATGATTCAAGCCAAAGGTGAACTGGTTTTAGTGTCTGATAAAATCACCTATCAAAGTTGGCAAAGTGATCAACATCTAGGCAAAGCCCAGATCGTTCAGCACCTGGCCGCCAGAATGTCCGCCAGCAAACTGAATCAAGCTTTTTATGATGCACTTCACAAACTGAATTTACCGAAAGACCGTTACGCCTCTGTCAGCATCCTCAACCTGGATGATACGCTGTGGGGCAGTTCTTGGTTTGTCATCAGCGAAATGCGTAAAAATAAAAAAAAATACCCTCACGCTATCTTGATCGCCGATTTTGAGGGTGTGGCACAAAAAACCTGGCAGCTGGAAAAAAAGAGTAGTGCCATCATGTTGATCGATAAAACGGGTAGCGTACGCTACTTCAAGGAAGGCAAACTAAGCGAAAATGACATCCTGCAACTACTAACCCGCTTACATCAGGTCATGTAATTCACTTTCCCTTTTACTTTTTACCATGCTAGCTTGGCAAAAACGGCCAAACACTCCACATGACAGCTTCTGGATAAAATACCACCAGATTTCGCTTTACAGATTCACTATCCGATTGTATGGTAAAGAGATAGCACAAACCCACTTCAGGCACCCCAATAAAAAACTATATCCACTTTTACCTGTATCCACTTTTTTCATGAACCATACCGAATCTCAACAATCCGCCAGTCGCAAACAACGCAAGGAGCAAACACGTCAAGCCATTTTAGATGGCGCTATATTTGCGTTTGCCGAACTCGGTTTTGATGCCGCGTCAATGGGGCTGATTGCAGAGCGATGCGGTGTAAAAAAAGCCCTTGTCCAATATCATTTTGAAACCAAGGAAAAGCTCTGGAAGGCGGCTGTCAGCGAACTATGGCAGCAACGCAGTGAAGCGTTACCCAGTTACTTTGGAGATGCTGAAAAGGCCAGTAATGTTGAATCATTACGATTTATTTTCAAACAAATCGTGCGTTTTTCCTGCGACCACCCCGAATGGGTCGGCATTATGTTCCGCGAAGCCGCTCAACCCAGCACAAGACTAGATTGGCTATTCGAAACGCACCTTAAGGATGATTATAAAAAAGGATTGGCTTTCATAGAAAAAGCGCAAGAACTCGGTTATCTGCCACCCCTGGAACCTTTACCCCTTATCCATATTATTTCCGGCGCACTGTTTTACATCATTCTTATTGCGCCCGTCACGCTAAAAGCGACTGGTGAAGATATTCGAAGTGAACAGTTTTTGGATATTTATGTCGACACCTTGCTGAACATGATCAATTCTGGCAATACAACGCAGAATGGGCATTCTTGAAAAATGCAGGCCTTAACAGAAATTGCTAAAATACCATTTCACCGACAGTGAAATCTATTCGATACCCGCGTTTAACTGTTTCCACCATAGAGGATTGTCCGTGCGTTTTTTTAGTATTCTTCTCGTCACTTTATTACTGAGCAGCTGCAACGCCGTTCCCTATAATCCAACAGTATTTAATTATCAAATTACCCCGCACTTGGCAAAAGACGCTACACGTTTGAAAAAGGTTATTATCGCACCTGTCAATTTCGGCAAACCCAGCCGTCTTTATCTTAAAAAAAGACAAAAGTACATCGACGAGAGGATAACATCCTATCTTGAGGCAAATGGGTTTACCGTCCTGCCCAGCCACTTGTTCGAAACGCACTGGCAGCAAGCGACACGCAAACATGGACAAAGCTATAATCCCAGCACCGGCAAGCTAACCAAAGCACATCAGACTGTACTTACATCAACGATGCAGGCGCTCGCAAAAAGCACCGAGTTTGATGGCATTGTATTTACTGATCTCATTGAACGACAGATTCAGTTCACAACAGGGACCAACCACATGGCGCGCTGGGACGGTGTCTTACGTAAACCCTCGCTACAAGGCACCGGTGCAGGCGTGCCGACAGATTTTAATTGGGCAGCTGAAGTGGACGCTGTGTCATTGTGGATTAATATAATTGACCCGCAACTGAAACCAATTTTCAGCAGTATCGGCGGCATTGAAGTGACTCAATCCATTAATCTGAAGGGCAGCAAGCCCCGATTCGTGCGCCGCCGTAACGTACTGTCCCATGAGACACAAATCGATGAGGGTATCAAACTGGCATTTCACCCTCTGATCGCCATGAAAAGATATCCACGAAAAACACGCTGAACAACTATTCGGCAATTTGGGTCAATATGGGGGTTTTAAGGAGATGCCGACCGAGTCATTCCGGCGTATACCATATCGGTGACGACCAAGCTCTCTCCTGCACTGTCGGCCGGTGTTCAGCGCTACAGCACGCTTCCAACCCTTCTGTAAGCGTACTCGGATCAGCGCAGTCGACACCACGAGCACTGCAGATCTGCTGACTCCACCGACAACTGGGATTCTCTAGAATCCTTGCGTAATAGAATGCTCGTTGTTCGGATCGAAAGTCTGGATCTTGCCAGACCGTGCACAATTGAGAATACCCCTGCCCCAGTGGCTTACAGGTGCTTAAATCAACACTGGCGCCATTGTCAGGATTACCAGCCACATCGTACACTTGCTCTTGTGATTGGCCTTGTGCATCCACCCAGCCCTTAATAATCTGGATGCGTTGCAATGGATTACCAGACTTAATCGCTGTACCGGCATCTTGTAGTGCTGATACAGCAAATACCGGCAGCTGTTTGTCGGCTTTGTCGGCAGGCGGAGTAGCCAGATCCGAACCCATAGGCACTCCCCTTTGGTATCCTTCGCGAACAAACTCCGCGCTCGCACAAAGCGTCTCAGGATAGTCCCAACCACCAAAAAAACGCAGCTTGATACGCGGCCCACTGGTGCCATAGGCTTCACGTCGGCGCATCGCACTGAACAACGCATCACGAGCATTTTCCTCGGCCCACAATACAGCAAGACCACCCGGATTGAACTCCACATTGTCAGTCAAACCCGGCGGTATTTCCTTATTGGCCGGAACACCAGCACCACCGTGCCCGGCAAAATTGTCCTCTTCCACAGCGCCAGCAGTCGCCAAGTGCGTATCCGAACTGCCAATAAAGCCCATTTTGAAAGGATTGGCACCTATTTTTTTTTCTTGTCGCAACCCTTCTCTTAAAACTTCACGCACAAAGCCACTACCCGGCTCAGGTAACGTTCGCTGGCTGGAAAAATACTTACCTAGAAAAGTGCTATAGGGCAATTGTTCAAAACTGCACTGCTCATCAGGTGCAATATTGCCATAGGCACCGTAATAACACTCGGAACTGCCTTTATGCTGCATCACCTCGACCAGAGTTTCATGGCGAGCCCGGCGTTCAGCATCCGCCTTGCTGATCGGTTCTCCGTCAAGCCGAACCGTCTGAAACATCAGCCCATTACTCAAATTCGAATTATGAGGAATGGTGATCGCATCGCAATTGCCCTTTTTATCCATACATTCGCGATCCAATGCCTGCATCAAGCGAGGAGAAGTATTAGCCTCAATAAAACTGGTCGGCAATGACGGCACATCAGCATTGCGGAAAATAACATTGCGATGCAGGTTGCCCTCACCCCTTGCTCCCGTCCATTCGTAACCGACAAAACTGGTAAATTGACAGGCAGAACTGTTGTCATAATGAATTTCTGCCGCATTCTGAATCTCCCGCCAAGGCCCGCTGGCTGCCTCCCGGCACCATTGACCATCCTCACCACAAAAGCCAAAACGCTCAGCATTTGTAGACTTAATATTCATGACAAAAAACGCAGCTCTTGGAAACCAGCGATACATCAGGCACACCCAGGAGTTATACCCATCCATACCCGGTGTATTGCAGATGCGCACCTCCCCCAACTGTTCAGCGTGATCAGTTACGGCCATAAAATCTAATGGACGGTCGATTTTCCGCGTTCTGGCGTGTTTGCCCCTGTCGTCATAGGGCTGTAACCCCACCTCCTCGCCCTTAGCAAAACGATAGGCATCATGGGGCGTGTTCCGCGTTCCCTGAGTACTGGCGTCCTGAGAATAAGCGGTATGCACATGCAAATCACCAAAGTAGGCGTTTTTCAAGGAATTGTAATCCAGGCACGGCTCCCTGCTTTCCGTTAGCGCAAACGGTCGTTCGCCAGCTGCAATTGGCACAACAATAACCAAAATCAGTACTATCGTACTGATTCTTACCATGTATGAAAGCACACGATGCTCCTTGATTTTGGCAAATCCATCTAAGCCATACTTGGAATGCCAACCGGATTCTGTGATGCAGGGCGCATTTAATTATCTATTATGTAAATTGATTCGCTTTACGCATTTTACACAAGCTGTATTTTAATACATTTTATACTATAGCTTGTTTTAGTTTAACGAACCCATCCAAAAACATTGGCTTAGCCAAATTGGCTGAACTCACAAACTGCCCAAGGGGCAACTGCAACAGAATCTCAGGAACCAATTTTGAGGAACATAACACATTCAGAAAATTTTATGAAAAGTGAGCTCAGTACAAGGACCTGCTCAATAATTGTGTGTGTGCTGATTACAACTACTCCTCACACTTTCTCCCAAATAAAGAATAAAGAGCTGTATAAAAACCTTGTCTATTTTCTTAACCCTGTATCGTAGTAGCTTAAAAATCTCTGTAGATAACGGCGCTTTATCTGGTCATACTCACCACTCTCGCGCAATTGAGAGATTCGCTTTGCAAGTTGCTGAGTCATCGCGCTATACGGTGATTGATTTGACACGGCCATGTAGAGCGGAAGGACAGCCAGAGGGGTTTCAATCGCACGTATGTTATCTGAAAAACCTGACATCTTGACTATACTGCTGGCAACCGCCTCACTAGCAACCCAATAATCAACTTTCCCTTCCAACAAAAATTGAATCGCCTGATCATGGGAACCTATGTTGTCGAGCGCAAAATGACGTTCGGCATAATCTGCTAACTCGGGATAGAAGGCAAAGGTACGACCAGACTGCGTACTCACTGTCACCCCTTTTTTCTCCTTCAGTGAACGCCAACCCTCGTATTCAAACCCAGCTTCAGCGCGAACATAAATTCTGATCACCTCTTCAAAGAGTGGCTCATCAACTAACTTGGCCACTTTCAGTACTCGAGGTAAGCGCGCAGTAGAACCAATAACATCAATATCACCCAGTGCCAATTTCCGATAAAGAGAATGGCGTTGCTGGTCATCACTAAGATCAAAGGGAATGCGCTTAAGCTCCATACCCACTTCGCGAAATAAACGCTCCTGCAAATACGGTATCAAACCGATCCGTTCATTTTGCGTTTTATCGTACCAGGAATACGGCGGCGCGTGATCCACGCCCACGTTCTGGGATATGTAAATTGTCTGGGCACACAACTGCGTCGCTATTGTCAGCAACAATAGAGCAACAGCACTTTTTATCATTATCACTGGGACTGCACTCCTCCAATACACCGTAGCACCGCTGAATGCTCAATCCTCTGTCGTTAGGCAAGTAAAACAGATTTCTTAACAACTTAGAACGATCTGTTAATTATTGTAAGGCCATCCTTTAGATTTTTTTTATATATGCAAAATGCATGATAAGCCCGCTATTAATATCCTATATGAATACTGGGTTAGGCGGGCGCCTACACGGCAAATTATGTGAATTTCTGTATAATCATCAAAACTTCTCATTAAGGGTATGATTATGAGTTCAGCCAAACTACAAGATAGAGTAGCAATTATTACCGGCGCTGCAAGCGGCATAGGCCGAGGAGTGGCGGAACTCTTTTCAAATCATGGCGCTAAAATCATTATTGCAGATATTGACGCAGAAGCTGGAAGCGCTTGCGCCGCAGAACTAGGCGATCAGGTCTGTTTTAAACAAACCGATGTTACCAGTGATCAGGCGATGCAAGATTTGGTTAATGACGCTGTCAACAAATTTGGCCGCCTGGATATTATGCATAACAACGCCGGCGCATTTGGCGTTCGCGGCTCTTTACTCGACATTGCAGTTGATGACTTTGATGCCACCTTCGCTTTGCTCACCAGAAGTGTGTTCCTCGGAATGAAACACGCCGCACAGGTGATGAAAGAACAAGGTAGCGGCATCATTCTCAATACGGCAAGCATATCGGCGATAACGCCTGGATACGGACCTCATATTTATCAAGCTGCCAAAGCGGCTGTATTACAGTTATCAAAAACGATTGCGTTGGAATTGGCACAATACGATATTCGAGTCAATTGCATTTCTCCCGGTGGAGTCTATACACCCCTGATTAGCAATATGCTGGGTATCGATGAAGAAGGCACAGCAAATGTAGAGAAATATATGGCGTCTACTCTACCGCTGGGTCGTACCGGTACACCGGCGGATATTGCCCAAGCAGCCCTGTTTCTATGCAGTGAGGAAGCAAGCTATATCACTGGGCAAAATCTGGTTGTCGATGGCGCAGAGGCGACCGGGAAGCGTTATCAGGACCAAGGTATGCATTAAAAAATTTGCGGATTGAATCAACCCATCAACTTGAGTTTCTGTTTATGAATCGTTTTTTAGCATTATTTCTGTGTTTCAGTACGACTATGCTGACCTTCTCCCCTCTCACATTAGCTGAAGCTGAAGCTGAGGGTCTATGGGAAAAAACAAAGGACGCCGGTGACGCTGCCTGGAGCAAAACCAAAAAAGCCGGTGACAAAGCGTGGGAAAAAACCAAAGAAATCGGCGATGAGGCTGCTGAAAAAAGCGAGGATACAAGTACCACCGTATGGGAAAAAACCAAAAAAGTCAGCGATAAGGCATGGAAAAAGACTAAAGAAACCAGCATTGAGGTGCTGGATAAAACCAAGCACGCTATTGAAGAAATTGACTAGGCGCCTGTCCGAGAATAGGAACCGTAGCGAGAGAAACCCATTTTGCATTGCGAAATCATCGTGCAAGATTCTCCTTAACTCGAACTGCCGCCTTGTGAGATTTCCGGGTTAAACTCTCCACGCAGCAACTTGTACACTGCTTCGACCACATTCCATCTCTATTCTACTTGCCAACTACTGCAAATCAGTACTTACAATTCCCCATGACACCCCCTAAAATGATCGGCAATAATAAACAATGAATAATATGGAATTTCTCATGAGGCATTTATATTCAACAGTCTTAACTACGTTATTCCTAAGTACTTTGCTTTGGATCTCCGGTTGCATTCCCACAGGTGAAGATGTAGCAGTCGACACCATTTATGGCACGATCATAGGCAAAGAAGAAGGGGGGCTACAGAGATTTCTGGGCATCCCGTATGCCAAACCACCTACGGGGATGCTCCGTTGGCAGGCACCGGAGCCTCCCAGCCATTGGGATGGCACTCGACGCGCCTTCCGCCAAGCTCGTGCTTGTGTACAAACGGGCTCTCCTACTGGTGCATTTGGCTCTCAGGAAGACTGTCTGTATCTCAATGTCTGGACACCCAGCACCCCCGGACCTCATCCCGTCATGGCCTGGATTCACGGCGGTGGACTGGTTATTGGATCAGCCAATGAAGCCCAATACGATGGCGCAACGCTGGCCAAAGCACAGGATGTTGTCGTCGTATCAATGAACTATCGGCTTGGGTACATGGGTTTTCTATCACTGCCTCAGTTTGCGAATACACCAACACACTCGATCACAGGCAACCAGGGATTTCTCGACCAAATAGCCGCTCTGCAATGGGTGCAAGACAATATCACCCAGTTTGGTGGCAATCCAGACAACGTGACTGTTTTTGGTGAATCAGCCGGGGCTATCAGCACCTGTTTACTACTCGCATCTCCGCTGACCAACAATCTGATGAATAAAGCCATTATGCAAAGCGGAGCCTGCAACACGTTTAAAACCTCCAGCAAGGCTGAAGCTGAAACCTTGGGCTTGAAATTTCTACAAAATATTGGCTGCGACAATACTAACAATCCAGCTGCATGCGCCCTGAGCAAACCCATCGACCAGATTGAGCTCGCGCTGGGCATCCCACCCAATGAACTGTTTCGTGAAAATTTCGAGGACTGGGTCTTTCCGCCTAGCCCTGCCTTGGATGGGCATTTTCTGCCCGACTATCCAGCTGAACTGTTGGAACAAAGCAGCAAAAACGTTCCTGTTATCATCGGCGTCAACAAAGACGAAGGCACCTTGTTTGTTGGTATTAAGGAGCACCCAACCGACGAAGCCGGCTATCTGGAAAACCTGGAAAAATATTATAATGGCCGCAGTACTGAGATAGCTGCCATCTACCCGCTAGACAGTTTCAGTCCATCCGGAGCAGCGATGGCGCAAATCGTCACTGACGCAGCCATGACCTGCCCATCCAGAGATGTCGCAAACATTTGGGATGCTACAGACCATGATGTTTACTACTATCAATTCACTCAAGATGTATCTGCGCCACTGATGGGAATCCTTGAATTATTCTTCACTGAAAATGCCGCCCCCCTAGGCACTTTTCACGCAGCGGAAATCCCCTACGTATTTGGCCTTGATGGTGTACTAGGCGAAGCAGTCACCAGCCACCAGCTACAAACCCGTGCCGCTATAATGCAGTATTGGGGTAATTTTGCCAGAACTGGCAATCCCAACGACAACGAGCTTAGTCATTGGCCGCTCTACACCGCAGAGACCCAACAACATTTGCAATTGGATCAGAGCGTTGAAGTTGCTGCTTACCTCAGACAAAGTTATTGCGAATACTGGTGGAATAATCCAGCCAATTTTTAACACACTGCAAAGATGTTGCAGCAGTGTGTGGAAGCAACCTGATCTATCAGCAATAGGTATAAATCAAAACTGATCTGGCATACAATCGCCCTTTATTACATTTCGCTTAAACGCAGCTGAAGATGTGTTTGAGTGGTGAATTTGGTCGCTGACAAGCGTGCTTCAGTAGTATTTGCAAAAAAAGAAAAACGGAAAGCTTAAGGAAATCCATGCCTCAAAAGTCTCATCCCCCTACTACTACAACCGCAAATTATGCGCTTTTTGTTTTATTGTTGGCTTATATTCTTTCCTTTATCGATCGCAATGTAATGGCCGTTCTTGTTGGGCCAATCAGACAAGACTTCAACATCAGCGATACGCAGTTTGGTTTACTGCATGGTTTAGCATTTTCCATCTTCTATACCATTTTGGGGCTACCTATAGGTCGTATGGCTGATACGAAAAGCCGAAAATGGATTATTACCATTGGTGTATTTTTCTGGGGTATCATGACTATCGGCTGTGGCTTAGTAAAAAGCTTTATCGGCCTTTTCATTATGCGTATGGGTGTTGGTGTTGGTGAAGCTGCATTGTCACCACCAGCCCACTCCATGTTAACGGATTACTTTACGCCAAAACGCTTGCCTCTAGCCTTAGCTATTTTTACTTTGGGTGTGCCAATAGGTGCAGGTATGGCTTATATGATTGGAGGTTGGGTATTTGGCTATTTTGCTCAAAACGAAGCCATCGTTTTGCCAATAGTTGGTCAACTTCAAGCCTGGCAGATGACATTTATTGCTGTAGGTCTGCCAGGGTTTTTAGTGGTGTTACTATTAATACCGGTTAGAGAACCAAAACGCAAAGGCGTGTTACGTATCGAGGAATCTACAGAAAATACGCAACTTCCTCTGAAAGAGGTATTTGAGTACTTATGGGAACGAAAGGGTGTTTATGGCGGTATTTTTATCAGCATCTCCTGCCTTTCAATTTTCGGTTACGCCATCATGTCTTGGTATCTGGAGTTTATGATTCGTAGTTTTTCCGTGGATCGCAGTGTTGTGGGCCCACAGTTCGGACAGCTTTTTATCGTAGCAGGTATAGCCGGAGCACTCGCCGGTGGTTGGTTTGCTGGCTTTTTGCAAAAAAAGGGTTACGCTGATGCCAATATGCGGATGATTATGATCGCCGCATTGTTATGGTGTGTACCAGGAGTGCTTGCACCATTATCTCCTAATAGTGATGTAGCTTTGTGGGCGGTTTTCCCTTCACTGTTCTTTCTAAATAGTTATGTTGGCGTTGCATTAGCTGGCTTGCAATTAATTACACCAAACCAAATGCGTGCGCAGGTATCTGCCATTTTATTGTTTTTTACAAATCTTTTGGGTTTAGGATTGGGACCCGTCATTATCGGATTTTTTACTGACTTTGTATTTGGCAATGACCTGGCACTTCGCTACTCACTGGCATTGTTAGGCGCGATTGCTTGTCCACTTGCAGCAATTGCAGCAGGTAGAGGCTTGAAACACTATCGAGCAGCACTAGTAGAAGCACAGGCCAGGGCATAGGATAAAAAAATCGAGTCTGCTGATCGAGCACATTGCACAGACATAATATTTCTATCATTTTCGCAATGAGTTTCACTCCAAATTTATACCATTTTTGATATGAGCTAAAGACAATTTATGCGGCCAAAATATTTAAACCTGCGCTGGCTTGCTGTGCAAAGCGGCAGAAACTCTGAAACTGGCTTTCATCAATGTTTGCCCCACTCTTAGCCCTGTCGGCATACAATAATGCAATAGGCTTATCTTTTGAATACACTGGAGCAGCAACAAACTCCCTCACATCACCGATCACCTTTTGTATCTCGCTGGTAAGAAGATGCATCAAGCTCGGCGTATAGTCTTCACACACCCAGATCGGCTCATTTTTATGTATGCAGTAAGCGAGAATATTATCTTCCGGCTGACTCACGGAAAAACTGAACTCTTTGCGCCAATGATCACAGCCATCTCCGCGAATGTATTTTGCAACAATATTGCTACGCATTGGATTGGTAATAGCAATGGCAACACGCTCCATTCCAATGGAGTGATGCATACCATCAACCATCATATTAAAAATGCCATTGACATCACTTTGTCTCTCAATCATTAGCCAAAGCCGATCCAGTACAACCATTTGCTGCTGTAAATCCGGTTGCATTGCGTGTTCTGCAGAAGCTTGTCCTTCTTGTTTGGCTTGATCCGATGCATCCTTATCTGGATCTTCCTGTACTGAGTCATCACCCTCGCCCTGAGCACTGGAGCCAACCAGAAACCCCTCGATAGCTGCTTTTTGTGCCTGCATCAGGCTGCATATTTCATCCGCAGCAAAAAAGCCTGCCATCTTTGCTGCCTGGTCCGCACCCTGGCGAATAACATCAAAAGCCTCTTGTTCACTAATATCACGCATTGCGGCAACCTTGCTGACAGCATGGCGAAAAGCAGGTGACTGCCAACCCTGCATTAACGCCTCACTCACCTGGTCACCCAATAACACGGCTTTGACTTTTACATCACTCTCATCAGCATGCGACATCGCCTTCAATACAACCCCTCCCAATTGCCACTCCTCAGCAACAGAAAGAGATAACGCATTAAAATCAACATCTAATTGCGCTGCAACCTCACTGATATCCAATCCCTCTTCTTCCATGCGCTTGCCCATTAACACCACCTCAGGCTGGGGGCAACTCCAAAACAGCATTTCACCAAGATGCAATAACAAGGCAGCTATAAAAATTTCTTCATCAAAACTGACATTGTCATCTTGCCTGTGAAGATTCCCAGCCTGCACTGCTGCGTGAAACGCTCGGGTCAGACAGAACGTGAGACGGCTCTGAATATGGGGCCTGTTTAACAAGGACTCCAGCAATATCACGGAAATGCACAGCGATTTGATGCCACGCACACCCAGTTTGACCACTGCCTGGATAAGCGACACAGTTTCTCTGGAAGATCCCAGGTGAATAACACTGTTAGCGACCTTTAACACCCTGGCAGTCAACGAGGCATCACGCTTAATAACCCCGGCTACCTCTCGCGCTGAACTCTGGGGATTATTTAACAGTGCATTTAAGTCTTTCATCACCTGCGACATGACCGGCAGCTCTGCAGTACGCAGCCTATTTAACCAAATAGCAGTATTATTCGGCTGATCTTCTTTAGCAGCTTGTGTCATCGAGTCCAGTTCCGACGAAAGTTTTAAATTGGGATGGTCAGGGCCGCAGAAAATTGAGCATCTTCACGCCCCTTCGTCATCACCATTGTCTTAAAAACTCTAGGAAGTATAGAAGCTGGCCGAACAAGTTGCCTGCCAATCATGAGCAATACCAACGGTATCTCTATAGATTCTGCATTAGCAGCTTATTTATCAGAATGTTTTTGATCATGTATTTATTAACAGAATCTCTAACAAAACCGAAGAAAGGAACGCTGATCAGTAAACAATCGGAAAACGCCAATTTATTGACTTGAATAGATAAGCAATACATCTAGTTTTAGAGAAACCAAAAAGAGAAACTAAAAAAGAAACAAACTGCGACTATGCGATATTTATTCAGATTACTTCTACTAAGCTCCACCCTCTACCTGACCGCCTGTATTAACGTGACTGTGGAGGGTGTATCAGCAGACTTACAACAATCAAGCTTATGCGCCAGCTCTGCATCTCTGTTTGTCAGTATCACTTGCCAGTAGTAAAAACCTGGCAACACCTGTCCAGGAATAGGCTGATCAAGAAAGGGGTTCACCTACAGCGATTATCTCGGGAACGCCAAAGCTCATTGACATTTTTTCAATAGTGCCGCTGCACAGAGGCCTTTTAGGTAATCCAAGTTTACGTAGCCGGTCAGCAATGGGGTGCGCACCGAGTTGAATGGATGGGCCGCCCAAATTAAATTTCACTCCCTCCCCCCTTGCAACGCCTACCGTTTTGTACACTTTGTTATCACGCACGGCCAAAGAAGGTTGCAATTGTTCTTTCATGCGCATTTTGCCACCCAGCTTGCAGCGCAATGTAAATACATGCTTCCCGGCATCCTTAAAACGGGTTTCCAAATAATTGTCTTCACTGCAGATATCAATATCGGCGTTCCATTTAGGATACCCCCAGATATAACGCCCGGCATGCATTGTAAATTCCTGGTTCACAGGCAATAAATGGATGTAACTCATGGCGGTGCCCTTAATAATATCCCTCACAGCACCAATAAACGGCAGGCCTTTTGGTGCACCAGGGCCACGCACATAGAAACAAATACCCGCCTCATCGTAATCACCCAGATCGTTTTCCTGATAATCGACGCCAATAATTTGCATCAGCGCCTTACCAGGCCACAGTTCCACCACCTGCAATTGAGTATCTGCAATCCATTCTTGAGCAGCACGGGCATCAACTAAAAATATTGCAAACGCATTTCTTGCGCGAACGACCTCCACTGGCAAATTAACGGTTTGGTCAACTATTTTGTAACTTTCCGGTGTTATTTGTTCACATAGTTGATCGGTCGTTTTAAACCCTTTGTTGAGCATCCGTTTGATTGAACTTGCTGTCCATTCGGCAGCCCCCATAGATTTTCTCCACCAAAGTACTGATAACGTCTTTTTAATCTCGATTGCATCATACCGGTACCGAGTCCAACTTCCCACCACTTTACGGGCCAACGCAAAACACTCACAAATAACATGCATCCCTGTCGATTACTGGCAATTTTGTTAAAAGAAACAATAATTAACGTCATAAAAAACGCAAATTCAGCAAAATTGATCCATAATTAGGCCCAACAATTGCGTAATATTGAATAATACAGCGAATAACAAAGACAACACACATGCCAGAGGAACACTTGAGCGACGATCTTGAAGAACAAATAAGGCGCAAGGCTCTCCAAAAGCTTACCTCTCACTCCACAATGGGACAGCTTATTTATCCATTCCTATGGGTTCTCGTCAGCGTGCCTGCAGCCTACCCTAATAGTCAACCTCAAGTATTCTATTACAACCTGCTTGCCATGCTGGTCATTGCCGGACTGCGATGCGGGAGCATTTACTGGATAAAACGGCAAAATCTTCAAATCGATCAACAAGTATTCATTGGTGGTGCCTGCCTGGCTGCGCTGCACTGGAGCCTGCTGTGCGCATTCGTTATCAGCAACGCATCCATGACATTGGGCGTGGTACTTTGTTCCGCTTGTCTTGCAGCGCTCAGTCTGAGCTATTTTGCTGCTTCATTGTATTTCGCCATAAGCTATTGTGCCATTTTATTGCTGCCCATCATCTTCAGCGCTGTACTTAACATCGAACCTGATCAGACTAACCTGAGTCTCAGCATTACTTTGATTTTCACCTTTTTACTGGGCAGCCTGTATTGGGTCGGTCGGAGCCTGAATCAAAACTATCGCAGCCTTTTTGAATATGCTGTTCATTCAGAGAAACATGTTCAGCAACTCGAAGAAATCAACACCATTGATGGTTTGACGGGAATTAAAAACCAACTCTTTTTTTCTACACAGTTGCAGACCGAATGGAAACGCGCGCACCGCCAACAACATCCAGTTGCCTTGCTACTGATTAACATCGACCATTTACAAGACGTTAATGAACGCCATGGACACCGGTTTGGCGACGACTGTGTTAGGGCGGTAGCAAATTCTTTGAAGCAACAGATACAACGACCTTCTGACATGCTCGCGCGTTACGAGGGCGATGAGTTCGTCGTCATTCTACCGGACACACAACAAGTAGGGGCTATGTCAGTAGGCAAAAAAATCCTTCATGCCATCCGACAAATTCGCATTGACAGCGATACGGATCGCCAAATTTCACTGACCGTCAGTATCGGTATAGCCAGCGCTATTCCCGAAGCTCACGATACCGCATTGCTTAGCATGGATGCGGCTCGACAGGGACTGGATCAAGCCAAGCAGGACGGTCATGACTGCTTGCGCACACAAACCATTTCGCAGCCTTCTTCGCAAGCTTCAGTCAATAATAGTTAAGAGCCTCGGATAATTTATTTTTTCTCCGACCCTACGCAAGCGTGGATCGACGATCTAAAATTCGCTCAACAATTTCAGAAGCATCGTATTGTTGAGCGTGACTTAAGGTATCCACATAAATAATTTCACTGATATTTGGACCACAAGCCGTCCAACGTCGAATAAATCGAACATTGTTACTACCCGCAAATACCGTGTAGGTAGGTTTATTCAGAGCAGCAGATATATGCTGGCAAGCAGAGTCATAACCGATAAATTCATCACTGGCCGCAATCAGACTGGCAATTTCACCGATACCACACTCAACACCAATAATAGCGTATTTATTTTCAATACCGCCCAGCTCCTGATAAGAACAGCGGGTTGTGGCGATTCCGTTTTCTGTGGCTTTCGCCAGTATACTTTCACTGGCAGCACGCTCTTCGGTCCCAAAACCCAAATCAAGCAAAATGGCTGTCGTGGGCTGTTCTTTCGAGGGCTGCTGCAACAGGCTTAATACCAGTTGTTGCTCAAACTCCGGTGATAGTTTTTTTCGCGGGTTGCCACCAACGCCAAGATTAATCGTAATAATGTGCTCATAACCTCGTCGCCGCATGGCAACGATCGCTTCACTCGCATATTCCAACTTGGAGTGTTCAGGCCACACCTGTGGGTAACAGAATTGGCCGGGGCCGAGCACCGTATCCAACCAGAGATTGGCAAGCTCGGCAATTGATATTTTCTTCGGGTAGGAATCTTTACCTCGACTATTAAAGAAAAAATAATAATCACTGTCAATCAACGGCAACACACCCAATTGACTGAGTCGCGAATCAGGATCGAACAACAACACCTCTCCCTCCTGATAACCCGACATTTCCTCTTCCACCAAATTGAGCAAGCTCAGCCAGGCGTTAAAGCGTTCAATCAAACTGCCACGGCGCACATAACTGAGTGGTTGAATGCGCACATTTTGCTGACCCGCATAGACTTCACGTAATTTCTCCGACCCGATCAAGACAATGTCTGCGTGCACAAAGCGTTGCTTTAAACGTTGGCAAAAGACGCTGGAAATAGCCACATCCGCACCAATGGTCACTCGCGATAGGAGCAGTATTTTTTTCGGTTCAACCGTCAGTTGACGGCGGCGATCACTGTTAGCCCGAATCGATTCAATGCGATCATAGAGCTGCCGTCGACTGTACAAACCTTGTTGCTGCAGACGCTGATCCAGTTCAGCGCACTGGGGTAATTTACGTAAAAAAGCCACCACCTGTGCAATCAGGCGGTTATAGGTTTCCGTTTGCAACTCCTCAAAATCATCACACAATTGCTCGATTACCCTGCCAAACAATGCACCGGCACCAATATTGTTAAGTTGATCATCGTCGAAATAGGTGGCCATATCACAGAGCAGATCAATATAGTCACCATCAAAATGATCACTGTATAGGTAACGGTCCAGAAATGATAAAGCCGTGCGACGCGCCAAATGCACGAGTGGATCTATTTGAGGTGCATCGCGTAGCTCAAGCCACTGTTTGCGATAGTGAGCCGGTCTCATGGGCGGTTGTGTTCCTTAGCAAAGCGTTAAGTTCATCAAAAACCTGTTGAGGTTTTATCTCCGTCATACATTGGTGATCGGTCGGGCAGATTTTCTTATGGCAGGGCGAACAGGGAATATCCAGCCTGATCACCGATGTTCCCTCCAGGTTTATCGCCGTATACAGGGGGTTGGTCGGCCCCATCAGGACAACAGTCGGCACACCCAATGCAACGGCATAATGACGTGGACCCGTGTCGTTGGTCACCAACGCATTGCAGCGCTTGATTAAGGGTTTCAGTTCAGCCAGATCAATACGATCCGGTCCGGTGTTAATCAGTTTCACCTGACTTTCTGACACAATCGCCTCGGCAATTTGCTCTTCACCGGGACCCACAAACAACATCACTTTAGCACCCATCTCATTTTGCAACATCTCTGCCAATCGCGCAAAATGCGTTGCCGGCCAGCATTTGGATGCACCAAAACTGGCGCCTGGATTGAGACCAATCAGACGGTCCTGCGGGCTGATGCCGTAGCTGGCAAGCCGCTTGCACCCCGCATCATCCAAAGCCTGATCGGTGTAAAGTCGACACTCCGGTTTATTCGGCAGATGCAACTGCAGATGACGGCATAATTCGAGATAATAATCCTGCATCGGTATTGGCCGGTATTGCTTCCCGTCCCGTTGCGGCTCCGGACCACCACTTAAAAAATATTTTCTAAGATTACGACGGTAGCCATACACCTGACTGACACCGGCCAGCTTTGCGGTAACAAACGAGTGAGTTGAATTCGGCAATAACAACGCCATATCCGGCTTTAACGCTCGCACCTGTGAAACCACGCGTCGCAGACCGGCAAATGATTTGTCGTCACAATCGATGATCTGATCAAACCAGGGACCGTGTTCAACAATGCCTCGCGCATAGGGTCGCACACAGGCCACAATGGTTGCCTGAGGAAAATTCAGGCGTAAAGCGTCGTAGACCGGAGAGGCCATGACAATATCGCCTACCCAATTGGGTAAGCGCACCATAATGGTCTGCACTGATTCAAGTGCGGGAATCATTTTTTAACATCCAATTTTTCAAAATCGTCTTTTTAGGTAGCTGAAAATATGTACTTGAAAACACTATGGTTCAACCTTCATCAAGTGAATACTTGACTTCTTTTTCCATTTCTCCCAGGGCAATTTTCTCCCGCTCCCATTGGATATAGTCGGATCGTACGCCCATCACATTGGAATAGCGAATTGTATAATGCACACTATTCTTTTCCATCAATGCTTCTGACAGCTGTCGATCATACGCGACCAGATTCTCTTTTTCCGTCAACCAGGTTTCCCTGTCCATGGCTTCAACCTTGCGCACCAGTTTTTCATATATGGGCTGGCACTCCCAGTCGGTCATTGCGTTCACATACCAGTTACATAGCTTACCGATTTTATCCAGAAACAAATCGTGATCTTCACCAAAGTTCAAACAGGAACCATCAAAATAATTACCCATCCCGGCCATCTTGCTTTCATCGATATAGGGCTTGGAAATTTCATATCCGGCAGTACCCGGAAATGGGAAAAACAAGGCCCAGCGAAAACGTCCCATTTTGACTTTGGCACAAAGTTCCAGCGTTTCCATTAGTTCCGCTCGGGTTTCACCCGGCAAGCCAATCATAATAAAGGCAGAGGAATGCAAATTGTGCTGGTGTGCTGCAGTGAAAGAGTTTTCAATTTGCGTATTCGTCATTGTGCGGTGCAAGACCTCGCGACGTACACGGGCGCAACCTGACTCCAAGCCAAATTTCACAATAATGCAGCCGGCTTCTGCCAACGCCGCTGCCGATTTTTCATCGAAACAATTGACATGACCGTTTACCACAAAGGGTAGACCAATACCGTGTTCGATATACGCCTTGCAAAATGCCTGCACATACCGCTTATTCAGCGTAAAAAGATCGTCATCAAATATAAAGGTATTGATTTCAGGATTTTCTCGCTTGAGTTTTTTCAAGTCATCCATGACTACATCTATAGGAAAATGACGCAGAAAATCTTTGGCACTTTTCGCCGCGCCATCATTGATATATTGATCAACAATTTCGATATTAAAACAATAGGTGCATTTATAGGGGCAACCTCGTGACGTTAAAATCCCCATCCAGCCGCGTGTTTGCGACATAATGGCTTTCATATCAAACACACTGTAGTCCAGGCGCGCCAAGGTGTTTAGATCAGGAAAAGGCGCCACTTTATTGATAATGGGTTCATCGTCCCGCCACAGTCGTAAATTGGGTATCTGCTCCGTGGGCTGATTATTTTCGAGTGCATTCATCAACTCCAACAGCGCATATTCGCCTTCACCAATACAAACATAATCAAACAATCGGCTCTGATGCACCTCATCAGGCACCATCGTGCAATGAACACCGCCGATGATTTGTGGCAATTCGGGAAAGGCACGACGGACCTCTTTGCTCTGCTCTTCTATCCAGGGCATTTGCTGGGTCATCGCAGACCACCCCAACAGTCCAGGTTGTTTTTCCTCAATTATGCAATTGATTTCATCGCTGCTGGGAATCTCCTTATGCTTATCTGAAACGTGCAGCAACTCCAGTTCATGGCCATTGGCATGAAGAACCCCGGCAAGGGAAGCAACCCCGTGATTGGTACCCAATACAGAGTCAATCTGAGGGTAAATCAATAATATCTTCATAACATGAACTCATTGGTTTTTCGGGACGTTACTTTTCGGGATTTTAATGATGAATACTAACTAGGAGCCTGGATCTTATCGACAATTGCTGTGGTTGAGCAGTTATCCCACAAATCTAATACTTCTACTCTTCCGCCATAGGCTTCTACAAGCTGCCAGCCGACCACTCCCTGCTTATCGTAATCGCCGCCCTTGACCAGAACATCGGGTTGCAAGGCTTTCAATAATTCTTCCGGCGTATCATCATTAAAAGCCAATACCCAATCAACGGCCTCCAAACCTGCCAATACAGTCATTCGCCGATCTACGGGATTGATGGGTCGCCCCTCACCCTTTAGGCGTTTCACTGATTCATCATCATTGACGGCAACAATCAAACGATCACCCTGACTACGCGCCTGCTCCAGGTACCCGACATGACCGGCATGTATAATGTCAAAACAGCCGTTGGTCATCACGATCTTCTCTCCCTGAGATTTCGCTTCTTGCACAACAATCAGTAGTTGCTCAAGGCTGACAACGCCGCGCTCAAAACCCTGCTCTTTTTGTACAGCCCAGCGTAATTCCGGTGCACTGATTGCAGCCGTACCCAATTTCGCTACGGCTAATCCTGCGGCAATATTCGCCTGAGCCACCGCCTCCGGCAGCGCCACTCCAGCTGCCAGCGCTGTGGCCAACACAGCGATGACCGTATCCCCTGCGCCGGTCACATCAAATACTTCACGCGCTCTTGCAGGCAAATGCAATTCAGGCCCGTCAGGGCGAATCAAGGTCATACCCAGCTCGCCACGCGTCACCAACAAGGCCTCTAGGTTCAATTGTTGAATCAATTGCAAACCTTTTTTAAGTAGCTGTTGCTCCGATTTACAATGACCCATCACAGCTTCAAATTCTGCGATATTTGGCGTCAATAGCGTCGCGCCTCGATAGCGGGTGAATTCATTACCCTTGGGGTCAACCAGTACTGGCACACCCAACTCTATCGCCATTTGAATCAAGGGCTGCGGATCGCTCAAAACGCCCTTGTTATAATCTGACAACACCAGAGCAGCAACTTGAGGCAAATACTGACGAGTTTTCTCCTGCAAAGGCTGCACGTCCTCAGCAGCGAAAGCTTCCTCAAAATCCATTCGCAACAACTGCTGATGACGACTGATTACCCTTAACTTGGTAATGGTCGGATGTTGCTGTGACTGATGAAAATCACAATGGATGCTGGCCGCCTGCAAGCGCGCCAGCAAAGCTTGTGCCGCTTCATCATTACCGATTGTGCCTAGCAATGAGACGCCAGCCCCCAGAGCAGCCACATTCAACGCCACGTTTGCTGCACCGCCTGGTCGATCTTCGGTGTGATCCACTTTGACCACTGGCACCGGTGCTTCGGGGGAGACTCGCCCTGTAACGCCGTGCCAATAACGATCCAGCATCACATCGCCCACCACCAGCAGTTGGGCATTATCAAAACGTGGCACGGTCAGCTTCATAAAAGTAATATTCTCCAAATCGGACAACAGAAAAACTGTCAAAATCATAACGGCAAATCCGTCAGTTTGCCAGCTGCACGCAATTCCGTTAAGGTGCGCGCTTTTGCTCCTAACTACTCTTTTAGCACTTATCTGTAGGATGGCTTATGTCTCTTGAACTTCCCATCGATATTGATTCCGTTAAAGGTTTTCTGGCCGAGGATGAAGCCGACGCCTTGTATAAGGCAACAAAACAATCCTCTCTGCTTGGACCCTGCCTGGAAATTGGAAGTTATTGTGGTAAATCAACTATTTATATGGGTCTGGCCTGCAAGGAAAATAATGGCGTCCTGTTTGCCCTGGATCATCATCGTGGATCAGAGGAACATCAAAAAGGAGAAATGTTCCATGATCCGGAGCTATTTGACAGCAATGAAGCCTTAATGGACAGTTTTAAGGAATTTCGACGTAATATACGCGCCGTCAATCTGGAGGGCACGGTCGCCCCCCTGGTATGCAGTTCAGACGTTGCTGCCCGACAGTGGTCTACACCCCTCGGCATGGTCTTTATCGATGGTGGACATAGTCTGGATGCGGCTCTCAATGACTACCGCTGCTGGGCCAGCCATATTGTGCCCGGCGGCATTCTGGCCATTCATGATATCTTTCCAAACGCTGAAGACGGCGGACAGGCACCTCACGAAATCTATAAACTGGCAAAAGCCTCAGGACTCTTTGAGCAGTTGTCGCTCGTTAATACTCTCGGACTGATGCGACGAATCTAGCAAACAAACTTGCGTGAACAAGCGCGAGGCCGCTGTATATTCTGTCAATGCATCGGCCGCCAATAGAATGGCCCCTGCCGTCCAGGTCGGTTTTTCATCAGGCCACAGCAGGTCTTCCACTAATTGATAACCCGTCCAGTAAGCACCGTCTTTGGCGCGCCACTGATGTAACCAACTGTAGACGGTAACAGCACGCGCGTGATCACCTGCCGCCAGTAGCGCCATGGTCAACTCGCAGGATTCCGCCACTGTCACCCAAGGCTCATCCGAGACACAACGACAACCCATCTCTGCGATAACAAAATCATCCCAACGCTTTTGCAGATGAGATTTCGCCTGGGCCTTTGGAATCACACCGGTCAACACCGGATAGAACCAGTCCATCGAATAACGTGCCTTGCTCTCCCACGTGCGATCAAACCGGTCGCGATGATGGCGTAAAGTATTCCCAAGACGTTGCCGGGCATGCAGCCAGTCTCGACGCTCACAGTCGAGCGTCACGGAAATATTGTAGGCGCATTCAAGACTTTTATAGATAGAGCTGCAACCGGTGATGAGTGCGTCTTCCCTAGCCTTGCCGTCAGCATTAACCGCCCAGTGAATTTCGCCGTGTTGGGTTTGAAGATTGAGAACAAAGCCGATGGCTTTCTCCACCATCGGATACATGGTTTTTAAAAACTGTCGGTTTTCAGTAATCAGGTAATGATGCCAGATACCCGTCGCGACATAGGCAACAAAATTCGTTTCCCTGCGTTCGCGATTGTCTATTGCATTGTCACGATAAGCTGCCCACCAACTGCCATCGGTTAGCTGAACATCCATCAACCATTGATAGGCTTTTTCAGCAGCATCATATTCACCACCGATACTCAGACCCATCGCTGCTTCCACATGATCCCATGGGTCTGCATAGCCACCTTCAAACCAGGGAATAGCACCATCTTTCTGCTGTGTGTTAAGCAAATATTGTACGGTAGGTCTTAGAAACTCATGAGGAAACATTCCTCGCGATAAAAACAATCCACTCATGATGCCAGCCCTTTGCGAAAATACATCACAACACTTTTCCCTAATAGCGGATTCAAAAGTGCTTCCATTTTTCGTGTCAACCAGGGACGGTCCAACAAATCCCAAACCAGCAGGCGATGATATGCCTTGATGAGCAGGGACTGTTCCTGTTTTTCCCACATCAGGCATTTCAACCACCAAAAAGGCGCGTGTAGAGCATGCGCCCAGTGTCGATGATAGTGATCAAAGCCCTGTGACTCTATTTGTTGACGCAGTTGACGCGCCTTGAAAATCCTTAGATGCCCACCTTCATTGGCATGATAGTCATCACTAAATAACCAACAGAGTTTCTCAGGCCAAAAGCGTGGTACGCTGGCACAAAATATGCCGCCTGGTTTTAATATTCTTTCAATTTCTTTTAATGCCCCGAGATAATCTGGAATGTGTTCCAGCACTTCGGAACAAATCACTTTATCAAAACTACTGTCGGCAAACGGTAGTTCCAACGCATTGGCCACCGATATCACAAAGGTTTTATTGCCATTATTCGGTTCTGCAAACGGCTCAAAACGCTCTCTTGTTGTTTTTAGATCATCAAAACAAAGATCAACACCTACCGCTTCGACATCTGCTGTCATGTAGGTAGAAATAACATGACGTCCTTCCCCACAACCAAGATCCAACACGCGGTCGCCGGTTTTCAAGCCAAATAATTTATAGTCGACTGTCTGCATATTTATCTAACACCGTATGGTAATAGCCAGTCATTTCTTGCGCAGCTACATTCCAGCAAAATTTTTCCAGAATACGCTGCCGACCAGCTCTGCCCAGAGTTTCTCTTTTAGCAGGGTCTGTCAGTAATACATCAATTGCATTGGCAATCGCATCTGCATCTGCCGGCGGTACAAGAATACCGGCGTCACCCACAACTTCACTTAAGGCCCCTCCGGTAGTGGAAATCACCGGCACTTCACAGGCCATCGCCTCCCCTGCAGGCAAACCAAAACCCTCATAAATGGATGGCACCACTGCAATCGCAGATTCTGCGTAATAACGCACCAATTCTTCTGTCGTAATACCCTTGACGAAACGTACCTTCTTATCAATCGCCAGAGATCGCAATAATTGTTCCGTTTCACCGCGTTCTTTGGGTTTGCCCACTACCAGTAGTTCCAAGTCTGTATAGCGGCGTAATAATTGTGCATAGGCAAGCAACAAATACCGCAAGCCCTTAAGGGGCTCGTCAGCCGAAGCCGTCGCCATAATACGCAACGGATTTCTCTTCACGCCCGGTATTGGCGCAAATTCCTCGGTATTAATCCCGTTATACACTAAGTTGATATCGACATTGCCGATACCGAATGATGTGGCAATATCCTGCCGAGAGCGTTCCGAGACCGTCACAATATGATCTAGTTTTTTGACCACCTGTTTTTGCATGGTAAGAAAGCTATGCCAACGGCGTATCAATAGTTTGTCACGCCATCTATCGGCTGCGTTCAGTGCAATCTTAAGGTCATTGGTAATCGGATGATGCACCGTTGTCACCAGTGGCCAGCGCTGCTGGATTTTGAGCATACCATAGCTCAAACACTGGTTATCATGGATCAAATCATACTTGTGGCCATGCATATTTAAGTACTTGGAAACACGACGGCCAAAACAATAAGGCTCGCTAAAACCACCTGTCAACTTGCTGGTCCACTCAATAATATTGGTCAATGATTTCAGGTGATGAGGGCGTATTGATGTCAGGCCGGTTTCAAACAAATTCATACCGGGCATCTTGATCAACTTCACTCGTTCATCAAGATGCGGGTAAGGTTGCCCTGATATAACATCCACGCTATGGCCCGCATCAACCAGGGCCTTACTAAGATACTTGATATAAATGCCCTGACCCCCGCCAAAAGGGTGGCTGCGATAACCCAGCAGGCATATTTTCAAACGATCACGAGTTTGGCTTTGACTGTTTACCGCTCCACTGGATGAAGGCACTGCTGAGGAATGATCCAACGCTTGGCGCGCCAATGGCGCAATACCGGGTAATTCACTTATTGTTGATTGAGCAATTGATTCTTTTATTTGCATACCTGATCAGCAACTGCTCAATGGCAGCCCATTTTGTTTTTTTGTTACAATACCCTGATTTTTCAATATGTTACACTTATTCTCGCTTTCTGCAGACCGATGGAAAATGATTCCATTAAATCATCAGTAGCAGTTCCCGTTAATGCAGCGGCATATCCACGTAAATCACAGCGCCTGACACCCTTCATTCAGGGTGAAAAATGCGCAGATTCTACTCGGATATGCAAAAAAAATCCAGCGCCTATACGAGCGTATCGCCAATGGCCCTAATGACGGTTTCGTCATAATCAGTTTCCCGGCCGCCTTTCTCACAAAGTAACGATTTGAGAAAGGGCTCCGCCTAAGAGCCTGTGCGAGAATAGAAAACCTACTGCGGAAAACCCATTTCAGCCAGACTCCTCAGACAAACAAGAATGGATCTTCGAAGAGTGATCGTTTTTTATCAAACCTGTAAAAATAAGGGCGCGCAGAAGCCACACCCCATTGTTTTCCCTTCACATCTGCGTTACTGCCAATCATCAAAAAAATGATATCCAGCAAGGATGGATAATGAAGCACATAGCACACTTATAGCCAATCTTGTTTTTGTTAAAAAATAGTTTTTATTTTCCTTCATGAATTGCATCCTCTGATGATTAAGCAGCTTACAGATGATATGTAATGATCGATGCTTGAAAGATCAAGCCTCTCTGCTTTGCCCACTCATCACACGGAGAATCAACTATCGCCTTGTTCCTTATACAGTTTCAACATCTGCCGCAATGCCTCACGCCAGTGCAGAGGCTCCACACTTGTCTGCTGATAACTCTGTGTTTTATCCATCACACTGTACGCAGGTCGAGTTGCCGGTGTCGGGTACTCTGCACCTGGAATCGGAAAAATCTTACAGGAAGACGGTATCACGTCTAAGGCAGCAGCCTCCTCCTGAATGGCAATCGCAAAATCATACCAACTAGCAACACCGGTATCTGACCAGTGATACACGCCTTTTAGATCAGGCTGTTGCGCGCAATCCCAGATAAAACGCGCCAAACCGGCTGCCCATGTCGGTGTGCCGATTTGATCATCCACCACGCTAAGTTGCTCACGCTCTGCCATCAGTTTAAGCATGGTTTTGACAAAGTTCGCACAAAAGTGCGAATACAGCCAGGACGTGCGGATAATCAAGGCATCAGGATGCGCAACCAACGCCTGTTGCTCACCAGCCAACTTACTCGCCCCATAAACGCTGACAGGGCTGGGCGTATCAGTCACGGAGTAAGGAGTACTTTTTTTGCCATCAAAAACAAAATCCGTGGAGATTTGAATAAACCTTGCCCCTTGTTGACTAGCAGCTTGGGCCAAATTCGCCGCGCCTGATGCATTCACTGCATAGGCTAACGCTTCCTCAGTTTCAGCCTGGTCGACTGCGGTGTATGCTGCAGCATTAATCACTACATCAATTTGCAATCTAGCGAGATATTCACTCACCACTTCTGCTTTGGTAATATCGATATGCCGCTTATCCACCTCGGACAGCGTGATATTGCCAGGGCAGCTGCAATGCAACTCCCGGCCCAACTGGCCATCACAACCAACGATCAACACATGCATGTTATTCCTCCTTCAACGGTCAACGCGGGCAAATGATAGGCACTGTTCTATTCGAATACAAGAAACAACTGCCATCGCCTCAATTCGATCATTAACATACAGTTCTTTGTATCTCAGGGCCTATCCTCGTTATAATCGTCCATTCACACCATACTAATGAACCACATTCTATGACAATAGAGCATCTATCGCCAAAGTACTGGCTCACTTGGATAGGTCTGGGCCTGCTGTGGCTTACTGCCCAGCTACCACTTGCCGTGCAATTCCAATTCGGCAAGGCATTGGGTCTATTACTCTATTATCTAGCTCGAGAACGTCGCCACATAACGGACGTCAATCTCAGGTTGTGCTTTCCTCAATTGAATGAGGATCAACACAAAGAACTTTGTAAAAAAACCTTTATCGAAAATGGCACTGGCATTTTTGAAACGGCCTTTAGCTGGTGGGCCAGTGACCAAAGGGTAAAACCTCTGGTTGAAATGCGGGGACTGGAATTAGTCGAACAGGCACAGCAGCAAGGAAAAGGCGTGTTACTGCTGGGGGCACACTTTACTACTCTCGATCTGGCCGGTCGTCTGCTAAGTTACTTTCTTGACTTTGATGTCACGTATCGGAAACATAACAACCCGGTCATGAATCATTTTATTCTTAGCTCTCGCAAAAAACGTTTTAAAAATGTTATCGAACGTAAAGAGATGCGCCGCGCCTTCAGGAGCCTAAAGCAAAACCATGTTGTCTGGTATGCCGGTGATCAGGATTACGGCCGCAAGCACGCTGTGTTTGTACCGTTCTTTGGTACGCCTGCCGCCACCATTACTGCTACTAGCCGCCTTTCCTCTTTTAACCATTCGCCGGTATTGCTAAGCCGTTACTATCGCAAAGCTGACAATAGCGGCTATGTTTTTGAGATCACGGCTCCCTTTGATTCCATTCCCAGCGGAGATGATATTGTTGATGCGCGCATTATCAATCAAGCATTAGAAACGGCTATCAGTAAACACCCCGCACAATACATGTGGGTACACCGGCGTTTTAAAACACGCCCGGATGGCGATAAACACTTTTACAGCAAACACCGCTAACGATCCTTAGTTTACTGATTTATTATTGTTGTACATCATATAGGTCGCCGTATGATAGAGGCCTAGCAGCAACTCTTTCATTGCCGCCGCTTTTTCAGGATATTGCTTCTGAACATCCTCTTTCACATTATCACTGCCCAGCTTATGCAAACTTGAACGCTCGCCATCGTACAACATCTGAAGATAAAACTGCTTGCCCCTCAGACCTATGGTCGGCCGATTACGTCGATCACCGCCATGCACGATCACATAGGATTCAGCTTCATCGACAGCGTAGATATTTCGACCCAAGGTCGTGTTTTGATAAGGTAATCCCGCTAAAAAAGCAGTACTCGGCAGCATATCCACCAAACTCATTGGCGTTTCAATAACACGATTTTCTCGCAATATTGTCGGCGCATAAATTATAAAAGGCACGTGATGTTTAAACAGATTCAGTTGATCGTCTTCTTTCAGATGGGGTGATGGTTTGCTTTTATCATTGTGATCTCCGTAGAGAAGAAACAAGGTATTATCAGCATAGTCAGACTGTTTCACCAACTCCTGAAAATAAAAATTTACATTAAAATCCAGCAGTCGAATCGCATTAAACTGGTCTGCACTTAGAAAACCGTTACGCTCCGCTTCTTCTGATGATACATCTACTTTTTCAAAACCACTATCATCATCTGGAATGGTAAACGGCCTGTGGTTGGCGGCAGTTTGAATCACAGCAAAAAAAGGTTTGCTGCGATCGCGCTGCATTAACAGTTCGTGTGATTCGATAAACAGATTACGATCCGATATGCCCCATACATCCACATTTTCGCTCTTCCAGTTACCTTCCTCAAAAAGATGCAGGCCCTCAATATTGTTTACTAATACCGCTCTAATATTGGCCCAATTTGCACTGCCGCCCAGAAAATAAAACTTTTCATAATTATCTAGCGAGCCGACTACCGTTTGTTGATCAACAAAGCGTGGATTTCTCGATGCAGTCGTCTGACCAAATGACACATCAGGTATTCCTGTCATCTTGCCAAATACAGTTCTTGCAGTACCACTGGACGGCACAAAAAAATGGGGGAAAAAATGGGATTTTCTTGCTAAAGCGTCCAGATTCGGTGTTGGATTGAGTGAATTGCCAAACACACCTAAACGGTTAGCACCCAGTGACTCCAACATGATCAGCACAATATTAGGCGGCTTGTCCATTGGATGAACAAGATCCGCTGGCGCTGGCTCATTTAGTTCACGCAAATAATCCGGTTCAGTACGACTCGCTGAGTCAACAGATTCCAATCCCAAATACTTTCTAATCATCGGATAAGTGCTTTTTACAATTTCCTCATCATAGGCATGACCGCGATTATCATAAGTATCAACAAAAAAAAGCACTGGATTAAGTGCTACGGCAGCAACAGCGATATCATTGGCAAAATAGGCTTCACTCCAGCGCAAAACGGTGACCGACTCAAGACGAATACCATCTATCTTACCAATCAAACCGTACAAAACAGCAATTGAAGCCAACACGATGCCAACAGCTTTTTGTGCCTTTAAAACAACCACTGCAGGCTTTTCAATAAGTCGAAATATGCGAGCAAAGAGCCTCCCACACAGAATAAATAACGCGGCTACAAACAAAGCCTGCCAGATAACGGGATAGCTTTCCCAGACCATCTGTAATGAAATTAATGGTGTTTCAGCAAAACGCAAAATAGAGGCATCAACTCTCTCCCCAAGATAGGCGTAATAGCCAAAATCAATCATATAGAAGATTGTCACCAGCACAGTCACAAGACTAAGATACAACTGCACGACAGACGCGGTTACTTTCGATCTAACAAAACTAAACTTGGGCAATGCCGCACAGAAAAAGGCGGGGAACAGAACAATAAGTGCTAGCCTGAGATCAAACTTTACTCCCAAATAAAAGGCGTGCACCAACTCATCAACTTTATAATCACTGTCAAAGCCGTAAAAATGGATAAAAAATAAGGAACGCCACAGGACAAAATACACAAAAAAGATGGCCACCAGCATGGCAAACAACTGGATACGGCGTGACTTCAGATAAAGCATATTGATTCTCACAAAATAGCCAACAGAGTTACCATTCCCCATAAGCGGCTAAAGCTAAAAATTTAATGGTCGATATTATAATCGATCCACCTCCTCTAACCTACCATATCTGCGCTGCAGGGCTGGGCAACATCGCTCACATACCTTACAACTGTATCTTGATTTCAGCGCCTATTGTGATATGGCTATCGGCGTTGCGCTGTTTGTTTATATAAAACTGCCCGTGAACTTTAACTCTCCCTGCTAGCCATTGTACATTCGAACCTTTTGGCGACAATGGCATATTACACTTAGCGGCGACATCTAGCATGGAACAGGCTGGACCTTTGTCATATGGGGTGCAATGCGCGGCATCGCCTTTGCCAAAGGGCCAAGTAAATTGAATCACCTGTCCGATCACTTTCAATTTTATCAACATAGCCAGGGTTCGCTTCCGTGCCAATCACCTCTCCGAGCAAGCGCGACTGTAGTATTGCTTGTCTGGGCGGTATGGAATATTAATAGCGTTCGTGAATTTATTTATTATAATTTTTATTCTGCCTATGAATCCAAAAAACTGATTCTATTCCATTCCGGTTTTCACTCTGCTATTGATCACCAGCACCACATCTCTCAACTACTGGGTTAATCCACTGCTGCAATTTCGCTTTTCAACCGATAGAGTGCCTTATCGGCAATAACCGCCATCTTAATCCCGGTAGAGGAGAGGTTAATTTCCTACATTATTTGACCGCACTAGCGCCTAAACTGCATAAGAATTTTCAACAGAATATCGAACCTCTACTTAATAAATACAGTGATATTACCTTTATCTTTTTTTACCCACCCTACTCTATTCTCGCCTGGCAGGATATCACCAATCGAGATTTACTCGATGACTCCCCTAAACAATAGCGAGATTATCCATAACCTGAAAAACGATAAAGACTTTACTCACTACTCAAACAAAAATAGTCGGCTGATGGTGGATGATATAGTCGTTGAAAAATCGCGGGTGCGCAATGTCACAACCAATGTGACGAGCGACGAAGTCTTTGATTGATCTAAGGAAATATTTTGCCTTAGTAAACTTGGAATATAATCACTTTGTCGTTTTTACTATTGCTTATTTCCTTCAGTATGTCCGCATTTTTTAACAAAATTGTTTTTCTTGCTGAATCAATATCGTCGGCTTTGAAATGCAAAGCGTAGATATGTCCCGGCAACCATTTAGAAGCCAGAATCTCTTTATTTGACTTGGCAACTCCTCTGCTTCGCAAAGCATAAGCTTGACTAAAATAAGCAATATTGGGCCTATTGGTTATCAGTGGCGTATTCGCCATCTCACCGTTTTTAATCCACTGAGCCGCCTCAATAATATGATTTTTTTTATAACTTGAACTAACAACTGTGTCGAGCACATAACCGGCGCTAATCAGGTAAAACAACAACCAAACCACAGCGCTTTGCCTGAAACAGGTCAGTATTTTGTCAACACAAAAAGGTAGAAAAAGCAAACCCAGCACTACCAACGGAAAGCAATATCTTTCCAGCATAAATCCCCAGGAAAGCACAAACACAATCAAATAGGAAAAAACCGTTGCCAGACACAATAGAATCAATCTGCCGCTAAAGGTATCTATTGGCAACGTCACTCTCTTAACAAAAGTAAACAGCAATAGTAAAAAATAGATTGGGGTAAACGCCCTGATACAATTAACGAGCAGCAGCGTAAATAGCGCTGCATAAACCGCATATGGCGCATCCTCTACAGCGGTGTGCTTGATCAGTTCCCCCGACAACACCTCAGCCGCCTTGCGCATCTGCTGCTGTAAATTGCTGAAAGCTTGAAAATAATTTGCTGTGTCAATAACCGGTTTAGCCTTTTCCACCAATACCGGATCAAACAGGCGCATAATAAACGCCACCACCACTGCCACCAGTACAAGCAGACTAAGAAATTTCGCTGCAACCTTTATTCGTTCCTTGACTACGCCCCTGCCAAAGAGCAATAAGCCCATGGGTGTGACAAGTGCGACAATCACCATCTCTGGTCGTGATAAAAACGCTAAGGTCACATAAGCTAACCATCTTAACTGAGATGTGAATGTCGGGATTTTATTGTAACGAATCAACTCCAACACACTTAGCAGCATAAACCCCAGAAAACCGGGATCTCTGACAATACTGGCTCGATAATCAGCAATCAAAGGATGAAAAAGAATGATCAACAGGGCAATCAATTGTGCGCGTCTGCTACCGCCCATCTCCTCTACAATTTTAACAAATGCATAACTGACCAACAAAAAACACAGTGAGGTGATGATAGAACCCGCATAGTGTAGCGGGATTGCCGTAAGCTGGTGTAATAAAGCAATAACTATTGAATAAAACGGCCAAAAATAGCTGGCCATGACCTGAGAAAAATCCTGTTCAAGAAAACTTCTGGCGGTTAAAAGATAGAGAATACCATCCTTGTTAATCGTCGGATGTGAAGCAATAATCCACCCGGATAATAGCAAACTTGCCAACGCAATCACTTCGACGCGAAGAGCATCTCGCCGGTATAATATTGCACTGCTTGTGAGACGATCAAACAGATTGTTTTCCACTTTTTCTCCGATGATATTTTCGCAAACTTTCTAAATCAAAGAACAGTTTAGTTACAGTTTTACGCAGTGCGCAGATGATTTTGTCTAAGTGCCTAACCAAGAACAGAAACCTTAACCGTGTCAAAGCCGCTTAAATAGCAGACAATATTCCTGCTCTCATCCGTAGCAGCACGAAAAATATCATTCAATAACGACTGATCACCGATTCTACTTCTTTAGAATAGGTAATAGTGATTTAATCCAATAGGCTTTCGTAGAAAATGCGGGTTTAAATTTGCTGATATACGGGCAAATCAAATACGCCAATACCTCTACGGGCCACACATTATACACATCATTTTCATCAATTAATCATCTCTCCACGGCGAATCAACGCCAAATCAAGCACCAGAAAACATCAGGGTTACTGGGTATCGTCCCGTATAATAAAAACAACAAGTTAGCGTTATGGCCTCGGAAAATTTATTTTTCTCTGCGGCCCTTAGCATAGATTCGCCCTGATCAACTCTCAGCCATTGTTTACAGCTGAGTTAGATTTAGGCACTATGCCCACAGTACAATTCCATTTTCAATCTACCTCATTGACCCTGCCATGCCCAAACTACTTTTTATTACTAAAAATCTCAATGGCGCCTCAACTCGCTATCGTGCGCTTGGCTATGCTGATCAGTTAAGGAATTCCGGCTGGACTGTCTCACAGTGGTCATCAAAGGGCGGATTGAGGACACTGCCGTGGCTGATAAAGGCAACGCTTCAGTCAGATGTTGTTATGATTCAACGAAAACTGCTCTCTCCGCCCATTCTTTGTCTTGTCAGGGCACTAAATACAAATCTCATCTACGATTTTGATGATGCCGTTTTTCTCAAAGACAATGGCAGCAAATCAAAACATCGCTATAAGCTATTCCGCAAAGTGACTCAAAGCGCTCGCATGATTTTTGCTGGCAATCAATATTTGGCTGACCAGGCTCGTTTATTTAATCCTCAAGTCACCGTGTTACCGACGACAGTCAACATCAATAAATACGAAGAAGCGCATAACACCAACAGTTCAGAGACAAATACTATTGACTTGGTTTGGATAGGCAGCAGCTCTACTCGCAAATACCTGGAAGATATAACACCCATACTGGAAAAACTGGGTCAGCAATATCCTCAATTGCGCTTGAAAATCATCGCAGATTTTGATCTGCCTCTTAAACATCTGGTGACGATCCCGATTGAATGGAGTGAAAAATGTGAGGCTCATGAACTCGCCTCATCTTGTATTGGTATCGCACCAATGACAGAAAACCCGTGGACAAAGGGTAAATGCGCGTTAAAAATCATCCAATATATGGCGGCCGGTTTGCCCGTTGTTTCATCTTGTACTGGCGCAAACAAAGAAGTTGTGGTCGATGAAGAAACAGGATTTCTAGTCAACACCGAAAATGAATGGATTTCCGCCATTGGCCGTTTAATTAATGATAAGCCATTACGACAAGCCATGGCGAGTAAAGGATTTGAACGCGCAAAAAATAATTACTCCCAGGAATATGGAGTTAACGTCATGTTAGAAATCCTGAATCATCTATTCAACAGTCACCGATTTCGCTAAATTTCTCGGTTGATCTACATCGGTGCCCTTTAAGACTGCTACGTGATAGGACAGCAACTGCAATGGCAGTGTATAAATGATAGGGGCAATCACGTCAGCAACGTGAGGTACGTTGATCACGGTAACGCCTGTTTCATCGACAAAACCTGAATCCTTATCCGCAAAAACAAAGAGCTGACCACCTCTGGCCTGAACTTCCTCTAAATTGGATTTCAGTTTTTCAAGTAGCTCATCATTAGGCGCTACGGCTACGACAGGCATGTCATCATCGACGAGAGCCAGGGGACCGTGTTTTAATTCGCCGGCAGGATAGGATTCCGCGTGAATATACGATATTTCTTTTAACTTCAGAGCGCCCTCCATTGCTACCGGGTACTGCACACCACGGCCAAGAAACAGGGCATGGTGTTTATCTGCGAATTGCTCTGCGACCTGGTAGATGGATCGGTCCAAATCCAAAGTTTCTTGCATTAATTGAGGTAATGTATGCAACGCTTCAACAATGTCTTTTTCAAGCCCGTCTTCCATGCCGTGGCGTCGCCCAATTGCAACGGTTAGCAATAACAGGGCGACAAGCTGTGTTGTAAATGCTTTAGTTGAGGCTACCCCAATCTCAGGCCCAGCATTAGTCATTAAGGCAAGATCAGATTCTCTTACCAGTGAGCTTTGAGCCACATTGCAAATGGTCATTGTTGCCGCATAACCTAATTGTTTTGCCATGCGTAATGCCGCTAGGGTATCAGCTGTTTCACCGGATTGCGAAATCGTCACCAGGAGTTTGTTTTTGGGAACGACAAATTTACGGTATCGAAATTCACTCGCTACTTCCACACGACAGGGTACATTTGCTAGACCTTCAATCCAGTACTTAGCAACTGTTCCTGCATGAAAACTGGTTCCACAAGCAACAATCTGCACGGATTCTATACGGTCAAAAACGGCTTGAGCGCCTATGCCCATGGTTTCCTCGATTATGCCCGCAGGATTGATTCGACCGCGTAAGGTGTTTTTTACAACATCTGGCTGTTCATAAATTTCCTTTAGCATAAAATGACGGTATTGTCCTTTGTCTGCAGCCTCAGCGCTTTCTTTAATTCTCTCTGTCGGTCGCTTAATGCTCTGTCCATTAGCTTCCCATATTTTATAACTATCGGGTGTAATCTCTGCAATATCTCCCTCTTCGAGATAGACAAAACGGTCTGTAACCTGTCTTAAAGCCAGTTGATCCGAAGCGAGAAAATTTTCTCCCAAACCAAGACCAAGAACTAATGGACTGCCGCTTCGAGCTGCTATGATTTTATCCGGCTCCTTGCGATGTATCACTGCAAGTCCAAATGCCCCTTCCAGTTGGTTAACCGAGTCTTTTACAGCTTGAAGGAGGTTTTCCTTGGTTTTTAAGTTTTCGTTAATCAGATGAGCAATCACTTCTGTATCGGTTTCGGATAAGAATTCGTAGCCTTTGCCGATAAGGTAATCTCTCAACTCTTCATGGTTTTCAATAATGCCATTATGAACCAGCGCCAGTTCATTATTGGATAAATGTGGGTGGGCGTTTGCTTGTGACGGTTTTCCATGTGTGGCCCAGCGCGTATGGGCTATACCCGTGTGACCTAACATAGGTGTACTCTGAACACTTTGTTCAAGGATCTCCACTTTGCCTGCTTGTTTGTTGAATTTAATCTTGTCGCTATTATCAATTATGGCGACACCAGCCGAATCATAACCTCTGTACTCAAGGCGTTTTAAGCCTTCCAGCAAAATAGCGGCAACTTCCCGCCTGGCGACTGCTCCAACAATTCCACACATAATCAATTCCTTAATTAATCAATCTACTTCTTTTTTTCAGGGCGTTTCCAGTCAGGAATATTTCTTTGTTTACCACGCGCTATTCCCAGCTCATTGCTGGCAACTTCCCTGGTAATGGTAGAACCCGCACCTACCGTTGCCTTTGTTCCAATTCTAACTGGCGCGACCAATGACGTATTGGAACCAATGAATGCACCATCTTCTATTACGGTTTTAAACTTATTTACGCCGTCATAATTGCATGTGATTGTACCAGCACCAATATTGACCGCCTCGCCAATTTCACTGTCACCAATATAGCTCAGATGGTTCACTTTAGAGCCTCGACCAATATGGGTTTTTTTTGTTTCCACAAAATTGCCTACTTTGGCTTTTTCAGCCAACTTGGTACCGGGCCTTAACCGAGCAAACGGCCCGATGCTGCACCCGTCTGAAACCTCGGTTTGATCTAAAATACTATTGGCTTGGATATCAACATTATTACCAATGACAGAATTTATAATAATTGTATTCGCGCCAATTCGCACATTGTCACCAAGTTTTACTTTTCCCTCAATGATGACATTGACGTCAATAACCACATCCTGCCCGACCTCCAGTTCTCCGCGTAAGTCAAAGCGACCTGGATCAAGCAGGCTGGCACCCTGTTCCATTAACACAACTGCCTGTCGCTGTTGATACCAACGCTCTAACTCGGCTAATTGCACACGGCTGTTAACACCTTGCACTTCCTGTTCCTGCCCAGGCTGCACTGTCTCGATTTTGATGTTATTTTGTGCTGCCAGTGCGATCACATCTGTCAGATAATACTCCCCCTGAGCATTGTTATTGGATAAGCCGGGCAACCATTGACGTAAATGTGAGGATTTTACTGCTAGAATGCCGGTGTTGATTTCCTTGATCGCCAGTTGCTCGTCTTTGGCGTCTTTTTGCTCTACGATTGCCGACACTAAACCCTCGCCAGAACGAATGATACGACCATAACCACTTGGAGCATCCAGCTCTACGGTAAGAAGCCCTATTTGTTGTTCATTTACCAAGCTAAGCATTTTATTGAGTGTGCTTATATGGATCAGTGGTACATCGCCGTACAGTATTAACACAATACTGTCTTGTCTCAGATAGGGTAATGTTTGCTGAACCGCATGACCCGTACCTAATTGCTCTGATTGAATCACGCAGTTAACCCGGCTATCAACGGATTGTTTAACCTGTTCTGCGCCATGACCAACCACTAAATGAATGTGACTACTTTCTAGTTGATTGGCCGTATCCAGAACATGCTGAATGAGGCTCTTGCCAGCCAGTTGATGCATTACCTTGGGTAAATCGGATCGCATACGAGTGCCTTGACCGGCGGCAAGAATAACAACATCAATGTTCACGGTGTCTCCTTTATTACTGAAATGGATTTATTTTACGGATATAAAAAAGGGTAGCTCAAGCTACCCTTTTTTATCTTACTTTTTGTCAAAGAAGCGTTAGAAAAATTACTGCCCTAGCTTTTTCCTAATCTGCTGCAGAGTCCTTAACTGAGCTGTCGCCTCCGCTAACCTAATTGCTGCTCTGGAATAATCAAAATCACTATTGCGGTTGGCAATCGCATGCTCAGCTTCTTTTTGTGCTTCAATTGCCGCCGCCTCATTGATGTCATCTGCCCGGATAGCCGTGTCAGATAATACCGTTATTACACCTGGCTGCACTTCCAAGTATCCGCCGGACAGATAATAGACCTGCTCATCGCCTTCTTGTGTCGTAATACGAATCGGACCTGGCTTTAGTGAGGTCAATAGAGGTGCATGACCCGGTGTAATACCCAAGTCGCCCATACTACCTGTGGCTACCAGAATCTCCACTCTCCCAGAGTAAATTTCCTCTTCCGCACTGACGATATCACAATGGATAGTCATCGCCATATTTTCACACCTCTAATCTACACCTCTAGCCGTATAAGCAAACGCTGCTTACAGTGTTTTCGCTTTCTCCAGTACTTCTTCAATAGTGCCTACCATATAGAAAGCCTGCTCTGGTATGCCATCATATTCACCGTTAAGAATACCCTTAAATCCACTAATAGTTTCCTTCAGTGAGACATACTTACCGGGTGAACCAGTGAAGACTTCTGCAACATGGAAAGGTTGAGACAAGAAGCGTTCGATCTTACGCGCTCTACCAACCGTTTGCTTATCTTCTTCAGATAATTCGTCCATACCGAGAATGGCGATAATATCTTTCAATTCCTTATAGCGTTGCAGTACGGACTGCACTCCACGCGCTACATCATAATGCTCCTGCCCAATAACCAGTGGGTCAAGCTGACGTGAAGTTGAATCCAGAGGATCCACGGCGGGGTAAATACCTTTAGCAGCAATATCACGACTCAATACTACGGTTGAATCCAAGTGGGCAAAGGTTGTTGCCGGTGATGGGTCGGTCAAGTCATCCGCTGGCACGTATACCGCCTGGATGGACGTAATTGATCCCGTTTTTGTTGAAGTAATGCGCTCTTGCAAAACACCCATTTCCTGAGCCAATGTAGGCTGATAACCTACCGCTGAAGGCATACGACCCAACAGTGCTGATACTTCCGTTCCAGCCAGTGTATAGCGATAAATATTGTCGACAAAGAGCAACACATCCTTACCATCATCGCGGAATTTCTCCGCCATTGTTAAACCTGTCAGTGCAACGCGTAAACGGTTTCCAGGTGGCTCATTCATCTGACCGTAAACCATGGCAACCTTTGAGTTCTCAAAGTTATCAATATCAATAACCTTCGCTTCCTGCATTTCGTGGTAGAAATCGTTTCCTTCACGAGTCCGCTCTCCCACACCAGCAAATACGGACAAACCGGAGTGCTCTCGAGCGATGTTGTTGATCAACTCCATCATGTTAACGGTCTTACCAACGCCGGCACCGCCAAATAAGCCAACCTTACCGCCTTTGGCAAAGGGGCAAACCAGGTCGATGACCTTGATCCCGGTTTCTAACAACTCATCGGAAGCTGATAATTCTTCATAGGTAGGCGCCTTACGATGGATTGGCATCTTTTCCTTTTCGCCAATCTCTCCAGCCTCATCAATCGGATTACCCAAGACATCCATGATGCGCCCCAGTGTTTCAACACCTACTGGTACTGAAATCGGAGCATGCGTATTTTCCACTGCTAAACCACGGCTCAAGCCTTCAGAAGATCCCATCGCAATAGTACGCACTATACCGTCACCCAACTGCTGTTGAACTTCCAGGGTTATGTCTTTCTCTGTGATTTTCAGTGCGTCGTAAACCTGGGGTACGCTATCGCGGGGAAATTCCACGTCAATAACTGCACCGATAATTTCTACGATACGTCCGCTACTCATGTCTGGTTCCTCTTCAACCAACGATTGAATTCTTTAGTGTGAAAAACGTTTTCACACTCAATATTAATTAGGAAATTGCCGCTGCACCGCCAACAATTTCTGATATTTCCTGCGTGATAGCCGCTTGGCGCGCCTTGTTATAAGCCAGCTCCAGACCGTCAATCATATCCCCGGCATTGTCTGTGGCGCTCTTCATGGCAATCATTCGCGCAGCTTGCTCACACGCACCGTTCTCTACAACCGCTTGATACACCTGGGATTCGATATAACGCGCTAGCAAACCATTCAGTAATTCTTTGTCATCTGGCTCGTAGATATAATCCCAGTGACGTTTAACATCATCTTGAACTTCTTCTGCTTCCAACGGCAATAACTGCTGAATGCGTGGATTTTGGGTCATGGTACTGATAAATTCATTGCCAACTAAAAACAGCTTGTCAATCTTGCCATCACTGTAACCATCTAACATGACCTTAACACCACCAATCAAATCATGGATTGCCGGGTCTTCACCTAAACCACGTACAGCTGCGACAACATTACCACCATAGCTATTAAAAAATGCTGCACCTTTTGCACCCACTAGGCACAAATCAATCTCTATCCCCTTATCATCCCAACCTTTCATGCCCTTAATAGCTGCTTTAAACATATTGATATTAAGGCCACCACATAAACCACGATCCGTCGCAACGATGATAAAACCAACTCGTTTTACTTCTCGCTCCTGCATGAATTTGTGATGATATTCTGAGGTTGAATTGGCAATATGACCCACAGCAACGCGAATACGTTGAGAGTAGGGTTTTCCAGCCTGCATGCGCTCCTGTGCCTTGCGCATTTTACTGGCTGCAACCATTTCCATCGCACTGGTGATTTTTTGCGTATTCTTAATACTCGAAATCTGGGTGCGAATTTCTTTTCCAACTGCCATAGTCTGTACTCTAGCAATTCAGTAGATGAAGGCAGCTAAAACTACCTTCACTGGGGTTTACCACGTCTGGGTTGATTTGAACTTCTCAACGATTTCCTTGAATTTTGCTTCCAAGTCGTCGTTCCAGTCACCAGTTTCAACAATACTTTTCATCATATCAGCGTTTTCGCTGTTGACGAAAGATAGCAAGGCTGCTTCGAAGTCGCCGATCTTAGCAACATCAATATCCCTCAAATAGCCTTCATTGGCGCAATAGATCATCAAACCCATCTCCGCAATATTTTGCGGTGAATACTGTTTCTGCTTCATCTGCTCCGTAACGCGCTCTCCATGATCAAGCTGAGCTTTAGTCGCATCATCAAGGTCCGATGCAAACTGTGAGAATGCTGCCAACTCTCGAAATTGCGCTAACGCAGTACGAATACCACCGGAAAGCTTCTTCATGATCTTGGTTTGAGCAGCACCACCCACTCGAGATACTGAAATCCCCGCGTTCATCGCTGGTCGAATACCGGCATTGAACAAGTCTGTCTCAAGAAATATCTGCCCATCGGTGATTGAGATAACGTTTGTGGGTACAAAAGCAGAGACATCACCTGCCTGGGTTTCGATAACCGGCAAGGCAGTCAATGAACCGGTTTGTCCCTTCACTTCACCGTTAGTGAACTTCTCAACATATTCTGCATTAACCCGAGAAGCTCGCTCTAGCAAACGTGAGTGGAGATAAAAAACATCACCTGGATAAGCCTCTCGTCCGGGTGGACGACGCAACAACAATGAAATTTGGCGATAAGCCCAAGCTTGCTTGGTCAAATCATCATAAATAATCAAGGCATCTTGACCACGGTCACGATAGTACTCGCCCATGGTGCAACCGGAAAACGGAGCCAAAAATTGCATCGCTGCAGGATCAGAGGCTGTGGCGGCAACGATAATGGTATGTTCCATCGCGCCGTGTTCTTCCAGCTTACGTACAACAGATGCGACAGATGAGGCTTTTTGGCCAACCGCAACGTAGATACACTTAATGCCCGTACCTTTCTGATTGATGATGGCATCCACGGCAATGGCGGTCTTGCCCACCTGGCGGTCACCGATAATCAATTCACGTTGTCCACGACCGATAGGAACCATTGCGTCAATGGCTTTCAAACCAATTTGCACGGGTTGTTCCACTGATTTTCGAGCAATAACGCCTGGCGCTACCTTCTCAATCGCGTCCGTCATTTTTGCATTGATCGGGCCTTTACCATCAATTGGATTTCCAAGTGCATCAACCACTCGACCCTGCAATTCTTCACCAATCGGTACTTCCAAAATTCGATTCGTGCACTTACAAGTCTGACCTTCAGCCAGGCTTTCATAGTCTCCCAGTACCACTGCACCAACGGAATCTCGCTCAAGGTTTAACGCCATACCGTAGACGCCGCCCTCAAATTCAATCATTTCACCGTACATCACGTCGGTTAAACCGTGAATACGAATAATGCCGTCGGTAACACCAACAATGGTGCCTTCGTTCTTAGGCTGGGTTGACACATCGAGCTGCTCGATGCGACTTTTAATTATTTCGCTGATCTCTGAGGGATTCAGTTGCTGCATGCGCTTGTCCTCAATCCTAAACTGTCTTATTAGGAGTTCATTGTCTCGGCTAATTTTTTCAGTTTTCCACGAACAGAAGCATCAATCACTTGATTTTCTGCCCGGATAAACACGCCACCAATTAGAGTTTTGTCGGTGGTCGCCTCTATATTTACAGTGCGGCCCAACATCTTACTCAATACTGTGGCGAGCGTTTGCTGTTGTGCTTCGGTTACATCGAAAGCTGACTGCAATTCAATATCAACAGTTTTATCTTTCTGTCGTTTTAATTGCTCAAATAGCTCAACTATCTCTGGAATCAGGGTAAGCCGATGGTTTTCGGCAAGAACGCCAATAAAGTTCTTGCCCTGATCATTAAGCCTGCCATCACACACATCAATAAAGAGTGTCGCTTTTTCAGTCGCCGTTAATGCAGGATTGCTAATATAGTTTTGAACCAACTCGTGTTCAGAAACTATTTTACTAACCTGCAGCATCGCTGACCATTCAAGTAAATTTTCCTTTTGGTCCGCTGCCTCAAAAGCCGCTCTTGCGTATGGTCTGGCCAAGGTAATCAATTCTGCCATGGTAAACCTCTTTAGAGTTCTGCTGCCAACTTATCTAGCAACTCGCTATGCTTGGCTGCATCAATAGAGGATCCCAATATCTTCTCTGCGCCTGCCAGAGCGATTGCGGAAACATCTCTGCGCAACGATTCGCGCGCTCGATTTCGTTCCTGATCAATCTCTGATTCTGCTAACACAATTAATCGCTCACCTTCTTCACGCGCCTGTTCTTTGGCTTCATCAATAATCTGCGAAGAACGCTTGTTTGCCATATCGATGATATTCGCTGCTTCGGCCTTGGCATCACGCAACTTTTGCGCTGCCTTGTCTTTTGCCAGATCAAGATCCTGAGCAGCTCTGTCTGCTGCCGACAAACCTTCTTCAATGGCTTTTTGACGTGCCTCCATCGCTGCTAGGATGGGGGGCCAAATAAAACGCATGACAAGGTAAACGAATACACCAAATGCAATCATTTGGCCTATAAACGTTAAATTAAAATTCACACCGATCCTCCTTCAGATGGATTCGAAATCGTGGTGTTAATTTTCTTACCCAGCCAGTACGAAAAGGATGTACATACCCAGACCAACACCAATCATCGGTACAGCGTCAACAAGACCCATGACGATGAAAAACTGCGCTCGCAGCATGGGAATCAATTCCGGCTGACGCGCTCCGCCCTCTAGAAATTTACTACCAAGAATACCAACGCCGACTGCAGCGCCAACGGCACCCAATCCCATCAGTATGCCACTTGCTAGGACTAAAATAGCATTTGCTTCATTCACTGTTTTGTCTCCAGGTTAGATGAACAGTTAGTTTAAAACGATTAATGCTCTTCACCGGTATCATAAGACATGCTTATGTATACGATGGTAAGCACCATAAAGATGAAAGCTTGCAACGAAATAATCAGTATATGGAAAAGTGCCCAAATAATTTGCAGTGCACCGCCAAACGTACCAATCAACAATCCTGCACCATACATGAGTGCAATCAGGATAAAAATCATTTCTCCTGCGTACATATTGCCAAATAATCGCAAACCAAGAGAAACCGGTTTAGCAATCAGGTTAACAAACTCTAGTACAAAATTGATGGGGATAAAAAGGATCTGGACAGCCATATTTTTGCTACTGAAGGGATGCAGACACAATTCACCTAAAAAGCCACCTATACCTTTCTCTCTGATACTGTAAAAAAGAATCAGAATAAACACAAAAAATGCCATACCAAGGGTAATGTTTGGATCTGTAGAAGGCACCACCTTAAAAAAGACATGATGTGGATCGGCTCCTAATACGTATTCGCCAAATTTCTGCGCTATTAACGGCAACAGATCAATTGCGATAAGATCCATGCAATTCATCAAAAATACCCAAACCAGAATGGTCAACGCCATAGGTGCCAGCATGGGGTTTTTATAAGGGAACATACTTTTCACATTGTCTTGAACAAACTCAACAACAAGTTCAACAAAGTTTTGCATGCCGCTAGGAACACCACTGGTGGCCTTTTTAGCTACACCGCGAAAGACAACAAAAAAGACAACTCCCAATATTAGCGACCAGCCCATGGTATCCAGATTGATAGCCATTAATCCCATATCTGCAGCTTCTTGCCCGCTATGGGCCAGAGTCCAGGCGGAATCCTTAAATACTTCTCCATCGGCACGTTCATAACCCGCAGGCAATTTTCCAAACGTAAGATTGGTTAAGTGGTGCTGTATATAGGATGAAGTTGTCAGATTCTCGCTTGCCATATTACGATCTCAAACCCTGTAGTGATCAACTTACTTCTTAGCTATTTCTAGGCCGCTCTATACGTTTTCTGTCATGGAATAACAGCAACACCGCGTTTGCGAGCAATGCAATAACAAACGCGATAAACAGCGCAAAGATATTTAAAGGATGGATTCCTATAAATACTGCACCAAATAATAAGGCCGTTAACAACAGCTTGGTTATTTCACCCTTGTAGAACGAGCGAACTATCTGATGTACATCACCTGCTGTTGAGTCTGCAAAAGCGCTTCGGACAAAAAACAGATTTGGTATTAAAAAAATCAACACACCCAATATTGCTGAGTATGTCGCTACCAAATCCACCCACAAAAAGCTAAACGCTAAAATCATCGCGAGTATAAGTTGCCATAAAAGCAGCTTAGTTACAGATGGGCGATAGATATGGTGCCACTTTGTCTCGTGCCACTTCTTCATATCTAATAACCCATCTACACTCAGCAGTCTATCTAGAAAGCCTTTGTGCTATTAATTCTCGCTGACGTTTTGAATATCGCGTTACGACTAGCTTACACGCTTTTTGAAAGATGAATTCAGAATGTACTATCAATTCAAGCGCGGCAAATTATATTGATTTAGCAAACTACATTCAACTAAAAATACAGGTTTTTCGTTGTGATCAGTTATCAGTTAATTTAACAACATCATATTTTAGAAAGAGCTTGTTTTTTTAACCCGTGATCGTAAAAGAATAAAAACTGGAAAACTGGAAGATCTCTGAGGAAAGATATTGTTAACCTATTGAAAGAAATAACAAAATCATAAAACTATATTCAAGTATGTTGATAAGTTTTGGCTGTATAAAAGGAAATGTGATTGCTATTTGATGTGATTTAATATTCCATCCAATTCATCCAGGCTATTATATTTGAGCACCAATTTACCTTTACCTTTGACCGTATGCTGAATCATTACCGGTGCACCAATGCGTTCAGAGAGTTTTTCTTCCAGTTGTTTAATATCTGCACTCTTTACAAACACTTGTTTTTTATCTTCTGTCTGAGTCTGAAGACGACGAACAAGAGATTCTGTCTGTCGAACCGATAAACCTTTAGCAACAACCGTTTTGGCCGCTTCAATTTGATCATTCTCTGATAATGCTAGAAGCGCCCTGGCATGACCCATTTCAAGATCACCGTGTTCCAGTAATCGACGAACTTCCTCTTTCAAATTCATTAGGCGCAGCAAATTGGTCACTGTTGTACGGGATTTGCCCACAGCGTCCGCCACCTGCTGCTGAGTCAATTCAAATTCCTGTTGCAAACGCAGAAGTGCAGTGGCCTCTTCTACCGGATTAAGATCTTCTCGTTGAATATTTTCAATTAACGCCATCGCTACGGCAGCATCGTCTGGCACATCGCGAATAATTACCGGAATATTATCCAAACCGGCCAATTGGCAGGCCCGCCAACGCCGCTCTCCGGCAATAATCTCGTATCGGTTTTGTTCAGCAATTGGTCTGACGACTATCGGCTGCATCACTCCCTGTAATTTGATACTGGCGGCCAACTCTTCCAATGCCTGGGGATGCATGTCCTTTCTGGGTTGGTACTTACCCCGCTGAATATACTCCAATGGAAGTTCATTAAGATTACCGCTATTTTTCTCTTCCGACTCAACTATAGGAGCAGTTTCTACTAAAGGACTTTGCGTACTCGCCAGTAAAGCATCTAAACCTCTACCCAGACCTCTTTTCTTAGCCGCCATCTCTCTACTCTGCCTTTCGCAAACGTTTATTCTTCAGTTTCCATCTCAGGTTCTTTTGCTTTTATTTCGGCTCTGCGTAATATTTCACCAGCCAATACCAGATACGCCTTGGCTCCACGAGAATTTTTGTCATAACTTAAGGCCGGTAATCCATGACTGGGCGCTTCAGCTAACCTGACATTACGAGGAATACAGGTACGGTATACTTGATCACCAAAATGTTTGATTAATTGTTTGGAGACTTCTCGTGTCAAACTATTACGTGGATCATACATAGTGCGCAAAATCCCGGCAATTTCCAATTTTGGATTAACAACTTCAGAAATCCTGGAGATGGTATTGAGCAAGTCAGTCAATCCTTCCAAGGCATAATATTCACACTGCATCGGAATAAGAACTTTGTCAGCCGCACATAACCCATTGATTGTTAGCATATTTAACGATGGCGGACAGTCAATAATGATGTAGTCATACTCATTAATCACGCGTTGTAGTGCTCTGCGTAACCTCGTTTCTCTCGCTAAAGCATCCAATAGCTGTACTTCAGCAGCCGTCAGGTCCGCATTGCCTGGGAGCATATCGTAATTACCCACATATGAACGAATCCGACTTTCCTCTACCGTGGATTGCTCAACGAGTACATCATAAGTGCTCAGTTCCAACTCTTGTTTGTCAATACCACTGCCCATAGTGGCATTACCCTGAGGATCCAGATCAACGAGCAATACTCTTTTTTTGGTAGCTGACAAGGAAGCAGACAAGTTGACTGCAGTGGTGGTCTTGGCTACTCCACCTTTTTGATTAGCTACTGCAAAAATTTTACCCACCGCGAACTTCCTATTATTTGCTAGCTTAATTAACAATCAGGGCTGTGATCGGCAAATAACAATGAGATGCCGATCACCAATGACGCCTGGCACCCTGAGTTCATGGAAACGCTCGACATTAAATCCTTTTGGTAGATCCCTCAACTCTTTTTGTGGATATTGGCCCTTCATGGCAAAAAAGTGCCCCTTATAATCACATAAGGGCGCAGTATACTCGATCATCTGTGACAAGGATGCATAAGCGCGGCTGAGTACAGAATCAAATAATACAGCGGGTTTGTATGACTCTGCTCTGCAATGAACCACCTTGATATTATCCAATTCCAGTTCTGTCTTAACCTGAAGTAAAAATCGTGTGCGCTTGGCGTTAGAGTCAAGTAAGGTAAAAACCTTGTCTGGCATAGCAACCGCCAGGGGAATACCCGGCAATCCCGCACCTGATCCAACATCAACAAAACGGTCACCAGACAAATAGGGCAAGACACTTAAGCTATCAAGTAAATGCAGAGACACCCTATCAGCAGCTGATTCAACGGCTGTGAGATTATAGGTATGATTCCATTTTTCCAGTAACTGCAGGTATCGTATTAGCTTCTCCTGCTGCCGCTTATCCAATGACAGTGATAATTCCGCTAGACCACTGTCTAATAATCTGTCCAACATTGTTTACCCGAATGATTTAGGCAGTTTTTTTATCAACAACGCCATTTTTTTTTAAAAATATCAGTAACAAAGAAACAGCAGCAGGTGTAATTCCCGATATTCTGGATGCTTGCCCTAATGTTTCTGGTCTTGCCTCCGTCAGTTTTTGTTGAACCTCATTGGAGAGACCAGAAATGCCACTGTAATCAAAGGAATCGGGCAAAAGCGTATTTTCATAGCGCAGTAATTTTTTTACTTCATCCCGTTGTCGGTTAATGTAACCAGCATACTTCACTTCGATTTCAATTTGCTCAGACACTTGTGCTGCAACCCCATCGCCACCACAAACCGTTGAAATTGTCTGATAGCTGATTTCTGGTCGTTTCAGTAAATCGATCAGCTTGTATTCCCTGCTTAAGGGTTTTTCCAGCACATTATTCAGAGCGATAGCTTGTTCACTACCGGCTTTAACCCAGGTGTTGTTTAGGCGCGATGTCTCGCGTTCAATTGATTCTCGTTTTTTACAATAGCATTGCCATTGCAGATCACCCACCAAACCCAACTCACGTCCTTTTTCTGTTAATCGTAGATCAGCATTATCTTCACGCAGCAATAAGCGATATTCCGCCCGACTCGTGAACATTCGGTAAGGCTCCACCGTGCCAGAAGTGATCAGATCGTCCACCATTACACCAATATACGCCTCTTCTCGCCCAGGACACCAAGCTTCTAATTTTTGCACACATTGAGCTGCATTCAAACCTGCCAATAATCCCTGGGCTGCCGCTTCTTCATAACCGGTCGTACCATTTATTTGCCCGGCAAAGAACAAGCCATGAACACATTGACTTTCGAGTGATCGTTTAAGATCACGAGGATCAAAAAAATCATACTCAATCGCATAGCCAGGTCGCGTTATATGAGCATTTTCCAATCCCTTTATTGACCTGACCAGCTCCAGTTGCACGTCAAAGGGCAAACTGGTTGAGATACCATTGGGATAGAGTTCATGGGTGTCCAGCCCTTCTGGTTCGATAAATATCTGATGGGATGTTTTATCAGCAAAACGGTGAATTTTATCTTCTATCGAAGGGCAATAACGTGGTCCAATCCCGTCGATTACACCGGTGTACATTGGAGAACGATCTAATCCACCACGAATAATGTCATGCGTTTTTTCGTTAGTATGGGTTATCCAGCAACAGATCTGCCTTGGATGCTGATCACTACTACCCATGTACGACATGGTTGGCAAGGGAGAGTCACCCCACTGCTCCTGCAAATCAGAAAAATTGACAGTTCGAGCATCGATTCGAGGTGGAGTACCCGTTTTTAGTCTGCTTATGCGGAAAGATTGCTCGCGTAAGGCCTGGGCTAAAGCAGTCGAAGGTTGGTCTCCTGCTCGACCGCCCGCATAATTAATCATTCCGACATGAATTTTACCCGCTAAAAACGTACCGGCAGTTAACACGACAGATTGGGCCAAGAAACGAATACCCATTTCTGTGACGATACCTTTCACCGTATCGTTTTTAATGATCAGATCATCCACTGATTGCTGAAACAGTTGCAAATTGGGTTGATTTTCCAGCATTTGTCGGATGGCTGACTTGTATAGCATACGATCAGCTTGGGCACGTGTTGCTCGAACTGCTGGGCCTTTACGCGCATTTAAAGTGCGAAACTGTATACCGGCAAGATCGGTTGCCTTGGCCATTGCGCCACCCAGTGCATCAATTTCTTTTACCAAGTGACTTTTACCAATCCCTCCAATCGCCGGATTACAAGACATTTGACCCAAGGTTTCAATGTTATGGGTAATCAATAAGGTATTGACTCCCAAGCGAGCACTAGCGAGAGCCGCTTCAGTGCCAGCATGACCACCGCCAACAACAATGACATCAAATTGGGTAGGAAAATCCATAGTGTTTGTTTTCATCAGAATTAGGAAGATTATCCAATCTACAGAGAAAAAGGGCGACCATTATAGCGGATCAACGAAAGGGGGGTAAATTTTGTTCAACTTGATTTTTTTACCCAATCAACCCTGCTATTAGTAAATTAATAAGTAATAGATATTATATATAAGTAGAAAGATATTAAAGAACTTAATATTGTTATTATTACAGCAGTGTATTTCTGTGGAAAACGCCTTGAAATCTATATTTATCAATATGTTAAGGTACTTATAATGTCTGTATTGTGAGTGCTTTTGCTTGTGAAAAAGCAGTGGGTTGATTTGTGGATAAGTTGCGTCTTATGAAAAACGATAAAGTTAACAGAAGTTTTAGCCTATTACTCAACAACTTACTCACAAAAAGTTAGAGTCTTCATTCTGGTATTGGTCTTACTGCGAATATCTAAGGGAAAATTGCTGGTTAGTTGTGTAAAACCAGGGGTATGTTTTTAAAACTGTGGATAAAGGAAGAAAAGATTATTTTCCAATGCAAAAACTGGAGAAGATTTTCCCTAGTAGGTCATCGGGGGAAAATTCCCCTGTGATTTCACCTAGTGCCTGTTGAGCACAACGAAGATCATCGGCAAGTAACTCCGCAGCACCATGGTCTTGTAATTGCAGCAAGCCACTTTCAAGAAAGGATTTGGCTTGCTGCAAGGCTTGCAAATGGCGTCGTCGGGCGCTGAATTCACCTTCGCTTGTGTTTTTAAATCCCATCACTGACTTCAAATGGACTCGTAAGCTGTCAATACCCGTTTTTTCCTTGGCAGATAATGCCAATACTGGGTGATCATCCAGACGTCCATCTTGTATTCCAGGGGTAAGTTTGCTTAAGTCGCATTTATTGAGTATGACGGTGATGTTTTGTTTCTTGGCCAAGGCTTGCGTATTTTCTGGCCATAAATCTGTTAAATCTGTTGGGATAGTTTTTGAACCATCGAGTACTAGTAATATTTGATCTGCTTTTTCAATCTCCATCCATGCTCTGCGGATACCTTCTTGTTCGATTTCATTACCACTGTCTCGTAATCCTGCCGTATCGATAATATGCAGCGGCATACCGTCGAGCTGAATATGTTCTCGCAGCACATCTCTTGTCGTGCCTTCTACAGTGGTGACGATAGCGGTTTCTTTTTCTGCCAGGGTATTTAATAAACTGGATTTGCCAGCGTTTGGTTTGCCAGCGATGACGACTGACATACCGTCTCTAAGCAAAGCGCCCTGTCTAGATTTTGTAAAAATAGTGTGAAGTGTTTGTTGAATAAACTTTAGCTTATTCAATACGTTATCGTCATTTATGAAGTCGATTTCCTCTTCTGGGAAATCAATGGCTGCTTCAACGTATAAACGCAGTTCAATAATCTGCTCTACCAATTTATGAATATGCGATGAAAATTCTCCCTGAAGAGATCGTATTGCATTGGATGCAGCTTGTTCAGAAGAACTGTCAATCAGATCTGCAATGGCTTCAGCCTGTGTTAAATCTATTTTGTTATTCAGAAAAGCACGTAGCGAGAATTCGCCGGGTTCAGCCTGACGTGCGCCGAGGTGCAGTACTTGTCGTAACAAGCAATCCATAATGATGGGACCACCGTGTCCCTGCAGTTCGAGAACGTCTTCACCAGTAAAAGAATGGGGTGCAGGAAAAAACAGCGCTATGCCTTGGTCGATAATATCTGTTGTATCATCAGATCCATAGAATTGTTTGAAATGTGCGTAGCGAGGTTCTAAGTCAGAATGGGTAATCGATTTTGCAATGTTAAGCGCCTGTGGACCAGATACACGAATAATACCTATGCCGCCCCGCCCTGAAGGGGTTGCAAGAGCGGCAATAGTGTCATCATTTTTCACTGAGGCGTTCATGGTGTAAAAGGTCCTGAAGAACCTTTGTTGTATTAGTCAGCTGCTTCAATCTGTCGTGTAATTACCCATTGTTGAGTAATGGATAGGAGGTTGTTAACAACCCAGTAAAGCACCAAACCGGATGGAAAAAACAGAAAGAAAAAAGTAAAAATGATGGGTAGAAATTGCATTACCTTCGCTTGTGTTGGATCGGGTGGCGGTGGATTGAGTTTTTGCTGAAAGAACATACTCGCACCCATTACAAGCGGCAGTATAAAATAAGGATCCATGGCTGAGAGATCTTTAATATAGCCCATAAAAGGCGCGTGCCTTAACTCATAGCTTTCCAGCAATACCCAATAGAGCGCGATAAACACAGGCATTTGAATCAGGATGGGCAAGCAGCCACCCATTGGATTCACTTTTTCCTTTTTGTATAACTCCATCATAGCCTGGGATTGTTTTTGACGGTCATCAGGCCAACGTTCGCGGATTTCCAACATTTTGGGTTGGACCTTACGCATTTTAGCCATGCTTTTGTAGGACATGGCGGAAGGGTAGAAAAATAGAATCTTTACGGATATGGTTAAGAAAATGATGGCCCAACCCCAATTATGGGTAAGGTCAAAAAAGAACTTCAACAAGGCAAACAAGGGTTGGGCGATCATCCACAGCCAACCGTAGTCAACACTGAGATCCAATCCTTCGGCAATTTCCTGCAAGCGGTATTGGTCCTTGGGGCCTACGTAAAATTGGGCGGTTATTTCTCCTTGTTGGCCAGCGGGAACTAGAATTTCAGGTCCGGTAAAACGAGCCAGGTATTGGCCATTTTGAGTCGCTACCGTTGAATACTTAAACTGCTCTCCTTTTGCAGGAATCCATGCTGAAAGAAAATAGTGTTGCACCATGGCAATCCAGCCATCTTCCCGTGTTGTAGAAAAATTTTCATCATCCATGTCGTCAAACGTGAATTTTTCAAAACGCGATTCATTCGTGGTTGTCGCTACACCTAAAAACGGCTGAACACCCATGCTGCCACCACTGGATGTGGCTGGATCTGGACTGTTATCCCGCTTTATTTGACCGTAAAGGTTTGCTTTCCAAGGCTTGTCACTGCGGTTATCAATCAGGTACGTTAGATGAATAAGGTAATCACTGCGATGAAATTGATAGCGCTTGATGATAGAAACGTTCTCATCTGCCAGGAACGAAAGATCGACAGATAATTCATCTTGATCCGCAGACATTGAAAACTGGTTTTTCTCGCTGAAAAATACCGGACGGCCATCTTTGGTATCGGTTGCGTTTACACCCACCAAACCGCTTTGTGCGATATACAAACGATGCTGATTTTCAAGCAGAGTAAACGGAATATCCGGTGTATCAATATGAGCTGAAAACTTCGGCAATGACGCATGCACAATATCTCCACCAAGACGATTGATTTCAATATTCAGGACGTCTGTTGATATCGAAATAATATTGTTTTTATCTACGGTTTCATTATTGCTGACTTCGGCGGCTGTTGTTGTCTGGCTGGTAACGACAGGGATGTCTTCACTCGCTGATGGGGTGTCAACTGGAATATCAGCTTGGGTTGTAGAAATTTCAACGTTTCTGGTTGATTGCTGGTCAAGAATTTTTTTAATATCATGTTCTTCTTTGAACTTACCCCATTCTGTAAGCAGCAAAAAAACAGTTAATACGATACCACCGATTAAAAATATACGCTGAAAATCCATAATATGACTTCGCTAATAGTGTCTCAGTTATTACAGCATTTATCTTCAACTGGTGGTACGGGATCAATTCCACCGGGATGCCAGGGATGACAACGTGATAATCGTAAAAGAGTCAAGCAAAGGCCTTTTACTATGCCGTATTGCAGAATCGCCTGTTCGCTATAATGGGAACAACTTGGGTAAAAACGACAGCTTTGTCCAAATAGTGGGGACAAGAACAGGCGATAACATTTTATTAAAAAAATGAAGAATGGCTGGAGAAACAGAGAAACACGACCAACAACCGTCGGGTGGTTTTCTCGTGTATACAAGCAACTCTTCATGATGTTTTACTATCAAATGATGGTTTGAAACGGTTAGGGACTACGGCGATTTAACAATTTTCTCCAAAGCTTGTTTAATTGCCTGGATATATCTTTACTGCTTAACTTATCAGCTTCCCTGCGAGTTAATACGATAATATCCATGCCAACCAATTCATACTGGTGTTCGCGAAAACTTTCTCTAATTAAGCGTTTTAGTCGGTTTCGCCGCACTGCCAAACGGGTATTCTTCTTAGCGATAACCAAACCCAAACGAGCCTGTAATTCACTGTTTGGGCATGCTAGTACTAAAATACCTCCGCCAGATACTTTCCATTTAACGCCATCGAATACTGCTTGAAAGTGCCTTGAGGACAATAAGCGCTGCTGTTTTGTGAGCAAATATTCAGACACTGGATGGAATAATTAGCGCATCGTTTGTTCAGGCAGTTAGTTTTTTACGGCCTTTCGCTCTACGACGCTTTATTACTAATCGGCCACCCTTGGTTGCCATGCGGGCTCTAAAACCATGGTTACGTTTACGCTTGAGATTACTGGGTTGAAATGTTCTTTTCATAACAATGGTCTCTTGAGAATAACTGAAATTTCGGCGACTTACTGACTTAACAAAAGGCGGGAGAGTTTAGTGAATTAATGGATAAATTTCAATCTCGAATTCTTAAGATTGAAAAAATTAAGTTGTATGACAAAGTTGGTAAAGAAATCACAGCAGATTTGTATAGGGTACCAGAAATTTATATGTTGTGTATGAATCGATTACTTTTACACAAAACAAGAAGTTATAAGCAACGTAAAGCTGTAGAGAACCTTGGGGAAAACTGTGAAAAGCTATTAGTAAGAACAGTCGTAGGGAGATACAGGGAAAAGTATAATCCAACAACATAATGAAAGTATATCCACAGGTTATCCACTGCTCTAGATATTGTGTACTGGTAAATATGTTAGGGTATTGTTTCTGTGAAAAATATTTATAACCGTATGAATTTATGATAAAAAAATTGTCTAATCAGGATTAGAAACAAAAGGAGATAGTTGTGGATAAGTCCTAATCTTCCAGGTAAAATGCGTCTTTCAAAGTCAATTTCCCAGCGTCGCATATTACTTTAAAAAGTAATAACCATAATAGAAAAATGGATATTAATTCGATCTTATCGAGGGGGGTAAGTTTTGCCCGATGCAATATGGCAGCAGTGTATTGATCATCTGCAGGATGAAATGCCGTCTCAACAGTTTAATACCTGGATCCGACCCCTGCGAGCTGAGTTGGCAAACGAGGGTTTATGCTTGTTAGCGCCAAACCGTTTTATAAAAGACTGGGTAAATGACAAGTATTTTGGACGTATTAAAGAACTTGTTAATGAAGTGAGTAAGGGTGAGTTTGAACAGGTTGTCTTAGATATTGGAAAGAGAAACAAAACACCCAATGTACGGCCAAGTAGTTTTGATAGACGAAATGATGATTCTAATAGGAAAGCTAATTTAAAAACGCATACTGCAGTGGAAATAGCTAAAGAATCGAAACAAGAAACTGTAAAAGGAAATGCCTCGCAAAAAAGAAAGGTTATGGTAGAAGGTGGTATCACGCACCAAAGTTTTCTCGTTGATAATTATACATTTGACACTTTTGTTGAAGGAAAATCAAACCAGTTAGCCCGGGCCGCCTCTATGCAGATTGCTGAGAATCCAGGAGGCGCATACAACCCCTTATTTTTATATGGAGGTGTTGGTCTTGGAAAAACCCATCTTATGCAGGCCGTAGGTAATGAACTGGAAAAAAGAAATCGTAACGCAAAAGTGGTTTATCTTCATTCTGAGCGATTTGTAGCCGACATGGTCAAAGCTTTACAATTGAATGCGATAAATGATTTTAAGCGATATTATCGAAATGTAGATGCGCTATTAATTGATGACATTCAGTTTTTCGCAGGAAAAGAAAGATCACAGGAAGAATTTTTTCATACCTTTAATGCGCTGTTGGAAGGGGGGCAACAAATGATTCTCACTTGTGACAGATACCCTAAAGAAATCAATGGCGTTGAAGAACGGTTAAAATCTCGTTTTGGATGGGGACTTACTGTGGCGGTAGAACCGCCTGAGCTTGAAACAAGGGTCGCTATTTTGCTAAAAAAAGCAGAACAGGCAAATATGGAGTTACCAGATGACGCCGCTTTTTTCATCGCACAAAGGATACGCTCTAATGTTAGGGAGTTAGAAGGTGCCTTAAAGAGAGTTATTGCCAATGCGCATTTTAAGGCCTGCCCCATTGATGTCGATATGGTGAGAGACTCGTTAAAGGATCTATTGGCTTTACAAGATCGACAAGTTGGAATTGATAATATTCAAAAAACGGTTGCTGAATATTATAAGATTAAAATGTCAGATCTGTTATCAAAGAGAAGAAACCGATCAATCGCTCGACCCAGGCAGGTTGCTATGGCTATGGCAAAAGAATTAACGAACCATAGTTTACCTGAGATAGGAGACGCGTTCGGTGGGCGTGATCATACTACGGTATTGCATGCCTGCCGGAAGATTGCAGAACTGGTAGAATCTAGTTCTGATATTAGAGAAGATTATAAAAACCTGATGCGCATATTGACGAGTTAGAATATTGTTACTTTTAGAATAAATGAAATCTGTTTGAAGAAAGCACCGACTAAATTTTGAGACAAAAGATATGAAATTTTCAGTGGATAGAGATTATTTTTTAAAGCCTCTAAGTTTAGTGGCCGGTGTCGTGGAGCGTAGACAGACTTTACCCGTACTTTCTAATGTATTGCTTGTGATAAATGGTTCTGAATTGATGATTACTGGCACTGACTTGGAAGTCGAAATAATGGGCCGACTTGAACTGGATGATTCGCTGGAAGATGGTGAAATAACAGTACCAGCAAAGAAATTATTGGATATTTGCAAATCATTACCTGAAGGAAGTAGTTTGGAGTTTAGCTCTAATGATAATAAAATGACTGTGAAATCTGGGAGAAGTCGATTTTCATTGTCAACGCTACCCGTTAGTGATTTTCCAACAGTAGAGGAAAGTGCTTCAGATTTTAGAATAGAACTATTGCAAGGCCAGTTAAGGAAGCTAATTGACCAAACTTCTTTTGCAATGGCACAGCAGGATGTACGTTATTATCTAAATGGTATGTTATGGGAGTTATCTAGAAGTCGATTTCAGGCAGTGGCAACAGATGGGCATAGATTAGCCATGAGTGGTATCGATACTGAAATCGAAGTAGAGGGTGATAAACAGATCATAGTGCCGAGAAAGGGAATCATAGAATTAGGTCGCTTATTGCTAGACGAAGAAAAAATAATCGAATTGGTCTTTTGTACCAATCACGTTAGAGCCTACACAGAAAACTATACCTTTACATCAAAATTAATCGATGGAAAATTTCCAGATTATGAACGAGTAATGCCAAAGGTATGCAATAAAGCAGTTTGTGGTTCAAGACAAGAGCTTAGACAAGCTTTTGCAAGGACATCAATATTATCCAATGAAAAATATAGAGGTATTCGTCTAGTTTTATCTGATGGTAGCCTTCAGATTGTTGCTAATAATCCAGAACAGGAGGAAGCGGAAGAGACCGTTTCAGTGGATTACAATGGAGAAAAACTAGAGATTGGCTTTAATGTCAGTTATTTGGTAGATGTGCTAACAGTTTTATCGGGTGAAACAGCAAAAATAAGCCTTTCAGATTCAAATAGCAGTGCTTTAATTGAAGAAGAAGGAAGCAGCGATTCCCAATATGTTGTCATGCCGATGCGGTTGTAGATGTTCAAGTCAGAAGAATTACCACTGCTGCAAAATATTGTCATTAAATGTGTTCGTAACATAAGTTCGGCTGAACTGAATAGTCTTAAAAAAATTAATATAATCTATGGACGAAATGGAAGTGGAAAAACGTCTGTATTAGAAGCAATAAACATTTTAGGGTTAGCCAGGTCTTTCAGAACTGCAAAATTCAACGCTGTTATTAAAGAAAATGAAGATTTTTGCATGGTGCATGGCACCTTAACGGGTAGGCGAGAAAGAGCTATACCAGTGGGCGTCATTAGGAAACGAAACAAGGAATTTCTAATAAAAATTGACGGCCAAAAAACATCTTCGATTCATCTTCTCGCAGAAAGAATACCCATACAGATATTAAATTCTGACACCTTTCAAATATTGGAAGGTGGCCCAATAGTAAGAAGAAAGTTTTTGGATTGGGGTGTGTTCCACGTGGAACAAGAATTTAATCATTATTGGCGAAGATTAATGAGGGCTTTGAAGCAGAGGAATGAAGCGCTTCGTCATGCTAAAATACGCCGCCTAGATGCGGTGCGGCTGTGGGATAAAGAAATATTAACCACATCAAAAGTGATTGATGGTATTAGAGAAAATTACTTTGCTGTTCTTGAAAAGAATTTTTCAGGAATCAACAAGAGATTAATCGGCGACTTAGACGTAGAAATTGAATATTTCCCTGGCTGGGATAAAAGAAAGGGACTTGAAGAACATATATCGGAAAAGCTTGAAATTGACTTAAAGCGAGGATTCACTTCCGTTGGTGCGCACAGAGCAACATTTGATATTAAAAATGGGAAAAATGACGCGAAACTAGACTTATCTAGGGGCCAACAAAAATTAGCAGTAGCCTCTCTGGTAATCGCGCATGGACTTGCCGTAAATGAGATGTCAGGAAAACACTTACTTTATCTAGTCGACGATTTGCCCGCTGAATTGGATGACATAAACCTGTCTACTTTATTACTTGTTTTGATTGAGCTGGATTTTGCCCAAATATTCATAACTTGTATAAACGTGGATACGATCATCAGTAAATTAAGTATTATTGATGCTGTGAAATTGTTTCACGTGAAACATGGTGAAGTTGTGGAAACAGTAGCATCGTAGTGAGAGAAGCTATTTTGTAGCTTAAGGCGTTGACCATACAACCTTTTTTATTGTATTAATCAGTAATGCATTGGAGCAATAGAGAATGACAGACGAGAAAGAATACGATTCTTCCAGCATAAAAGTACTGAAAGGTTTAGATGCTGTTCGAAAAAGACCCGGCATGTATATCGGTGACACAGATGATGGTACCGGTTTGCATCATATGGTTTTTGAAATCGTAGATAATTCTATTGACGAGGCATTAGCCGGACATTGTAAGCATATCAAAGTGACTATACATCCTGATGAGTCCGTAACGGTATCTGATGATGGCAGAGGCATTCCTACTGAAATGCACGACGAAGGTGTCTCTGCTGCCGAAGTCATAATGACTGTATTACACGCTGGTGGAAAATTTGATGATAATTCCTATAAAGTATCCGGTGGCCTGCACGGCGTTGGGGTTTCAGTTGTTAATGCTCTCTCAGTTGAATTACGCCTAACTATCCGGCGGGATAATAAGGTATTTGAACAGGTTTATTGTCATGGCATTCCCCAGGCACCGCTTGAGGTAATCGGTGAAACGGACGTTACTGGGACAGAAATCCATTTTAAGCCCTCGCCAGATACGTTTAATAATATTGAATTTCACTCAGATATCTTGGCAAAACGCTTGCGAGAATTGTCCTTTCTCAATTCCGGTGTTGCGATTCACCTTAAAGATGAACGAACAGCGAGAGAAGAAAATTTCGAGTACGAAGGAGGCGTCAGTGCTTTTGTTGAATATCTCAACCAAAACAAGACACCGATAAATGATGTTTTTCATTTTTCGACGCAATCAGCGGATGGTATAGGCGTAGAAGCTTCGCTGCAGTGGAATGATGGCTTCCAAGAAAACATCTATTGTTTCACCAATAACATACCACAACGTGATGGTGGAACGCATCTAGCTGGATTTAGAGCTGCATTAACGCGTAGCCTCAATAGTTATATCGAAAAAGAAAACCTTAATGCCAAATCCAAAGCCAACACAACAGGTGACGACGCTAGGGAAGGATTAACAGCGATTATGTCGGTAAAAGTTCCTGATCCCAAATTTTCTTCTCAGACAAAAGACAAACTGGTTTCTTCTGAAGTGAAACTGGCTGTTGAGCAAGCGATGAACGCAGCTTTTTCAGACTATCTTATTGAGTCTCCACAGGAAGCGAAAATCATTGTACAAAAGATGATTGATGCGGCTAGAGCGCGTGAAGCAGCTAGAAAAGCGCGTGAAATGACGCGTCGAAAGGGAGCATTAGATATTGCTGGCTTGCCAGGTAAATTGGCGGATTGTCAGGAAAAAGATCCAGCATTATCAGAAATTTACCTGGTGGAGGGTGATTCTGCTGGCGGGTCTGCCAAGCAAGGCAGAGCTCGGAAATATCAAGCGATTCTACCGTTGAAAGGAAAAATCCTGAACGTAGAAAAAGCACGATTCGACAAAATGCTGTCCTCCGTAGAAGTTGGTACAATGGTTACTGCGCTTGGTTGTGGAATTGGCAAAGAAGAATTTAATCCTGAAAAACTTCGATATCACTACATCATTATTATGACGGATGCAGATGTTGATGGATCACATATCCGCACATTACTCCTGACTTTTTTCTTTAGACAGATGCCTGAACTGATCGAAAGAGGACACATCTATATAGCCCAGCCACCCCTGTATAAGATTTCTAAAGGAAAACAACATCAGTACCTAAAGGATGAAGATGCATTGAAAGAATATTTAACCAATGCAGCGATGGAAAATGCCTCTTTACATGTGAATGCGAATGCGCCGGGTATTAGTTCAGAAGCACTCACAGAGTTGGTTGAACATTATCGTACAGTGATGAGCACTATTCAGCGGTTATCTCGTTTGTATCCTAGCGAAGTATTGGAGCAGATGATATATCTTCCAGCACTAGAAATGGACCAGCTGCATGAGGAATCTGAGGTTGAACGTTGGTGTGAAAAACTGTCAGATTCGCTAAATGAAGACCATCGCTCTGGAAGTCACCAATATCAAGTCATGAGCGTTAAAGATTCTGAGCGCCAGCTTTATCTTCCCAAAATAACCATGGTTGCGCATGGAATGCCTGTTGACTACATAATAAATCATGAATATTTTACATCGGGAGAATATCAACAATCCGTCAGTTTAGGTAATAAAATCAACAATTTAGTTGAAGATGGCGGGTATGTAAAACGCGGTGAAAAACAGCGGGAAATCCTGGATTTCAAGGAGGCTCTCGATTGGTTAATGAATGAAGCTGGGCGAGGTTACTCAATTCAGCGTTACAAAGGCTTGGGGGAGATGAATCCCGATCAACTTTGGGAAACAACAATGGACCCAGAAACACGTCGTATGCTGCAGGTGACAATTGAGGATGCCATTGCAGCCGACCAGATTTTCACTACCCTTATGGGTGATCAAGTCGAGCCCAGAAGAGATTTTATTGAAGAAAATGCACTGAAAGTAGCCAACCTTGATGTGTAATATTCTTTAAAATGTGCCATTAAAGGCAATGTTCTTATGGTTAAGCGAGTGAAAGCACTATCCCAAACAAATCGTATTAATGATTTCCGCGAACTTGTTGAAAGGCAGTTCGGCGTTTGGGGACATCAAGTTTATAGTCATCCCTGGCTAATTATTTTCATTATGCTGGCGATCACCGCAAGCCTTGGTTCACAACTTCCAAAAATTGATGTAGATACTTCAACAGAAGGGTTTCTCTATGAAGATGATCCGGTAAGGGTTCGCTACGATGCGTTTCGTCAGCAATTTTCTAACGATAATAAGACGTTGATGAGTGTGGAAACCACTGAGGTTTTTAATACGACATTTTTAAAGCGTTTTAAAGAATTGCATGAAGAACTAGAGCGTGAGGTCCCCTATCTCGATGACATAGAAAGTTTAATTAACGTTCGTGAAACCCGCGGAGAAGACGACGCACTTGTTGTAAGTGATTTTCTTGAAGACATACCAGAAACAAAGGCTGCTCTACTTGAGAAGAAAAAAGCAGCATTAAGCAATCCATTCTATGTGGGTACGTTTCTTTCTGCAGATAGCAAGACGGCCGTACTGACGATTAAGAATCAAATATATGTCACAGATGAAAACAGCGATGACGAAGTCTTAAGCGGATTTGATGACAATATTTCTTATTCACATGATAAAAAAGCGAGCTTAGAAAAACTCGGCAGCGATAGAGAGCGAGAAATTTTTATTGCTGTCAAAAAGATCATCGATAAATACGACGCTCCGGGATTTCGCATATCCTCTGTCGGAGGTCCATTTGATGCGGCCTGGTTTTTGAATATGGTCAGCAATGAAATGAGCCGTTTCACGATGTTTGCAATTATTGCTATTGCAGTATTTCTGCTACTGATTTTTCGTCGTGCTGCCATGCTGTTTCTTCCGCTAAGTGTCTCAATCCTAGCTATGCTATCCACAATGTCCATTATGGCAATGGCAGGAATTAAAATCAGTTTTTCCATGCAGATTGTCCCGTCCTTCCTTCTCGCCGTTGGGGTCGGTAATTCAGTACATCTATTTACCGTATTTTTTCAAGCATGTAATCGGGGCGATAACAAAGAAGAAGCACTGGCATATTCTTTACAGCATTCAGGCTTGGCTATTGCTATGACGGGCTTAACGACGGCCGGTGGTCTACTCTCTTTTCTTTCATCGACGATGAAACCGGTATCTGAGTTTGGCATGATCGCCCCAATGGGAGTGATATTTGCTCTCATCTACTCCTTGGTTTTACTACCGGCTCTTATAGCTGTATTCCCCATTAAAATAACGAAACAAGCTGAACGCAATGATACATTTCTACGACGACAACTGGTTAAGTGTGGAGACATAGCCATTACCTACCCCAAATCCGTTATTTCGATCTGGATATTTTCTGTATGTCTTGCTCTAGTTTTTGCTCTGCAAATAAACTTTTCTTTTTTCCCATATAAGAATCTTCCCGAAGATCACTATCTTCGCCAGTCCATAGAAAAGTTCGATACTGATATGGGGGGGTCGGCACCGCTTGAAATCGTGATTGACACAGGAAAAAAAGATGGAATTAAGGATCCGGAAATACTGCAACTCATTGATGAATTTCGAACATATGCGACAGAAAAGGAATTTCATAACATCAATATATCCAAAGCAATATCCATTATTGATGTTAATAAGGAACTCAATCAGGCGCTTAATGAAAACAATCCGGAATTCTATACCATACCCAAAGACAGAGAAGTAGTTGCCCAGGAATTACTACTGTTTGAAAACAGTGGGGCTGATGACTTGGAGGTATTGGTTGATTCGCAGTTTAGTATGGCAAGAATGTCCTTAACTATGTCATTAGTTGATGGTGTGTATTACACACCGGTTGTTGCCGATCTTAAAGAAAAACTGGCCGAAATGTTTAGAGGTAAAGCTGAATTCTGGGTTAGTGGCGTTATTGATCTTATATTTAGTGTTTTTGTGCAAATTGCTTATAGTTTAGCAAGTTCGTATGTTATTGCATTCCTGATTGTGACTCCCTTAATGATCGTCCTAATTGGAAATTTGAAGATAGGTCTGATCAGCATGATTCCCAATTTGGCGCCCATTATTATTACTCTAGGCATGATGAGTTTAGTCGGTATCGAATTAACGACAGCGACTTTGTTAATGGGCAGTATCGCACTGGGTCTTGTAGTAGACGACACTATTCACTTTATGCATAACTTTCAACGCTACTACAACCGGGATCATGATTTGCGTGATGCCGTTAAACAAACATTAGAAACAACGGGACAAGCCTTGTTTTTTAGCACTGTTGTACTGTCGACGGCATTTTTTATTTTTGTGATGAACACCTTATCCGACTGGGCAGCCTTTGGCTTTGCAACGGGATTTTGTATTACCGTTGCCTTTTTTGCGGACATTATTCTGGCGCCAGCATTAGTAGCACTGTTAGTAAAGCACAATGAAAAACTGTAAGAATAGTTATTCTTTAGAGTGAATACAAAGCAACCAGAATTGCCGACGAAACGTGGTTCTTAAAATGCTTAGCTTTAGTTTAATACCTAATTATGATTCACGACCAGGTTTGTCCGTCGGAATCTATAGGATCTCGAATGACTTTGTGACGTTCTTGTTTTTATCGATACTCATGACAGTGAGCCAAGTCATCATGCCTGTGCAGGCAGATTCTATTTATGAATGCAAAGACATGCATGGCAATCCAGTTTTTAGCACTCAATCCTGTGGGGATGATGCTAAAGAAGTGACTATTGACGTAGTGCCACCCTCTTCTTCTAAGCCGGAGAAACAAAATAGTGCTGTTTGGGATGAGATTGCGATTTCTAATAGACTACGGGAATTGGATAGAGAGATTGCTCAGCGGGAGAAAAAAAAGGACTCCCTGGCAGTAAAGCGGGATCAAGAATATGAGAGGCTGCGAGTGTCGAGGGATAATCAGCCGCGAACCCCGGAAGGGAAGAAAAAGCGCAGTGAAATCAGGCTTAAGATGAAGGCTGTCTACAGAAGGTATAACAAACTTAATTCACGTGAACACGAGGAAATCGGAAAGTTGCAAAATGAACGCAGACAGCTTCTTAAAAGGCAAACACAAAACTAACGTTGAAAGGATTCAAATTTTATGATGGAGCGTGTTGGTGAGCTTACATTTAGTGAATTCTGTAATTTTCGAATTCCACAATTTTTGATTCGATCCATTCTTTGGCCATGCCGGTGATTTCTCTACTGGACCGGTCTGTAGTATTGAGCGCTTGGCTGAACTCTACCTTGATCACGCCTGGATATTTTATAAATTGATGGGGGGGCCAACAGTGTCCCGCATTATGGGCAACAAACACGACGGGTACGCTACTACCTGTCGCTAGATTGGCGCCACCGCGCGCATATTTTCCAGACTGCTGTGTAGAGGTACGGGTTCCTTCGGGAAAAACCAGCACCGAGATACCCTCCCGTAATCGTTCCGCTCCCTGTGTCATCATTTGTTTTAGCGCTGCACGTGGAGAACCGCGGTTGATCGCTATCGGGTTCATTAAGCGCAAACCCCAACCAAAACCAGGAATCGATAACAGCTCCTTTTTTAGGATTGTACTGAGAGGAGAGCACTGGGTTTGCAGAAAAAAGGTTTCCCATTGGCTTTGATGTTTACTTAGCACAACATAGGGGGCTTTAGGTAAATTCTGTTGTCCACTTACCTGATAGCGGACGCCGCAGCACCAACGCAACCACCAAACAACAGCGTGATTCCACCGAACTAGGTAATGTCGTCTGACCGAATAGGGTAACCAGGACATAAATAGTATAGCGGTAAAACCAAACCAGGCTGTAAGGAGAGAGTAACCAAGATAAAATACAGCTGAACGAATACTCAGCCAGCAGGTACGAATCATCGTTTTGTTTCCTTTCCTCTTAAAAGGTAATTGGCGGCTTCCGCTAAGTTACTAAACACCAATAGATCTTTCCACTCATCTGATTTTTCCGTTTTTTGCAGTGTTGATAGTCCTTTTCCCGTTTTTACGAGGATAGGAATGCAGGATCTGGATCGGGCTAACTGCAAATCTTTTAAATTATCCCCGATCAATATTTGACCATTCACTGAGCATTGGAACTCTTCCTCAATGGCATCAAGCAATCCGGGTTTTGGTTTTCGACATTGGCAGTTGTCATCAGGATGGTGGGGGCAGTAAAAAATACCGCTGATCAATCCACCAGCATTTTCTACCAGTTGGCGCATTTTGCTGTGCATGGCTTCAAGGTCGTCAAGATCAAACAAATTGCGGCCAAGTCCAGATTGATTGCTGGCAACAACAAGGGTAAATCCGTGTTGGGATAGTGTTGCTATGGCATCAATACTGCCAGGTATAGGCACCCATTCATCGGCATTTTTAATAAAATGATCTGAGTCCTCGTTGATGACACCATCGCGATCTAAAATGATCAAACCCAAGATCAAGACTCCTTATTTATTAGGTACTAACAACGATATATCAGCAACTTCGAGAAACAGTTGGCGCAAGTGATGTAAAAGTGCGATCCGATTATTTCGCAAGGGTCCATCGTCGACCATTATCATCACGTTATCGAAAAATTGATCTACAGGTTCTTTCAGGGCCGCAAGGTTAGTAAGTGCCTGCTTATAGTCTTTATCCTGAAGTAGAGGTTTGATCGATTCGGCCTGCGATGAAATTTGTTGAGCCAGGCATTGTTCGGCCGACTCTTGAAGCAAGCTTTCATCGATTGTTATCGAATTAATGTCTCCGGCCTGCTTCAGAAGAATATTAGATACTCTTTTATTTGCAGCGGCAAGTGAGGATGCAGCGGGTTGTTGAGCAAAAGCATTGACAGCCTGGACTCGTCGATCAAAATCCAATGGTGCACTCACCCCCTTGGCGTTGACGGCAAGGAACACTTCGGTTGCAATATGCTCTGCATTATACCAGGCGCGAAAACGCTCGATCATATAATGCAAAACGGTATCCACCAAACCTTCATGACTAGGCAGTGTGGGATAGTTTTGCTGTGCATGCGCCAACAGATCCCGGAGGTCTAAGTCGAGTTCTTTTTTAACAATGATATTTAATACACCCAAAGAGGCACGTCGTAGTGCAAACGGGTCTTTGTTCCCCGTTGGAGGTTGACCAATACCAAAAATGCCAACCAATGTGTCCAGACGATCCGCCAAGGCAAGTACCTGCCCAGTCGCCGATATAGGTAAATCATCTCCGGCGAATCGGGGCCAATACTGTTCATCTAGCGCTTGTGCAAGTTCTGCCGCTTGGTTTTCAAGGGTGGCATAGTGGAAACCCATCACACCTTGCAAATCCTCAAATTCGAAGACCATTTCGCTGACCAGATCCGCCTTGCTTAACAGCGCGGCTTTTTCAGCTACTTTCGCATCAGCGCCAATTTGATCTGCAATGTAGACGGCTAGCTTGGCTACACGTTCGGTTTTGTCATAAATACTGCCTAGCTGTTTTTGAAAGACAACATTCTTGAGTTTTTCACTTTGAGCGGCCAGAGTCGTTTTTTTATCGGTTTCATAGAAGAAAGCCGCATCCGCTAGTCTAGGGCGAATAACCCGTTCATTACCGGCGATAATTTGTTGTGGATCCGTGCTTTCAATATTGGCGACAGTGATGAAATAAGGCAGCAGTTTTGAGTCATTGTCTTCAACATGAAAGTACTTTTGATGTTTTTTCATTGAGGAAATCAACGCAGCTGCGGGTACTTCAAGAAAACGCTCTTCAAATCTCCCTGCCAGAGCGACAGGCCATTCAACCAGAGCGGTGACTTCATCCAGAAGAGCCCCGTCGATTTGTGCAATACCACTGATTTTTGCGCCCTGCTCTTGCACCTGCTGCTTGATGATATTACGTCTATCTCCAAAGCTTGGGATCACATACCCCTGCTCTTTCAAACTGCTTTCGTAATTGGAGGCTGAGCGAAGAGGGAAAGCTTGGGGTGCGTGAAAACGATGGCCATAAGTTAGATTGCTGGCACTAATACCCAGAATTTCACAGTTAATTGTCTCTTCGCCTAGCAGCATGACGACCCAGTGTACGGGGCGAACAAACTCTTCTTTTTTATCCCCCCATTTCATTTTTTTAGGGATGGGTAGGCTATCTAGTGCCAATTGAACAACGCCGGGCAGTTCTTCAATCGCAGTTTTTCCTTCTTGTACAGATCGATAGGCCAGCCGTAAGCCTTTATCAGTCTCTAACTGTTCGAGTTGATCGACCGTTACACCATTTGAGCGTGCAAAACCTTCGGCTGCTTTAGTGGGTTTGCCCTCGCCGTCAAATGCGGCTTTGACGGCGGGCCCTAATTTTTCTACCTGCTGGTCTGCTTGCTTTTCATCCAGGTCTTTTACCCAAACAGCCAGTCGTCGAGGTGTTGCATAGCGTATGGTACTGCCAAGATGGAATCCTGCGCTTGTCAGATTATCCCTGATACTCCGGTCAAAAGACTCGGAGAGACTCTTCAACGCCTTGGGTGGTAGCTCTTCTGTACCGATTTCTACTAAAAAGTCGATAGCCATTATTATTTGCCCTCCCCTACTTTAGCCAAAGCTTCTTTGCGTAATGCGTCTGTTGCAAGGGGAAAACCCAATGTCTGGCGCACTTGGTAATAGGCCTGTGCGACATTCCTGGCAAGTGTGCGTACACGTAAGATAAAGCGCTGCCTTTCCGTGACTGAAATTGCGTGGCGGGCGTCCAGCAAATTAAATGCGTGCGAGGCTTTCATCACCATCTCATAGGCGGGTAGCGGTAATTGTGCTTCAATCAGGCGGTTACTTTCCTGCTCGTATTGATCAAAACTCGTAAACAAGAAATCCACATCCGCTTGCTCGAAGTTGTAGTGAGACATCTCCACCTCGTTTTGATGGAATACGTCACCATAGCTCACATCTCCCTGAGGAGCTCGGGTCCAGACCAAATCGTATATGCTGTCGACTCCCTGCAGATACATGGCAATCCTTTCTATGCCGTAGGTGATTTCACCGGTGACTGGGCGGCATTCAAGACCTCCTACCTGTTGAAAATAGGTAAACTGAGTCACTTCCATGCCGTTTAACCACACTTCCCAACCCAAACCCCAGGCGCCTAACGTCGGCGATTCCCAGTTATCTTCGACAAACCGGATATCATGAACCTTCGGGTCGATGCCCAGTGATTTCAAGGATTGAAGGTAGAGATCCTGGATATTGTCAGGGGAAGGTTTCAGAACCACCTGAAACTGGTAATAGTGTTGTAGGCGATTAGGGTTTTCGCCGTAGCGTCCGTCGCTGGGTCGGCGGCAGGGTTGAACATAGGCCGAATTCCAGGTTTCCGGGCCAATAGCGCGTAAAAAAGTGGCGGGATGAAAAGTACCCGCGCCGACCTCCATATCCAGCGGTTGTAATACGACACAGCCCTGTTCGGCCCAAAATTGTTGCAGTGCCAGAATAAGGCCCTGGAATGTTGATAGATCTTTAGCACTGGTTTCGGCCACCGATAAACCCCTCAATATGAATTTTGGGCTGCCTTCAAAATTGATTTCCCTTTCTGACTTTCCATTCTCTCATTATGGCCGCGTTGTTCGTCGGTTAAATAGCCCACTATTCGCCCTCCTCACGCCTCGCCCTAATGGAGCCTGAAAACCCAGAAATGGAAATTAATTATTACGCCAGCCCTTATGCCGCGAAAAACGCGACATTATAGCGCCTTCTAGGCGGCAAACCTATTGAGAAGCAGTAGCTTTTTTATCTCAGCGGATCAAATCATTAAATGGAGTCGAAGTCCCTTTGCGAAACCGGCTTTGCGAAACCAGAGCCGCTTAATGTAATATCCCTCCCTTCATATTGGATAATGGGCAACATGTCAGATATACACGGTAAGTTCGTTGTTTGGATGTTGAGGCTGTTTTCAACGATGCCTCTACGATTCTGCCGCCGTATTGGGACGCTGTTAGGCGGTATTTTATGGTGGGTTAATGGCCGGGCTCGCCGTACTACTGAAACCAATATCGCCTTATGTTATCCAGCAATGCCTGAAGCTGATCAAGCATTGCTGGTCAAAAGAAGTCTGCAGGAAACCGCGAAAACAACCGTTGAAATGGGGCCAGCCTGGTATTGGCAGGCTGAAACCGTATTGAAAGTCATTACCAAAATACACGGGGCTGACATTCTGGCTGAAGCAGCGGCATCGAAACAGGGTGTGATTTTGTTGGCTCCCCATATTGGCAATTGGGAGTTTCTTGGCCTCTATTTAGGCAAATACTACCAAACAACCATTCTTTACCAACCCCCAAAATCCGAGGTACTAGGCAATTTAATTTACAGATCGCGTAGACGAAATGGCGTCAAACTGGCTGCGACCGACCGCAAAGGCGTTATGCAGCTGCTCAAAACGCTACGTGCTGGAAATATGATTGGTATTCTGCCGGACCAGGAACCTGACCCGAATAGTGGACTGTTCGCCCCTTTTTTTGGTGTGCCAGCATTGACCATGACATTGGTCAGTAATCTGGTGGCAAAAACCGGTGCGCAGCTGGTTTGTGGCATGGCTTTGCGTAATGAGCAGTCCAAAGGGTTCGAATTGATTTTTTTTAAGGCGGATGAATCTATTGCCGCCGCCGACCTCAATGAGTCAGTAGCAGCTTTGAATCGTTCGGTAGAATCTTGTGTGCAGTGTGCACCGGAACAATACCAGTGGGAATATAAACGGTTTAAGCGTCGTCCGAATAATTTGCCTCGATTTTATGCAAAAAAATAGGGCTTCGGATTGTCAGCGTTTGCGACCGACCAAATAAGCTTGATTGCGCAATCCTGTAGTAATGTCGCCGCAGTTACCTTCTTCGCGATAAGCGACAGGCTCCAGCATCTTAAAAAGTGAGAGCAGCTCTCCGGGGGCTAATAAAAACTCTGTGCGTTGTGGTCCTTGCTGAAATACCTTTTCTTTGCACCATGTCTGGTAAAATAATAAACCACCTTTGCGTAAAGCCTGTGATAATGCTGTACAACCCGGGCGAAAAAGAAAATGACTGACAACAATGACATCAAAGCTATCAGGTTTTGGTGGGTTTGATTCCACATCACGTTGAAGAGTTTGAATGTTTAGTTTTTCTTTAGCTGCTGAGCTATCGAGGGCTTTTAAAGCGACATCGGAGATATCCCAGGCATGACATTCAAGTCCATGTCGGGCAAGACACAAGGCATTCGCCCCCGTGCCGCAGGCAAAGTCTAATGCCTGGCCACGGGAAGGTAACAAATGCAAGCTATCCAATAAAACACGTGAGGGTTGTGATTCAGTCTTGTTGTTGTTATATCGTTCGTTCCATTTTTTTTGCAACTTATTATTCATAATCTGCTTGTCGCACTATTGGCGCCAGAATTCCGGTGTCAGCAATACAAGCAAGGTAAATATTTCCAGTCGCCCTAACAACATGGAAAAACAAAGCACCCATTTGGCAAAATCACCGATATTATTGTAATGGGCTGCAACCTCCCCTAATCCAGGACCGAGATTGTTTATGGTTGCGGCTGTGGCTGAGAAAGCGGTTAGATAATCCATTCCAGTCATCAACAGTAACATCAGAATTCCCATAAACACGAAAACATAGGCTGAAAAAAAACTCCATACAGCAATCATGACGCGATTGCTGACAGGGTGTTTTTTTAACTTAACTGGAATGGTGGCATTTGGGTGAATCAGCTGCCTGATTTCGTGAACACCTTGTTTAAAAATAAGTAAAACCCGAATGGCTTTCATGCCTCCGCCAGTCGATCCAGCACAACCGCCAATAAAGCCAAAAAAGATTAACCAATAAGGCAAAAAATTGGGCCAGTGAGCAAAATCCTGAGTGGCAAACCCTGTCGTCGTTGCAATGGATACCACTTGAAAAGTGCCATGCAGCAAGGCATCGCTGAAAGACAAGGTATCGGTGATAATCAGAGCTATGAAAGTGGCTGTACCACATAACAACATCATAAAAAAATAAAAGGTTGTTTCAGAATCTGCAAAATAGTGCCAGATTTTTATGTTGCGCCAGGCGACATAATGAAGTGCGAAATTTATTCCAGATACGAACATAAACACGATCGCTATCATCATGATCAATGGATTATCGAAATACCCCATACTGGCGTCGTGCGTTGAAAAACCGCCGATGGCTACTGTAGAGAAACTATGGGTGATGGCATCGAACAATGACATACCTGCTGCCCAATAACTTAGCGCACAAGCGGTTGTTAGCATGGAATAAATAAAAAATAGCCACTTTGCCGTTTCGGTGATGCGTGGTGTCAGTTTGTTGTCTTTGACAGGCCCGGGTGTTTCAGCTCGATAAAGCTGCATACCCCCTATGCCTAGCATTGGCAGTATGGCGACGGCAATAACGATAATACCGATCCCCCCCAGCCATTGTAGTTGCTGACGATAATACAAAATGGATCTGGGTAAGGCATCCAGACCACTTATGACCGTTGCGCCCGTCGTTGTCAGACCGGATACTGATTCGAATACTGCATTGGTAAAGGATAAGTTCGGTGTTTCAACAAGTACTAAGGGTATTGCACCGTACAGACCCAGTACGAGCCAGAACAATGCGGTGATAAGAAAGCCGTCTCGATGACGCAGGTCGTGACGTTCTTGGCGAACGGGTAACCAAATCGCCAGTCCAGAGGTAAAGGCAATAACAAAACTAATGATAAACGCCATGTGGGCGTTATCATGATAAAAAAATGAAACAAATAAAGGCACTAGCATTGTGATGCTAAATAGCATCAACAAAATACCGAGAATGCGTGAAATAATGGAAAATTGCATAGCCTGAGTTACTTTTCTTAGAAAAAGGCAAAACCCACCTGAAACAGTTTTTCAACCTGGCGGATTTGTTTTTTATTCAGCAAAAACAATATCACATGGTCATCAGTTTCTATAACCACATGTTTGTGGGCGATAATAACGGTATCGTCCCTAACAATAGCCCCGATAGTCACACCTTCGGGGAGATCAATTTCACTTAAATGCTTGCCCACGACTTTGGATGTGCGGCTATCGCCATGGGCTACAATTTCGATGGCTTCGGCAGCGCCTCTACGTAAAGAATGCACATTGGTCATATCTCCTTTTCGTACATGAGTCAGCAGACTGCCGATAGTGATCGTTTGAGGTGATAGTGCAACATCAATCTCGCCACCCTGGACCAGGTCAACATAGGCAGGATTGGTGATGAGTGATATCACTTTGCGAGCGCCAAGGCGTTTGGCGAGCATGGAGGACATGATGTTGGCTTCGTCATCACTGGTTAGTGCGCAAAAAATATCGGTATTTTCGATATTTTCTGAAAGCAACAGCTCCTTGTCAGAAGCATGACCGTGTATCACGATGCTGCGATCTAGATTTTCAGATAGTTGCAGGCAGCGGTCCTGGTTCTGCTCAATGATTTTGACTTGATAACGAGATTCTGTCGATTCCGCCAGTCGCTGGGCAATATTGCCACCACCGGCGATAACAACCCGTTTATAGGGTTTGTCCATGCGCCGCAGTTCACTCATGACTGGCATAATATGATCGCTGGCAGCAATAAAAAAGACTTCGTCATCCGCTTCAACGATGGTGTCGCCGGTAGGTATGATGGAACGGTTGCGGCGAAAAATAGCGGCAACGCGTGTATCTACCTTTGGCATATGCAGGCGAATCTGACTCAGCTGTTGTCCGACCATCGGGCCGCCATAATAGGCTTTAACACCCACCAGTTGAGCCTTTCCATCGGCGAAATCCAGCACCTGCAGTGCACCAGGAAACTCTAAAAGTTGCAGAATATATTTTGTAACCAATTGCTCTGGACTGATCAATACATCTATTGGTATTGCGTCATTGCCAAACAGGTTTGCACGCGTCAAATAGGATGTTGCCCGAATGCGGCTTATTTTTGTTGGAATGCGAAACAGGCTGTAGGCGATCTGGCAGGCCACCATATTCGTTTCGTCACTGTTGGTGACGGCGATTAGCATATCAGCATCTTCAGCGCCGGCTTTGCGCATAATATGCGGATGTGAGCATCTTCCCTGCACGGTGCTGATATCCAGCCTGTCCTGCAGTTCACGTAAGCGATCGGCATTAATGTCGATTAGGGTGATGTCGTTATTTTCACTTGCCAGGTTTTCGGCCAGCGCTCCCCCCACTTGACCGGCGCCCAGAATCAGAATTTTCATTGTATTCTTCCAGTTTAAGCATCGCTGCTACTAAAGAGCGGCTTATTATCTTATCTATTCTCGGACAGACTCCTAGCCCGCATTTCTCACAAGACGGCAGTTCAAATTATATTTTTTCTGAAAGTTCTGTGCATTTTGCCTATTTCGCTTGAAACTGGTTCTGACACTCTGTAAAGCATTTTACTCGGTCACAGGTATACCCAATACCTGATTCCCTCCTAAAATTCTTTACAGAGTGCCAGCCCTCACCGTCAACGCGAAATCCTTGTGAGAAATGCGGGCTAGTGATTTCAGTTATAGCTCTTTTTTTCTAAATGCGCGTAATAAAAACCATCGTGCCCTCCGGGCTGAGGGAGAAGCTGTCTGCCAAAACCTGTAGGTTCTCCCCACGCGGTATTAATTGCGCAGCTTATCGCATCTTTTGTCTGTGATAAAAATTGATCAATGACTGTTTCATTCTCTTGGGGAAGAATGCTGCAGGTGGCGTAAATTAAACGCCCCCCCGGGTTTAATGTTGGCCACAGCGCTGTGAGCAAATGAAGTTGTTGCGCGGCAAGCTTGCCAATATCATCTTTTCTGCGCAGTAGTTTTATATCCGGGTGTCGTCTGATAACACCTGTTGCAGAGCATGGTGCATCTAACAGAATGGCGTCAAAGGTTTGCCTATCCCACCAGCCCTCAATATTTCCAGCGTCGGCACAAATAACCGTGCAGTTTAATTCCAGACGTTGGAGATTTTCCTGAATTTGCTGACATCGTCCTTCGTCGTGATCGAGAGCCGTAAGCTGGCAATCCGGCGTTCTTTCCAGGATATGTGCCGTTTTGCCTCCAGGTGCAGCACAGGCATCCAGCACTTTTTGGCCGGATTGTACATTGATCAAATCGGCCGCGAACTGTGCTGCTTCATCCTGAACGCTGATCCAGCCTTGGGCAAAGCCAGGTAACTGAGTGACATCTTTTGCTTTTGCTAGGACAATACCGTCGCTGGCATAAGTGCAGCGGGATGCAGAAGAATCTTCTGTCAGATAACTGAGATAGTCCTCCCGACTTTGTTTTTGCGTATTGACCCGTAATATGAAGGGTGGGTGTTGATTATTGGCTTCCACAATAGATTCAAATTGCCTGGGCCAGGCAAGCCGTAATTGTTCTGCCAACCATTGTGGGTGACTTTGAAGTTGCCAATCATGCAGCGATTGCAATAATTCTTCAGATCTGCGTTGATATTGCCTTAATACCCCGTTGACTAGTTTCTTAGCCCAGGACTTTTTCAAGGTATCGCAGCAGGAAACACAGCTATCGATAGCGGCGTGGTCCGGTATGCGTAGGTAGCTCAGTTGATAACAGCCGATCAACATCAGCGCGTAAAGATCGGAGTCTTTTTGTCGTAATGGTTTGTTGAGTAACTGGTCTATACAGGCACTTAGACGTGGTTGGTATCGACAAACGCCATAGCACAACTCCTTTGTTAATGCGGTACCACCAGTAGGTAAGTGCTTACTAGAAAGATAGCGGGAGTTGCTGAGAGAGGATTTGCCGCGCAGTATGTCTGCTAGACATTTCGCCGCAATAAGTCTTGAATCATCCATTATTAGTCATATCAGCTGTTGTAAAACAAGAGCCAACTGCAAACAGATCTTTGCGGGCATTTAGAATATCAGCGACCGCCAGCTGTTTGGCGCCGGGTAATTGTAATTGTTGCAAGTTTAATATGCCCTGCCCACAGTGTACCCGAATACCTGATTTTGTTGCGCTGAGTATAGTGCCGAAGGGTGAACTGGAATCGGCATCATCAGTTTTGTGGCCATCAGTATCAGCGCAATCGGTTTTTGCACAATTGGTTTCTGCACAGGCATCCCAGATTTTGATGCGCGTATCATTGAGATGAGTGAAACAGACATTATTGGCATTAAAAGCACGTATTTTTCCTGCCAGTTCCACAGCAGCTTGCGACCAATCGATTTCTGCTTCCTGTTTCGTTAGCTTGTGAGCATAACAAGCAAGTTCATCCTTCTGTTTTTCCGGCGTGACAACACCTTGCTCAAATTGCTGTAATACTTCGATCAGCGCTTCACTGCCGATTTGCGCCAACTTTTCGCGAAGACTTTTCCCAGTCTCTTGCGCTGTTATCGTCAGTTCTTTTTTGTACAGCATATCACCGGTATCCAGGCCTTCATCCATCTGCATGATGGTCACTCCGGTTTTATCGTCCCCTGCTTCGATCGCTCTTTCGACAGGCGCTGCTCCGCGCCATCGCGGTAGCAGTGATGCATGGACATTGATGCAGCCATACTTGGGTAAGGATAAGACTGCAGCGGGTAATATCATGCCGTAAGCTGCGACAACCATCAGTTCGGCCTTGAATTCATTTAATTCGTCTTGAGCCGCCTTGTCTTTCAGGCTAATCGGCTGTAAAACAGGCAGATCATGTGCCATGGCCAGTTGTTTGACCGGTGGTGGGCTCAGCTTTTTCCCTCGCCCCGTTTTGCGGTCGGGCTGACAGTAAACGGCGGCAATATCAACCAAGGGACAGTCGAGCAGGGTTTTAAGCTGATGTGCAGCAAAATCCGGTGTGCCGGCAAAAATAATTCGCATGGGCGCCATAGTTTTTCAGTTAAATTTCGATTAGTTAAGCATTGATGATGAGAAACTGCATTATGCCTGTTGTTTATGTTGCTTTTCGAGCTTTTTTCGGATTCTTTGTCGTTTGATAGGAGAAAGATAATCAATAAACAATCGGCCATTCAGATGATCGATCTCATGCTGAATACAAACGGCTAGTAAGCCTTCAGCTTCAAGCTCAAAACGTTCACCCTGCTTATTCAGTGCATTAACATGAATATGTGTTGGTCGAGTTACGGTCTCGTAAAACCCAGGGACTGACAGGCAGCCTTCCTCATATTCCTTTTCTTCATCAGGCAGAATGTCAATTTGTGGATTGATTAACACCAGTGGTTGGTCTTTATCTTCTGAAATATCAATGACCACTACCTGCTTGTGCGTATTCACTTGGGTGGCTGCGAGTCCAATCCCCGGGGCGTTGTACATGGTTTCCAGCATATCGGCCACCAGAGTCTGGATGCGCTCATCCACCTGGGTTACTGGATCGGCTTTGTTACGCAGGCGAGGGTCGGGGAATTCCAGAATGTCGAGAATAGCCATTGTTCGAAGGAAAAGCTCCAGATAGATTCAAAAGATGAGGCTAACTTTATGATCAGTCGGCAATTAATTTGTGACATCAACCACAACCACCGACATTCGCGTGCTATATTATACAAATTGACATCGATTAATGCTCTATATTTAAGGAACAATAACACGTTGGCGAATAACCACATTCCGAGCTTATGCTGCTTTGCGTCCCATGTCGTGAAGCCGGTATCAATTAGGCTGGTCAGTTCAAGGAACATACCATGAAAAAGATATTATTAGGGTGCTTAGCCGGTTTGCTTTCACTTGCATCGTTGGCTGCCCAGGATGTTGTGCTCAAAGACGGCCATCCCGAGCACTATCTCGTGGAGAAAGGGGATACCCTATGGGATATCTCGAATATGTTCCTGCGTGATCCCTGGTTATGGCCTGAAATTTGGCAGGTGAATCCGCAGATTGAAAATCCCCATCTTATTTTTCCGGGCGACCGCCTAAATCTGGTTTATTTTGAAGGTAGGCCCAAGATTGTGGTTCAACGTGGTGAGGGTAGTAGAACGGTTAAGTTGACACCACAAGTGCGAATTTCGCCGATTGATACGGCCATTCCAGCTATTCCTTTGGAAAAAATCAATGCGTTTCTCAGTCGCAGTCGCATTCTGGAAAAGGATGATCTTGCATCAGCACCCTATGTTTTGGCAGGGGCGGGTGGGCGCATTATTGCAGGGGCCGGAGATGAATTATATGCCCGCGGGGAATTCGTAAAAGACGAAGTCGTTTATGGTATCTACCGTCGAGGGCAGGTCTTTAGCGATCCTGATACGGAGGAGGTGCTTGGATTGCAGGCTATTGATATTGCTGCTGGAAAAGTGATCGCAATGGATAAAGATGTGGCTACCTTGGTGCTCAATCGCTCCAATGAAGAAGTGCGCGTCAATGATCGTTTACTGCCATTTCAGGAACGCAAAGTGACTGCGACATTTTATCCCAGTGCACCCAACTTGGATATTAACGGGACTATTGTTGCCGTTGAGGGTGGAGTCTCGCAGGTTGGCACAATGGATATCGTCGCATTGAACAAAGGTGAACGAAATGGACTGGAAGTGGGTCATGTGCTGGCCATCTACAAAAAAGGAGAGGTGGTACGCGATAAGGTGACCAGCGAGCTAGTGCAATTGCCCAGTGTTCGCGCCGGCATACTGATGGTTTTTCGCACGTTTAATAAAATGAGTTACGGGATTGTGTTGAATGCCAGTCAGCCGTTGGCTGTAATGGACCATGTACGCATTCCGTAGAAACAGTATTGTTAAATTCCAATATAAAAAATTATCCAGATATGGTTGAGATAACGTGGTTCTGAGGTAATTACTACGCTCAAAAAAACTGCTCGAATTACAGGAGGTAATAGAGGCATGGACTGCCAGAGTGAACTTTTCTGTTGGATATCTCTTCAACGATTGCCAGGCATCGGCCCTAAAGGGTTTCATAAACTACTCGATTATTTTGGTTCAGCAAAAAGCGCACTAAACGCCAATAGCGCGCAATTGCGGGATCTTGGGATTAAAGCAGAATCCATTGCATTACTGGCAGATCTTACGCGCAAGCAACAGTCCCCCCTGGCCAGGCAGGTAAATGACGATCTACAGTGGTTGAAAACCCATTCGGCGACAGTGATTACTTACCATGATGAAGACTATCCGGCGCTGTTAAGAGAAACAGTCAACCCACCTCCCCTACTCTATGTGCTTGGCGACAAAGGCCTATTGAACTCACCTCAAGTTGCCATGGTAGGTGCGCGCAACGCCAGTCAAGGAGGATGTCGAACTGCCAAAGCGTTTGCGCAGGAGCTTTGCCGCAACGGTATTACGGTGACGAGCGGTATGGCATTGGGTATTGACGCAGCCAGTCATGAAGGTGCAATTCAAGCCGGTGGCAATACCGTAGCGGTTCTGGGGACAGGGGTTGATATTGTTTATCCGGCCCGACACTGCCATTTGGCGGAGCTGATTCTTGAGAATGGCGCTTTGGTATCTGAATTTCCTCTCGGATGCGGCCCGAAAAGAGACCACTTCCCAAGGCGAAACCGCATCATTAGTGGTTTAAGCATGGGTGTATTAGTTGTAGAGGCCGCCCGCCAAAGTGGTTCATTGATCACTGCCCAATATGCGTTGGAGCAGTCTCGGGAGGTGTTTGCGATACCCGGATCAATTCACAATCCGATGAGTCGAGGTTGCCATTCACTGATTCGCCAAGGGGCAAAGCTGGTTGAATCGGCATCCGATCTATTTGAGGAAATAGGAGGTCTTTATCAGACGTTCACGGAAACTTCATCTGATGATAATAGAAAGCGCATGTCATTATCGTCACAGGAGGAGCGTCTATTAGCCTGTATTGGGTATGAGCCAACAACAGTAGAGCAAATCGTTAACTGCTCAAAACTGGAGGTGGGTGTTGTATCTGCCGGCCTGATCAGTCTGGAATTGAAAGGCTTGGTGGAAAGCGGTGCCGGTGGTTACCAGGCCTTACCGCGTGATGAAATTAACTTAAGCTTAGAAAATGTGTGTGTGTAAACTTGCGTCAAATAAGCCATTGCGGTAAGTTGCGCTCTCTTTTAAACGACCGTAAGCAAGGCCTAGTGGTTATGAATAATATCTTTGTCTCCGTGTTAATGGGTTCAGATTCTGATCTGCCGGTGATGGAAGCGGCTATAGATGTATTGAAAAAATTTGATATTCCCTGTGAAGTAAAAATAACCTCAGCGCACCGCACACCTCAGGTAACCCATGACTACGTGGTTGATGCCGACAAGCGTGGTTGCCGCGTGTTTATTGCCGCTGCGGGGATGGCTGCCCATTTGGCGGGTGCCGTAGCAGCTAACACCTTGCGACCGGTCATTGGCGTTCCGATCAATGCGTCTCTCGGCGGGTTGGATGCACTGCTTTCCACAGCCCAGATGCCTGGCGGTATTCCAGTGGCGACAGTCGCGATTGGCAAAGCCGGAGCAAAAAATGCGGCTTATCTGGCAGCCCAGATCCTGGCGACGAGTGATGAATCCCTGGCGGTACAGTTGGAAAATGAACGCCAAGCCAACGCCAACGCTGTTCTAGAAAAAGATCAGGCACTGCAAAAGAAGTTAGCGTCTGACTAAACGCCCTAATGCCCTACTCTTTTCATATTCAGCAGGCTATTGGCAAGCTCCGCCAAGGCGGTGTCATCGCTTATCCTACCGAAGCAGTCTGGGGCTTGGGATGTGATCCGTTTAATGAGGTCGCAACTGATCGATTATTGGCATTGAAAAATCGGGATGTGTCTAAAGGATTGATTTTAGTGGCCAGTACCCTGGAGCAACTTAATCCCTTCTTCACTAAGCTTAAAGCCAGCCAAATCAATCAGTTACAGCAAGAGCAACCGGTGCCTACAACGTGGCTAATTCCTGATAATGGTCATGTGCCCCCCTGGATTCGTGGTGTGCATAATACAGTGGCCATCAGGATCTGTGCGCATCCGACGGTTCAGCAACTCTGTAATGCCTTTGGTGGTCCTATCGTGTCGACTTCAGCCAATTTGGAAGGCCGAGAACCCGCAAAAAACACCTTGCAATTAAAGCGGCATTTCGCGGCAGATATCGATTATACGGTGCCTGGTGAATTAGGGGCTTATCAATCTCCTTCACAAATCAAAGACCTGATCAGTGGTAAAATATTTCGGGCCGGTTAAGTCTATTGTTACAAATGCTACACCAAGGCAAAAACGATGAGTGAACCTGATTCTGATGCGGTGGAACGTTATTTACTGGCTTTGCAACAAAATATCTGTCAAGAGCTCGAATCACTTGAGCCAGAGGCTAGGTTTGAGCAAGAAGCCTGGCAACGTGAAGCAGGTGGCGGTGGTATCAGCCGTGTAATCAGTGAAGGGGACGTCTTTGAGAAAGGGGGTGTCAATTTTTCCCATGTTTTTGGAGATGCCCTTCCCGCATCAGCGACAGCCAACCGACCGGAACTGGCGGGTCGTTCTTTTCAAGCAATGGGTGTCTCAGCAGTGTTTCATCCGCGAAATCCCTATGTGCCATCCTCGCATGTTAATGTGCGGTTTTTTATTGCCAATACACCTGGAGAAAAAGCGGTCTGGTGGTTTGGTGGTGGTTATGATTTAACGCCGTATTATCCTTTTGAAGAAGATTGTCTGTCTTGGCATAGGGCAGCCAGTGAAGCTTGTCAGACGTTTGGTCCAGGCTGGTATCCGTATCTGAAAAAAGCCTGTGATGATTACTTCTATCTCCCACACCGGCAGGAAGCTCGCGGTATTGGCGGATTGTTTTTTGATGATTTTAATGAATGGGATTTTAAACGCAGCTTTGATTTTACAAAGAGCATTGGTGACAGTTACCTTGGCGCCTACAAACCCATAATCAGTAAACGCAAAGACACGGCCTATGAAGACAGACAGCGCCAATTCCAGCTTTATCGGCGCGGGCGCTATGTGGAGTTCAACCTGGTCTATGATCGAGGCACATTATTTGGTCTGCAATCGCAGGGGCGAACCGAATCCATCTTAATGTCTCTGCCACCACTTGTGCGCTGGGATTATAATTGGCAACCCGATGCGGATTCCGAAGAAGCCCGCGTATATGAATTCCTTGAACCGCGTGACTGGATAGAGTGCAGATGACTGAGCGATATGCCGTATTTGGCAACCCGATTAAACACAGTAAAAGCCCGCAGATTCATCAATTATTTGCGGAGCAGACCGGGCAGGATATGGTTTATACCAAAGAGCTGGTGGCTGAGGATCAGTTTACGCAGGCAGCGAGCGCTTTTTTCTCCGAACAGGGTAAAGGTCTGAATATTACCGTCCCCTTCAAGCTGGATGCTTATCATTTTGCGGGTCAGCTGAGTATAAGAGCGCGTCAGGCAGGTGCTGTGAATACCTTGATCTTACAAAGCGATGGTTCGGTGTTGGGAGAAAATACCGACGGTATTGGGCTGGTAAGAGATCTCAAGCAAAATTTACACTGGCTTATTAAGGGTAAAAAAGTACTGATGCTTGGTGCCGGTGGTGCTGTGCGCGGAGTGCTGGGTCCATTACTAAAGGAAGAGCCTGCCGAGTTGTGTATTGCGAACAGAACGGTGGAAAAAGCACAGCTGCTTGCAAAAAGTTTTTCCGAGAACGGCAAAATCCATGCCTGTGGCTTTGGCGAACTTCAAAGCAATGTATTTGACCTGGTCATCAATGGCACCTCGGCCAGTTTATCTCAGGATTTACCGCCTCTTCCAGATCAGCTGCTGACCACTGGGGCATGCTGTTATGACATGATGTATGGGGCGGAGAAAACGGTGTTTCTACAATGGGCTGAGCAGCGTGGTGCAGCGGTGGCTGATGGCCTGGGTATGTTGGTGGAGCAGGCAACCGAATCATTTTTTCTATGGCGTGGTTTGCAGCCAGAAACAGCGCCGGTTATTGACGCGATTAGAGCGACACTGCACACATAAGCTAATCTTGTTTTTTCTCCTCGTTTTGTTTGTTCAATTCACTCAGGTGCTGGTCTTTCAGTCTGACATAGTTTGTTGCGCTATAAGTAAAAAAGGCCAGCTCTTGTTCGGTCAGCCGGCGAATTTGTCGGGCTGGACTACCTACATAAAGAAAACCACCTTGCAGGGTTTTACCGGGTGGCACCAGGCCGTTGGCAGCAAGTACCACATCGTTTTCGATGATCGCTCCATCCATCACAATAGCGCCCATACCAATCAATACCCGGTCACCCAGATGACAACCGTGCAAAACGGCGCGGTGTGCGACGGTGCAGTCATCGCCTATTAGCAATGGCCAACCCTTTGCGTTGTAGGGACCCGCATGAGTAATGTGTAAGATGCTGCCATCCTGAATGCTGGTCCGCTCACCGATACGGATATAATGCATATCACCCCGAACGACACTGCAGGGCCAGATAGAAGAATCATTACCAATCTCCACGTCACCGATAATGACAGCACTGTCATCGACAAAAACCCGTTCACCGAATTTGGGAATATGACCTTGGTAATGGCGAATACTGCATCTGTTATAAGCGTTCATCGGACCATATAAGCCTTCGTAATGGTTTGTACGATTATTGCAGGTTTAATTATGCGACAATAGCCATTTTTACGGCACTTTTTCACGACACTTTTCTCGGCACTTTTCTCGACACAACGTTTGGCGTTAATCAGTTATGACAAATCCATTATTAACCATAAAGCCATTACCTGAGTTTTCTTCACTTGTTATTGACGATATTGAGGATGCACTCGAACAGAAACTGGAACAAAATCGCCAAGCGATTGCACAATTACTCAATGAAAGTGATCCAGCTGATTGGGATAATTTTGGTTACCCATTTGAACAGATGGCAGATGAACTGGAGAGTCTGTGGGCACCGATCAGTCAGCTTAATGCAGTGAAAAACAGTGATGCACTACGTGAATCCTATAATCTCTGCTTGGCCAAACTCACCGCTTACGGCACGGAACTGGGACAACATGCAGGACTGTATCGACGATTCAATCTATTGGCAGACGGGCCGACCTATCAGCAGTTAAACCAGGCACAGCAAAAATGTATCGACAATGCGCTACGCGATTTTCATCTATCCGGTGTGGATCTGCCGTCAGACAAGCAGGCCCGGTTCAAGGAAATAAAAAGCCGCCTTGCGGAACTGGCAAGTCGTTTCGCTGAAAATATACTTGATGCGACGCAGGCATGGCAGAAACACATTACCGATCAACATCAGCTTAAGGGTTTGCCGCAAACGGCTATGAACTGTGCGCATGATGCAGCAAGTAAGAAAGGACTTGACGGTTGGCGGTTGACCTTGGACATACCCTCCTATTTACCGGTGATGCAGTATTGCGATAACCAGGCACTGCGCGAAGAAATGTATTATGCCTATACGACACGGGCATCAGATCAAGGGCCTAACGCAGGGCAATGGGACAATGGCCCCTTAATGGAGGAGATAATAACACTGCGTCATGACCTGGCAAAACTGCTGGATTTCGATAACTATGCCTGTCGATCTTTGGTAAGCAAGATGGCGCAATCACCCGGGCAGGTGATGAATTTTTTACAGGACCTTGCGGGACAATCCCGCCCTGTAGCAGAGCAGGAAATTGCCGAACTGGAAGAATTTTCACGCCAACTCGGCAGGCAACAACCCCTGCAGGCCTGGGATATTCCCTACTACAGTGAAAAGCTACGTGAACACAAATATGCGCTATCACAGGAAGCATTACGGCCCTATTTTCCGGTCAGTAAAGTGATAAAAGGGATGTTTGCCATCGTCGGCAAGGTTATTGGCATTGAATGTGTGCAGCAGCCCGATTTTGACAGTTATCATGCGGATGTTCACCTATACAATGTAATGCTCAAGGGTGAGATTATCGCGCAGTTTTATCTTGATTTGTTTGCCAGGGATAACAAGCGTGGTGGCGCCTGGATGGCAGACTGCCGTAATCGACGGGTCAATCCCGATGGTGGTATACAACTGCCGGTGGCTTTTTTAACTTGCAATTTTACAGCGCCCACGGCGCAGCAACCTTCCCTGCTGACGCATCAGGAAGTCACTACCTTGTTTCATGAGTTTGGCCATGGTCTTCACCATATGCTGACAAAAGTTGATGTGCCCAGTGTTGCTGGGATTAACGGTGTTGAATGGGATGCGGTCGAGCTGCCCAGTCAGTTTCTGGAGAACTGGTGTTGGGAGAAGCAGGCTATACCTCTGATATCCGCACATTATCAAACCGGTGAAAAGTTGCCGGATGAAATGCTTGATAAACTATTGGCAGCGAAAAATTTTCAATCCGGTTTGCAAATGATGCGGCAGTTGGAGTTTTCCATTTTTGATTTCCAACTGCATTCAGATTATGCGAGCCCAAGCCAAAAAGAAATACAAGCGGTGTTAGATCAGGTTAGGCAAGAAATATCAGTAGTACCCACCCCCACGTTTAATCGATTTCAGCACGGATTCAGTCATATTTTTGCCGGTGGTTATGCGGCGGGCTATTACAGTTATAAATGGGCCGAGGTGCTGGCTGCCGATGCTTTTTCTCTATTTGAAGAGAACGGTATTTTTCATCTGCAAAGCGGGAAGCGATTTTGTCAGGAAATATTGCAAAAAGGCGGTAGTGATAAAGCAATGAATTTATATACGCGTTTTCGGGGTCGAGAACCACGGGCCGATGCTTTGCTTAGACGCGCTGGCATTGTCAAAGCCTAAGGAGGAATTATGCAGAAAAGACGTTTTATAGCCGGAGCAAGCTGTCCAAAGTGCGAGAAAATGGACAAGATAGTTATGTACGATGATGAAAATGGAGAACGCTGGCGGGAATGTGTCAGCTGTGGTTTTCGTGATGCCATTAGTGATTTACCGGAAGCTGAGGAACTGGCGACTCGGGTCAATCAACCCAGGCCGGGTGAACAACCGCCTCTTCATGAAGACGAGGTGCAGGTCATTAGGCTTGTCACGCAGGATAAGGGTAAAGATTAATAAAGAGATGCTGCTTTGATTTCAGTCGGCTACAGTTTGCCGAATCACGGGAGATAACTCAGCAAAAAAATTCAAGGCTGCTCCCCTTAACTCCTCATCAATAATCAACCTTGCCACGCTGTGACTTTGTTTGAGCTCTCTGTGTTTTTCGTTTCAGGCGTTTTTCATTGGAGGACTTGGTTGGTTTGCTTGGCTTACGGGCTTTTCTGCTGACTACCACACGCATGATTAAGGTTTGTAAGCGCTTGATGGCATCCTCGCGATTTTTCTCCTGAGTTCGAAAGCGCTGTGCTTTGATGACGACAATACCGTCAGCACTGATGCGCTGATCTCTTAATAGAAGCAATCTTTCTTTATACACTTCTGGCAGGGATGAGGCGTTGATATCAAAACGCAGATGAATAGCAGTTGCCACCTTGTTTACGTTTTGTCCGCCCGCACCCTGAGAGCGAATCGCATTCATCTCGATATCAGTGTCTGCAATCGATAAATAAGGATTTAATTGAATCATGGCGCTGATTTGCCTTTCACTTGGCTATTTCATAATCCCCAACCATCCCGGCCAGTTAGTAGCTGCACAGATCGCATGGGGATTAACGTTTTTTTGTGTTGGGTAATTATTGGGCGCATTTAAGCAGCCTGTTCAGATCTTCAGCTACTTTATCACTCTTTTGTTCGGTTGCTGAGCAATGTTAAAACTGTAAGGCATATTCCGTATGCAACATTTTAATCTTAATCTATTAACGCTTAATCATTTATTGATATTTACATGAGTTTTTTGCTGTGTTTTTGTTACCTAGTAAACTTTATGTAACAAACGATGAGTTACCCAGTAACACTTTTTGCCTAATAGCTCCTTGCTCAAAATAGAGCGATTGTTATAACTCCTTGAAACTAAACGAAACGGCAAAGTTGGCACACGGCATGCATTACATAACGTACAACAATAAAAATAAAGCCAATAATAAAAAAAATAGCAGCAAACGACCTGGATGGGGGAGTAACACACTCCCCATTAGCTTTCCTCCTCTCTCCCTGACCTAAACATTAGATTTCGATTCCATCTGATTCCAGAAGGTAGCTTGAGTCCTTTCCCAATAGCAGTGAATGCCTAAGCCATATGTCAGCATAGTAGTCTAACCTGGATGGAGTTATCATCCTCTACTCCATCCAGCGCAGTAACGAACTCAGCTGCAATAACACCTAATCACACCCCAAGTGCGACTAAACGTATGGAGAGCAGATAAGCTAATTGGCAATCTCCTCTCTATTGGGTGGCTGATTATAGACAAAACCTTATTGCAAATAAAAATTGCCATACACGCCTAAATGCCGATGCTGTTGTCCTTCAGCATTGAGCTGACTGGCATTGATGCCCATTCGCTTAATTTTTGGAAGCTTAATTGCTTCGATTGTTTTAGCAATGGGCTGCATCATAACCGGTGCCACCAGATTGATAATAGACTCCAGCATCTCTGGGGCAATAGGCACATTCGGCAACAACAGATTATCTACTTTACTGACTTTGATATTTGGGTTACCAGGAAAAGACAGTCCAAGCGAGTCGTTTTCAGCGGTCATCAAAGCTTTCACATTGGCGTCCATTTCAATGGCGATGGCAGGCTGGTAGCTGCCATTGTTCAATATTTCAAAATAAACCATTACCGTGTACAAATTGATGTCAGCAAAAGCATCTACATTGCTTCCACCCATTATCAGCAATGCAGGACCTGAAGGTATGATTCGAACCCGAGTGCCATCCCTAACGATGGGCCACGCACTCGTCCCAAAATGCGTGTCCTCACCCATTAAAGTGATATGCATCAGTCCTCCCTGATAAGCGGCGTAGACTGATTGGTTCAGCAAATCGCTGGAGACTGTGGCACCAAAGTCATAAGCATTGAATTCCGGTTCGGGCAGGGCATCTGGCGCTACGACGTAGCCAAGCGTCGGTGCAACCAATGGGTCAATTTCAGCAGCTTTCATAGCAGCACCGATGTTGACGACTAAGTTGTTGTTTTGAGAGTCGATATCATCCAGCAGAGCGTCCATACGCAGCCCGATACCTGCAATATCAATATCGGTATTGATGATCAATGTGGAAAGTTGGTCCGCCAATACATCTTCCAATGAATCTACCACGATGCCTGACAGCCATCCGCCCAACAAATCGAGCATTGTGTCCATCACCGGACCCATCACCGGCGCAAACACGCTTTCCAGTGAGTCTGGCAGAATATCTATATTGATGCCGGTACCGGACATACGTAGGTTAAAGTCAGGAAAAGAGACCACGATATTGCCTCCCGCATCACCATTGAGCTGTACCGTGCCGCCGACGTGTGCTGCATCAGCGCTAAACTGCATATCTACCTGACTGCGGATATAAAGCACATATATATCAACATGGAGGTCCGCAATAATGTCGTTCACATCCACGCCAAGATTGATCCGGCCATTTTGTACAATATCCAGTGCATTGAGAATAACACTGTCCAGTGTCACGGCCTGATCATCCCCATCCCTGATTTGAATTCTTACGCCATTACCCCAGAAAACCGAATCAAAAATATCGGTATCGTTTAAACTATCGACCAGCGGTTGCAAATCGGTGGTCACAATTTCCTCACCAATAAAAGGCGCAATGACATCAATGCTCTTTTGGCTGACCCGTGCTTTTACCGCTTCTGTTAACGGTGTGATTTGCCTGGTAAACCGGGTAGTGGACATATTGCCCAGCGTATCTATTGCTTCAAAAATGAATGGACCACCAGGGTCAAGGGCGACATGATTGAACGTCTCGTCAGCCAAGTCGATCAGCGCGCCATTTATCTGCAGGGAATCGACGCCACCGGGATCTATGACGCGGCCCGACACAAGTAGTGGATTACTTTCGACGACAGCGGTGATGGCGATACTCGGTCCTTTGCTGTCCAGAAAAAAATGCGAAGCCTGTATTGAGTTAAGTGCTAATACATTCTCTCCTTCTGCCAGGTAACCGGCCAGATCAACACCCAAAGCGCTCGCGCTGGTATCAGCAAACACGAAAAACGGGGTGATGTCCTGGCCATTCAGCGTCACACGGATTGCCGACGGTATACTTGGGTACACAATGCGGTATTCATTGGGCTCGGTGGAAAACCGAGCACCATTCGCGGGCAATAGGAGGCTAGCGTTAACTAACCCTCCCTCTGGTAAACATCCACTATTTATCAATACTAGAAAGAGCCACAATATGGCCAATTTTTGCATCAAGATTGTTTTTACATGCATGGCATTTATCTCCCATTTAACTTGCGAGAAGTTATATAAAGCTGCGGATATCGCAGCGATATAGGCACAGTCCTTGATTACTGCCGGAGAGCTGTGGATTTAACTTACGGTGTACAGCTGATGTATATGAAAACGGTGTCTTAGTGTTGTAGTCGTCAATTCTCTGCCTCATGCCCTCGTCTAACACATAGGCGCATAAGTCATAGGGACACAAGTTCGCAGGCACAAAGCATTTTCTTTATACTTATACAGTTGTGCTCGCAAAGATATGTAATGCCACTACATGCGTAATGACGTTACATATGTAATACTATTACATATGCTGCGAGCCTGTGTCTACAGTTTTGCGAGGAAATATGGCGAGCAAACCCAAAAAGCGGAAAACACAAAGTGAAAGACGTAGTGAAACCCAGGCAATTTTGCTGCAAAGCGCCTGCAAATTGTTTGGCCGAAAAGGGTATGCCGGTACATCTCTGGAAGATATCGCCAACGAATGCGGCCTGACGACCAGCCCTGTATATCACTACTATGGGAATAAGAAACAATTATTTAATGCAGCGACTGAACATATGGAATCGAAGCTTTCGAATGCCATATGCCGGGTTGTCGACTCCAGTGATAAGCCAGATGCGTACGCCATGTGGAATGCTTTTCTGGAGACCTGCAAAAATGATGAATTCCGTCAGATTGTACTGGTGGATGCGCCCAATATTCTGGGTCGTGAGCGATGGCGCCAGTGCTCGGCGTTTGTAGAGGTAAGCAAGATTTTACAGAAGTACGAACTGGATTTTATCAACGGCGGTGGAGAATTGATGGCCCGTATGCTGCTGAGTGCATTTGCTGAGGCGGCGCTTATGATCGGTGAATCGGGAGATATCGATAATCTAGGTGGCCAGGCTTTTGATGTCGTACAACGTTTGCTTCCAAAACCGTAAGCATTCAAGCCCCGGCAATGCCTCAAGAGCACGATGAAATCTAAATATAGTTTCTGAAATCCGCATGCATAAAAATGCTGTAAAGCCACCTTGCCCCATCTTATGATAGGCTTGAACCAATCCGGTTGATGACAAGGAGGATAATGATGCAACATATTCTAGTTATTGCTGACCCTGTAGAAGAAAAGCAGCTAGCTTTTCATAAAGCCTTGGATTTTGCCAATAAAACCGGTGCTGATATTCGCGTGCTGGTATTTTGCTATGAATCACTAAAAGACATCGCTGAAAGTCAAAATGAAGCGGATATGTTTAAGCAGAAAATTATCGATTTTCAAAGTGAGTGGTGGCGCACTTATACCAGTCAACACGCGCCCGGTACAACCAATATTCAGATCAATATTGTCTGGCAAAAAGACATACATTCATGGATTATCGATCATACTCAAACGACGCCTTATGATCTGGTTATTAAAACGGGTCATCGCTCTGAATCGCTATTTTATACACCCACCGATTGGCATTTGTTTCGCGACTGCTATGCACCTGTTTACTGTGTCACAAAAGAACACAGCAGGCAGAAAAAAGTCATTTTAGCCTGCCTTGATATTGCGACAGAAAATTACGAAAAAAAACAACTGAACGATTACATCATAGAAGCCGCCTTCCGACTTGCTGTGCAAACAGGTGGTGAATTGCATTGTTGTCATATCGTTCATATTCCATCTATTGTACGTGAACTGCAACTACTCGATATCACGGCAAAAGTTCACCGGGAAGAAAAAAACGTTATGGCCGTGATGGCGCCTTTGTTGGATGAATATGATATTAAAGCCGATAATATTCATGTTCGTGAAGGTGACCCTGGTCAGGTTGTACCGTCGCTTGCTCGAAAAATCAAAGCCGATTGTGTGGTTATCGGTTGCCTAGGCCGTAAAGGAATAACAGGAAAGTTTATCGGCAATACAGCAGAAAAGGCAGTCAAGTATCTATTAACCGATCTTTTGGTTATTAATCACCAAAAGCCTCAATAAAGGGGTTTGGCGAAAGGGTTATCTCCCCTCATCCAGTAGCGCCTGCAATAAGTTGTTATCCACCAGTTTTTGCAGGTCGCTGTAACCGCCAATCAAAACACCCCGGATAAATATCATCGGGAATGTTTGCCAGCCAGCCCACATTTTGATTGCTCCCCGGCGCTTCCATTCCTTGAAATAACTGCCATATTCCAGGTAATGATAACTGAGACCTTGCTCGTCAAGTAGTTTACGAGCCTTCTTGGGGAAAGGGTTTTGTTGCATACCTACCACGACAATATTATTCGCTGAGATGGCTGCGATTATCTCGTCAATTGTATTCTGATACTCTGCTGTGCCACCAATCAGGTGGGCAATATTTGCGTGTATTTTGGACTCGTTCAATGTTTTCCTTGTCATCTGTTATCCTCCTGCTAAATGGGAAACCAGCTTACTTGTTACATCCTAATCTACCGAATATTGCTTAACGAGCAATTCCATACCTTCACTTTTAATCACTTCCACTTCAGTGCCGACGGGATAATCCTGGGCTGCTTTAATTTTCCAACGCGTGTCGCCAATTTGTACGCGACACTGCCCCTGCATGATCGGTTCGTCCAATATCAGACGACGCCCTATCAACTGGGCTGCACGATCGTTAATTGTTGGCTGATCGGTTTTATCGTTAAAGCCTCGAAAAAAACGCCAGTAAACCCAGGTAAACAATAACGAAGTCAAAGCATAATAAACCAACTGCCACTGCCAGGTGATATCTAGAAAATAAATCAGTACCGACATTAAAAAAGCGGCGAGCGCCAATCCAATGAGAAAGCCTCCCGTCCCCAAGGTTTCGGCGCCAATCAAGAGTAAAGCCAGTACCAGCCAATGCCAGTCTTGGAGGATCAATGTAAACTCCTCCATCACGAACCTCTTTCCGCTGTTTTATCCTTACCAAATACGTCGCGACTAATCTCACTGATGCCAGCAATAGAGCCGATGACGCTGCTTGCTTCCAGCGGGATCATCATTACTTTGTTGTTCTCAGACTCCGCTAACCGCCCCAAAGCATCAACGTATTTTTGCGCTACAAAATAATTGATTGCCTGGCTATTACCCTTGTCGATTGCCTCAGATACCATACGGGTTGCCTCTGCCTCAGCCTGTGCCAGGCGCTCCCTTGCCTCAGCTTCTCTTTTGGCCGCTTCAAGCTCCCCCTCCGCTTTTAATATCTGTGCCTGTTTTTGTCCCTCTGCCACTTTAATCGCAGCTTCTCTCTCGCCTTCAGCATCTAAAATCTGCGCTCGTTTATCCCGTTCCGCTTTCATTTGTCGGCCCATCGCTTCGACAAGATCCCGAGGAGGTGAAATATCCCGAATTTCGATCCGCGTGACTTTAAGTCCCCATGGGTCAGTGGCCTCATCAACCTTTTGTAATAAACTGACATTAATGCGGTCGCGGTTTGATAACATCTCATCAAGCTCCATGGAGCCCAGTACTGCCCGAATATTGGTCATTACCAGATTCTGCAATGCCCTCGGTAAATCATTGACCTCATATGAAGCTTTAACTGCATCTTGCACCTGATAAAAACAAACTGCATCGGTGCTCACCTGGGCGTTATCACTGGAAATCACCTCCTGAGGTGGAATATCGAGTACCTGCTCCATCATATTTTGACGGAAGCCGATCGTATCAATAAAGGGGATGATCAGACTTAAACCAGGTTGCAGCGTGCGGGTGTAACGACCAAAACGTTCAACTGTCCAACCATAACCCTGGGGTACCATTTTGGCTCCGCTATAAATAATAACAACCGTAATGACCAGTACCGCCAGCGCTGAAATGCCTATTCCTTCCATTTCTAAAGTCTCCTTTCATTGCAATTGAGTTGTGAGGCGCCAAGTATCGCCCTTTTTCCCTCCATGATCCAATTGCTTTTTTGCGTACCACCCTGCTTAACCCGCGAAATATCGCATAGCTCTTGGTGAGGTTCCTAAGTTATGCTATTGCGCTGATAAAAATTAGGTGGTATCCATGTCAAAACCGAACAAGGTCAAACAAAGCAAAAAATCCTTTTGCCGCATCTGTTCAGCGTACTGCGCTATCGATGTGGAAGTGGAAAACAATCGGGTCATCCGTGTAACGGGTGATTCATCCGACCCTGTGACCGGCGGTTATACCTGTATCAAGGGTCGTGAATATCCCTATCAGGTGCATTCGCCCAATCGTCTGCAAAGCGCACAAAAAAGAATGCCGGATGGCAGCTATCAGGCCATCGCTACCGCGCAAGCACTGGACGAAATCGCCCTGCGCTTAAAATCAATTATGGATGAGCATGGGCCCAATGCCATTGCCAGTTTTTGCGGTACGATGGCCTATGCTCATGCGCCCACCGTGCCAGTAGCCAAGGCTTGGCATGAGGGTATTGGCTCTGTCAATTTCTATTCCACTATGACCATAGATCAGCCAGCCAAGGTGGTCGCTGTGGGGCGACACGGCACTTGGGCTGGCGGTTTTCATGCCTTTATTGCGAGCGATGTCGCCTTGTCCATAGGCAATAATCCGCTGGTTTCAGGTTTAAGCCTGCCGGGTGGTCCTCCAGGTACCAATCCATCACGCACTGTGCGAGATGCCATCAAGCGCGGTCTAAAACTCATTGTGGTTGACCCACGACAAACCGAGTTGGCAAAACTGGCTAGCTTGCATTTGCAGGTCCGGCCTGGCGAGGACGCCACGCTATTGGCGGGTTTAATGCACATTATTTTTGAAGAAAACCTTCACGATAGAGAATTCTGTGCAGTTAATGTCGCTGGCATCGACGATATGAAAAGTGCCATTGCCGACTTTACACCGGCCTATGTTGCCGAACGTTGTGGCGTACCTGTTGAACAAGTATTGGAAGCTGCACGCCTTTTTGCACAGGGACCAAAGGGTTGTGCTTCCTCCGGTACCGGTCCGGATATGTCGCCTCATGCCTGCTTGACGGAACATTTATTAAATAGCCTTAATAGCATTTGTGGCCGTTACAATCGGGTGGGTGAGCCCGTGCCCAATGCCGGTGTGCTGTCAGCGACTTTACCGCGTTTAGGGCAGCCCATTCCCGGTGAACTACTGCCGGAGTTTTTTCATATTGGCCAGGGACAGAAATCCCGTGTTAGCGATCTGTATCGTGTCTGTGGGGAAATGCCTTCGGGTACGCTGGCGGAAGAAATTCTGCAACCTGGAGAGGGCCAGATCCGAGCACTACTGACCGTCGGTGCTAATCCACTGGTCGCATTGCCGGATCAGCAAAAAATCAGCGCAGCATTGAATGCCTTAGATTTTCATGTCTGTGTTGATATTGAAATGAGTGCAACCGCGCACACGGCTGATTATGTCTTAGCGGCTCAACACGCTCTTGAACGTGAAGATGCGACTGATTTTATGGATATGTTTTATGAAGTGCCCTATGCCAACTACACCCAAGCAGTCATTGAACCTGAAGGTGATGTCATCGAAGACTGGCAGGTATATCTTGAGCTGGCCAAGCGTCTGGATAGCACAATAACGCTAGATGCTGGCGAGGTCGATATAGCAAAACCTGTTAATAAACTGGATATTCTAAAATACTACAAGCCCGAAACACGCATCTCCATCGACGATGTTCGAGCAAAAGGGCATGGTGCCATCTACGAACTTGATGTCAAGGTCGAACCGCCTATTCCCGGCATGGAGGCCCAATTGCAGTTAGTACCCGAAGGCATCATCGAAGAGTTGCGTGAGCTGCGCAATGAACTCAGTGCAGCTGCGCAACTGGCCAGTGGACACTTCAGTCATCAGATGATTTGTAGCAGACTGCAACAAACGGCTAATTCTATTGGACAAAGCTATCCAGGTTTGCGGCAAGAGGGGCAAACCAACCACGCACATCTACACCCGGATGATTTACATGCTGCCGGTATTCTGGATAACGGTCTGGTGCATATTGAATCCAAGCATGGACAAATCACGGCCGTCGCCAAGGCTGATGAGCGACTACGACCAGGCGTGGTATCCATCGCTCACTGCTGGGGTGATAGGGAGGGAGATGTGCGTGAAGTGGGTGTGAATACAAATCGTTTAATTGGCTGGAATGAAGGCATGGACCCGATCACAGGTCAACCGAGAATGTCGGCAATACCGGTCAGTATTGCCAAGGCGGAGTGATAGTTTGGCAACCTAGCCTACGGAAATCGCTCCTCTGGCCACGTTACAAGCTCCTTGCAATACAATCGATAACTCATTCGTATAGGAAATAGGTAAGAGAAGAAGCCTAACTACTCCGTCCAAATAGGAGGACGAAGTAGTTAGGACGGCTTATTTCACCTGTTTTACTAATAGCGCCTCCACGACAGCCATAACTCGTCGATTTGTTTGTCTGCCCTCAACGGTATCATTAGTTTCTATAGGCCGATCTTCACCATAACCTTTCGCTTCAACGCGGAAAGGATCAATACCAAATTCTTTAACTAGCATCTGCGCTATCGTCTCAGCACGCCTTTGTGACAGGGTTTTGTTGTATTCGTCAGGACCGAGGCCATCGGAGTGCCCTTCAATAGTAACCTTAGTCAATGGGTATTCGTTCATGAAGAGGGCCACTTTTTCAACCTCCGGACGATGCTCGGGTCTGGAATAGGATGAATTGGCATCAAACTGCACATTTAAACGTACGCTAACCGTCTCAGTAAGCACCGCATAGCAGCCTAGTGCATCCACTTTCGCACCAAGCTTGGTACCCGGACAAACATCTCGTGAGTTGATTACACCGTCTCGGTCCCTATCTCGGGAACATCCCCGCTTATCGATATCTGCGCCTTTCCAGGTATTGAGACACTCATCGGCATAATCACTGATACCATCACCATCACTATCGTTAGCACACCCCCTACTATCAACTTTCAAACCTAGTGGTGTATTAGGGCAGTCATCATCTGGATTGAGCACCGAATCTTTGTCATCGTCAAGAGCGCAACCGAGTGTATCGACAGGATAATCCCTGAGAGTACCAGGACAGTAGTCTCGAAAGGCTCTAACATTATCCCCATCGGCATCTTGCTGGCCATGCGAGCCTGTGCCAAATTGATAGGCTAGGGTAATTGCAAATGCCGCGTCAACAAGTCCATCATCTAAACCATAAAAAGCACGCACATCAGAGCGCAACTTCCAGTTAGTGGTTATATGGTATTTTATGCCAGCTCCGACATTGGCCTGCGTCTCATCAGCTTGACTATGCTGATCTTTCAACTCACTGCTGCCCATTCCAAGAATGACATAGGGTTGGATTTGCTTATTTGCCAATTCATAGTAATAAAAGCCGTTGAAATGATTATGCACAAAATCATAATTAGGCAGTTCTCGAGTGTATTCATGATCTGTACGAATCTTTGCATAGACTAACTCGAAACCCCATGTGCGATCATACTGAAATCCTCCAGCTACAGCTGTATACAGATTTTCATTTAACTCCCTCTTACTATCGAAGGTGTAGTAGCCCAGCGAAGAGGCCAAGTAGAAATCATGCTTTGTGAAGTTTTCAGCGTATAGCTGCTGACTAAAAAGTACGATAGTTGCGAGAATCACTTTCCATGGAACGCGCATCATAGAAAACCTCTTTTGCATGTCGCAGTGCTGCTCGAATGTTCTTATCAGGAATTCGCGTGGATTGAATCGAAATGAAATGACAAAAATGACTATTCTTTATGCTATCACCTTAAGATTCTGGAAACAAAAGATTGTCCTAAGATTGCGGCACGTTTTGGTCCAGATTTGAGGCGTATCAAGGGGAACAGAATCTGATAAGAACCACCTTGGTTAAGCTGCCGACAGTTTCTTACTATTCACTGCGAATTATTCAGGTGAAGCTCCAAGAGCTTAAATACATCCTCATTCGGATAACCATCCGCAATTATCTTGTGAGCCGATTGCAAAGCCTGGATAGAGCGGCGCGTATCCGGCCCCAAAATACCATCCACGGCACCATTATGAATACCTCTTTCCTGCATTCGTCGCTGCAATGCTTCAACGTCTGTTCTGCTTAATCGCGGTGCATCAGCGGGTGGCGGAAACCTGAGCTTCCCTGCTCCATTGATACGATCAGCCATGACACCAACGGCAATACCGTAAAACTGCGAGCGATTCCAACGAAGTATGACCTCGAAATTTTCATATACCAGAAATGCTGGCCCGCGATGACCTGCTGGCACAATCAACGAGGCCTTTAGGGGTAAATCGGGCAAACCAAACCCATCCGCTGTCTTAACGCCTAGGCGCTTCCATTCCTGCAATGAGTGTTCACTACGTTTGGCCATATCAGACAAAAAATAATCTTCCGGTAGTTTTACTTCCCGCCCCCAGCGCAGTCCCGACTGCCAGCCCAAGGCTAATAAAAAATTTGCAGCAGAAGTAAGAGCGTCTGTTTCGCTCTGCCACAGATCTACACGGCCATCACCATCACCATCGCGGGCATATTGCCGATAGGCCGAGGGCATAAACTGCGTATGTCCCATTGCACCCGCCCAGGAACCTCGCATATGCTTTGGCGGGAATCCGAACTGATCCATCAGGCGAAGCGCTTCAAACAATTCCAGCGTAAAAAAGGCACTACGACGTTGATCGCAGGCCAGTGTCGCCAAGGAATCGAGCACCGGCATTCGTCCAAGGTAATTGCCATAATTGGTTTCCAGACCCCAAAAGGCGATAAGATACTGTGCAGGTACGCCATACAGCGTTGTTAGTCGCCTCAACAAGCCTTTGTGTTTTACCAGCAAGGTTCTACCACGTTTGACCTGCTTGTCAGTAACACGCTTGTTGAAATAGTTGGCAAATGTTTCTGTGAATTCCGGTTGACGTCTATCCAGCTCGATTACTCTGGGTACATACTCAAGCTCTCCCAGCACTGTTTCAATCATTTCCGCAGGAACACCTTCTTTTTTGGCTTGATGTTGAAGTGAAAGAATACAGTCAGCAAATTCCTGTGCAAACACAATGGTTGGGCCAAGAGTCAATCCGAAAATCAATAACTTTTTATAAAGCGTTTTTACTGACATTGTCGTCTACTATTACCTTTAAGACTGGGCAAATAACTTTTCTTCCAGGCTTTTTCCCTTAAGCAATTGCCGATATTCCCACCCATTATCGGCGACACAGCGAAGAAGCAGCTGATCAAACATGGGCGCTATTTGTGCATCATATTTTATAAGATATTCATTTTTCTGTTTTTGCTCTACACTCACAAAACCCTTAAGCAACTGTAACTTCTCTGCCAATCCTTCTGCCGAACCATTTGCTAACAGTAGAGTAAGATAGCTCTTCTGCTGAGCACTTGACGCCTGTTCCGTTTGTGGCTGTAACCGACCTTGCTCTAGAAATAATACGTTGTGGCACAGCTTCTCCAATTCCGATAGATTATGAGAGCTGATAATAAAGGTCGTTTGGTCCGATAGATTAGAAATCACCTGACGTAAATGGCGAGCATTTCCTGGGTCCAGCCCCGCTGTCGGCTCATCCAGCAACACTAACTCTGGTGTACCTATCAATGCCTGGGCAATAGCGGCCCGTTTGCCCATGCCATGACTAAGCGCCTCTGGCTTTTCATAAATAAGCTGCTCAAGTTTGACTAATTCCAATACCCTGTCGACTTCATGTAGCGCTGCTTTGCCGGTAAAGCCTTGCAGTTGTGCATAGAATGCCAGTTGTCTTCTAACCGTCAAACGCGGATCAAATCGAGCATCCTGTGGCAAAGCGGACAACTTGCCAAAGGTCTTTTTTCCACCGGGAGCGCCTTCAAAAACCGTGACACGACCTGCACTGGGACGAATAAATCCACTTAAAATGCTCAGCAACGTTGTTTTTCCGGCTCCATTAGGCCCAACCAGAGCGACTGGGTCACCTGCCGTTATTTCAAAGCTGACCTGGTCCAGTGCTTTGTTGTTTCCATATGATTTGCTGAGATCCTGACAACTTGCAAGTGTAGTCATAATGCCCTCCTGCTCATCACATAACGACCACCAGCCAATAACACAACGGTTTGAATCAATGGAATATGAGCAAGAGAGAACACCTCCCGTTGAGCGAGTCCCGCCAACGGTTTTAGCTGAACACCAGGTATCAGCACGCTTAAGACCTCCAAAGGTGCCCAAAATTTCGCCAAAGCATTAAGCAAACCGGTAATTAATATGCAAGCTAGAACAGCCCACAATATCGCTTGTCGGGCAGAATTGACCGTTGCTGATAGCAGTGCCATCAGGGCGGCAAAGGGCATAACGACCAGCCACAGGTTCAAGCTAATAATAAAAAAAGAGTTTAGGTAGTCATACTGCATTGAGCCGTCACGCCACACAAGCACGATGACGATGCTGAGCAGGGTTAGTAGTATCAATATCAATAGATTTATCGTAAAACCGATAAATCGACCAAAAAAGATTTCATCTCGACTGGCGCGCAGAGCAAGAAAACGCAATGTCCCGCGCTCACGGTCAGAGGCTGTTTGATCAGCTGTAAGCACCAAAGCAAGCACAGGGAACAGATAGAGCACAACACGCCAGTACACTGCGAACTCTGGGGCAGACCACAGCATGACTGATCCGAGCCCAAGCGAGTCGAAAACTGAATCGGCCATTTCGTTTTCCTGCCCAGCGTACACCATATCAATTGCTGACATCATTGGGTAACGCAATATCAAGTACCATAGTAGCAACAGTGTAAATACCGATAGCAAGCCTCTTGGCCTACAAAACTGGCGTAGAATTTCTTGTTGCGCTACCAACAGTAATCGAGTCATAGACGTGAATATCATTTTAGGGTTTACTAGCATTTATATCGTTTAAGTAGATAATCTACCTTGTCAGCCAGGCTCTGTATAGATAAATTATTAAATTGCATATTTGGATAAATGCGCTAAATCGCTTATCAAAAAAAGAGAATGAAATGTCGAATATAGTTCAGTTATCACTCAAAGAAAGGCGTGTCATAGGTGTTCTACTCGAAAAAGAATTGACCACGCCTGAGCAGTATCCCTTGTCATTAAATGCGCTCACCAATGCATGTAATCAGAAGAGTAATCGCGATCCGGTCCTAGCGCTCTCTGAATCGGAAGTGCAACAAACAATTGACGAATTAACAGAAAGAGGGATGATCATCAAGGGCAGTGGATTTGGTAGTCGTGTAAGCAAATATAAACACCGTTTTTGCAACACCGAGTTTAGCAAACTGCAATTAGACCCCGAAGAACTGGCGATTATCTGTGTCTTGCTATTGAGAGGAGCGCAAACACCCGGTGAATTACGAAGTCGAACGCAACGATTGTATGATTTTTCTCATGTCGATGAAGTAGACAAAACGCTGGAAAAACTCGTCAGCAGAGAAGATGGCCCTTTTGTCAATAAACTCCCGCGAGAGCCAGGAAAACGAGAATCTCGCTATGAGGATCTTTTTTGTGATGAGGAGGCGACAGCGTCTATGGCTATCCATTCGCACGTCCAGATACTCGATCCTCGGCCAGAGTCTCCTGCTGCTCCTGATGAGCGATTAGATCTAATGGAGCTTCAGATAGAGGACTTACAAGAGCAGCTGGATGAACTGAACAAAAAACTGAACCTGCTGCTTGCTCAGAAAGCGGAGGAGTAATATACAGGCGATGAGCTTATATTCTGCTGGAGAACACCATAGGGTTTTGTCTACACAAACCGGGAAGGCACTTAGGGTCGTGGAAAATTTATTTTTTCCGCGGCCCTTATGCCTCCTCTCCCGCTAACGTAGCGCCAACAATACTTGACTAAAGAGGGGGCGTAGGGCTGACAAAATAGAACTGGCAAAGAGATTATCAGTGTCAGGCTGCGCTCAAATCCTCAAGCTTTTTAACCCCTTTCATTTTTTGCTCTCGCATCTTGGCCATCAAACGCATCTCTTCTTCACCAAAGTTCTCCAAGATGTCATCCAGAGTTCGACTTATTTTTGAACAGAGGTGAATCTGTTCCATTTTTTTCCATGTCGCTCGCTCGCCCTGACGCACCAACATGAGCAATTCGTCCTCAGACATGTGGCTTAATATTTTTCGCATCTCTATATTGTGGAAATCTGGGAATATATTGATATCCGCTTCGTATTTCTGGCTAAGAACGGAATCCGCCATACTCATATATAAATTCAGTCTCGGCCAATTCTGAGCATATTTCAAAGAAAAAGCATGCATCGAACGCGCCCACTGCGAAAGTCCCTTATGTCCCCAAGAGCGCATGAATCTTGCAAAACGATTTCGATCAGAAGAACTTTCATTGGCAAACAACACAATGGGATTAATCAAACTCCCGATATAATGATTAACGCCATATAAGCGTGCAAGGCGTTTCGCGGGCAGATCATCGCTGACAGAACCGTCAACCCATTTTCGAGTCGGCAAATAGGGCTGACTTTCCCCATGGATATTTTTTGCTTCCAACATTACCGCTGGGAACACGCCGGGTACCGCACAAGAGGCCATCACTGCTTTGCGGACATAGACATAGGGTGATGCAATGGCGTTAAGCAGTCGCGATGTCTGATGTAACTCCGAAGGAGCTATAGAGATATTAATATGCCGACCTGTTTTTTCAAGAGCCTCCTGAAATGTCAGGTTTGGAATCAGGCGATTGATGGTTTCCTCAACATCGTGAATGTCAATTTGAGGCTTTCTGCTGAAAAACATGCGGTTGAACCAACTGGCTTCTTCCTTTGCCTCTGAAACCAGGTTATCCGGTTGCATGAACTCCTGCATCTCCTCGTTAGTTCGTGTGCCGAATATGCCAGTAACTACTGAACCTGCACTGGCACCGGAGATAACATTGGGTAGCATATTATGTTGAATCAAGGCTTTTAGCACACCAATATGAAAATGACCTAGCGATCCGCCACCACTGAGCATCAAAGCCGATCGACCGTAACAGTGGCTAGCGCGGTGGAAGAAATCGAGTTTTTCTTCAACACTGATCTCACTGCTCGGTAATTCTGCGATCAAATTGAGCGCTTCACAGATTTCATCAACATACTCTTCAATAAGTCGTTTGGTGCCAACTTTGGCATGACTATAGAGCGCAGACTTACCCATTCCACCCATATTGCCGTGGATGCCTTCATTTAACGTATATAACAAGCCAATATGGTCGTGACGCGCCAAATGGGACCTTATTCGATCCAGGCGTTGGCGTACCTGGACATGATCAAACAAATTGGTTTGATCGGCGTTTTTCCACATGGCGGCGCCTGACATCTCGTCATACTCTAACGCTGCTTCGCGCCACTCCACATAGGTTTCGGCGCTATCCATAAGTTTTTGCTGCTGTTTCAGTTTTTTAGATTGATACATCGACACGTAATAACCTCTGTGAATGATCAATAAATATAGCAGTTTATTGATTGTCAGTTACGTACTCATCGCCATTATACCTCGTAATTTAGGGTGATGAGCATTGTTTTGGTTGCTATTTACCCACTCCTATCAAATTTCAAGCTCATTTTCTTCAAACACTAAACTACTTTACTGCAAAAAATTAGTAGGCGCTTTCTAATATTTAGTAGCAACATGCGAGGTGTTCATTAACTCAATTAGGCTCTAATGCCAGGGGAAATCATGACTACCATTGAAACGGAAGCACCAGCCAAAGACGTACCAGCAAAAGAAACCAAACCCACTGTTGCGAAAAAAACGACTACCCAACGTAAAGCAGCAGCCAAGAAAGGGCCGAGCAAAAAGAGTAAAAAAGTTAAAAATAGCAATATCATCAAAGATGTTAGTTATGCCTATATCGGCACTATTGCTAAAAGTCTTGATGCAGTGGACGAGTTATACGGCAAAATCAAGAATGATAGAGACGGCGTTTATAAAGAACTGATAAAAAGCGGTGAAACTTTCACGGAAAAGTACGAGAAAAAGCTGCGTGAAAAATCGGATCACTTGAAAGATAGCCTTTCATTGAAGCACCAAAAAAAAACGAGCAAACAAGCTGCTAGCGCATGAACTTACATTTCTGATTATTATGCATTGCCTCTATGCACCTTGCGCCGATTTCTAAGGGGATCGGCGTTTTTTATATATTGAAAGATTCCATCAATGCCTTGTTTTTTTCTGGCCATTCAAAACAAGCTTACCCTTATGATTCTTGCACCACCAGTCAAAATGAAAGGCCTTTGATATGCGCCGTTATTCTGATGCCATTGCCCTTATCACTTTTAGTTGTAATTATCGCGTATTTGCAAATAAAGAGGTCTATACTCGGTTAATAATATCTCAAACCTCGAATAGTTTGCTTCTAACCGTTAGCCAGATTCCAATAATATTGTTCCCTGCAAAAAGAAAATTTTTGCACTGTGTCACAGCATCTTAAAAAAAAGCCGTATCGTGCACTGTCTGCCGTTTGAGTATCAACTATAGTCAATAAAAACGAATACTATGAATAAATCTAATAAAATACAGGATGTCTCCATGTCTCTATCAGATATACAAAACCAAATATTACAGCCTTTTGTGAATGAAACCCTAGGAAGTTTATCCACTATGGCAAAAATGACTGCGACAGCGGAATCAGGCTTTACCGATGATCCAGCTAAGTTTAGATTTAAAGGTTACGCGATTTGTTGTGAGACCAGCGGGCATATTGATGGAGTGGTGTTGATGCATCATTATCCAGAAACTGCTATTGCCATGGGTAACGCCATTCGCGCATGTGTGCTAGGTGATGATAATCCTATTGAGTCAATCAATGAAGAAATGGCAGATGCACTTGCCGAGTGGGGAAACACTGTTGTAGGCAGAGCAACCCGGAATTTATCGGCCTTCGATCTGGGAATCAAGTTCAAAGCCCCTCATTTTATTTACGACACAGAAACTATGGAGTCACTTTTAACAGGTGTTAAATTCATTATCTCAGTGCCAGTTCATGTCGAAGGTGTCGGGCGCTTTTATTTCAACTACCTAATCAGAAATCTTCATCAGGAGACGGCCCAAAAACTCTCGACGGATAAAAAAATAATGGTCGTTGATGATCTGCGTATGGTACGCACCTCTATTAGGCGTTATCTCGGTAAACTTGGTTACGAGAACGTTATCGAGGCAGAAAACGGTTTAGACGCTGTAGAGAAGTTTTCTTCTGAGAATCCGGACTTTTTATTCATGGATATAGTGATGCCCCAATTAAACGGAAATGAAGCACTAAAGCAAATTCGCTTGCAGGATAAAGAAACACCTATTGTGATGCTGTCATCTGTTGCTGATCAATCAATGATTAACGAGTGTGAGTCTCACGGTATAAGCGGCTATATCGTAAAGCCTCTTACCATGGATACCGGTCCATCGACTTTAAGTCAATTTCTTAGTTAATAAATCGTGTTTCCAAACCTAAACAAGAAAAGGGTAATGCAGGCTGTGCTTTACCCTTTCTTCTACAATTATATCTTGTAGAAATTTAGCCAGTTTTCAATAATTTTGGATTTCGGTTAATTTACTATTTCCTCGGCACTTAAGCTTGTTTTTTTCTTACCTATAAGTAATTAAGCGCTGTTTTTGCTCATTGGAAAGAAGTATCAAAAGCGGCCCGAGTTTATTTAACACGGCATCCAGATGAGTGGCAACCTCTTCCACTTCTCCTTGTTGTATTTGCTCCAGCAATAAATCTATAGAAATAGCCTGTGCCTTTTCTTTTTCCTTTTGACGAATATATTCTTCTATTGATAATTCGTAGATCTGTCCTCGCCCCAATGCCACCGCCTTTTGATGTGATTCATAAGCGGCATCCAACAAAGTGTCAACATCAGCAACTGTTTTCCTATTGGGCCGCATTACACACAGCCCTACCGACACAGTAATCCTAATTGATTTGCTGTTTAAAATAACTTTAAATGCTTCAACGGTTTGACAAATTCGTATCGCTAATTCATTCGCGCTTTCACTTTTCGCCATAGGTAAGGACAACACAAAGCATGAAAGACCTGTTCGGGCAACCGTATCTTCCTTACGAAGAGATTTCTGCAATACTTTTGCGACTTTCTTTACAATGGCTTCGGCACCACTTCGTCCAATCCTGACAAAGAGATCCTTAAATGAATCCAGCTCTACAACCATGACGGCCATATCTTCTTGGTGGCGAGTCACCAGCGAAATATCGCCTTCCAGCTGCAACGCCAGCCCCCGCTTGTTATGCAGACCCGTAAGTGAATCCAGAGTAGTTTGTTCTTTTAATACTTGCGTAGCGCGCTGGTAATTAGCAAGCGATCTCGCTCGCATTTTGATATCGTTTGCCTTGAACGGCTTGCAGATGAAATCTGTCGCGCCCATCGACAAAGCCTTCTCTTCAGCCTCTCGGCTATTGTCTGCACCGGTTAACAGAATGACGGGTAGATTGCGAATCTCTTCATCTTGTGAGGTGCGCACGCACTCCAGTAATTCATAACCGTCCAGTTTTGGCATAACCAAGTCAGTAAAAATAACTTGGATGCTTTTGTCCTGTTGAATCATGTTCCAGGCTTGTTGGCCATCTTCAGCCAACACCAAATCAAACTCACCATTAAACATTTTTACTGCAGATGCTCTTATAAATCGAGAATCATCAACGAGCATAATTCGTGGTTTACTGACCACAGTTTGCTGTTTTTGTGTTTCAAATTTATCAACCATAATCGAGCATAATCCACAGTTTGATGCAGTTATGTTATTAACTATAGACAATAAATATGTACAGCAAACATCCAATCTATTGCAAGATGCTGAATTTAGCTGGTTTTCTGACAAACGTCTCTATTTTGGAGATAAGTGGCACATAAATATTTTTTATCGAGACTGGTAGAGGCGCGATCACCGTGAATATAACGGTTGATCTGAGTTTCTTGTCGTGGTTTTCGTAAGCAGGCGAATAAGGTCAGTTAAACTGACATAAATAAGCGCAATAGGAAATTCTTTATATAAAACAATACCATCTATACAAGGCCGAATTATTTTAAGGCAATAATGGATAATTCAACCATCATTCTTGTCTGAATAACGAGAATTAGCTCAAAATGGCGCGCCTGGAGGGATTCGAACCCCCGACCCACGGCTTCGAAGGCCGTTGCTCTATCCAGCTGAGCTACAGACGCGAATCGCGGCATTTTACGCCATTTTGGAGGAAAATGATGCTACGATTTCACATTCTTGAAAAAATAACACAGCTTCTGTCCTGTGAACTATGCTAGTTTTAGGAAATTTAAAAAAACGTCATTTATTCAGTTAATTACCGCGTTCATGACGTAGAATGTTTGCAATTTGTAGAATCACTCAGCCACGCATAAATCAATGAAAAAAATAATAAAGGTAGTGATATTCAGCAGTCAGCTGGTCATATTATACCTCTTCTCTTCAACAGTACTGCTGGCCAAAGTTGACCCAAATGAGGCGCAGCGGCTGAATAGGGATTTATCCCCTATTGGTGCTGAAAGAAAGGGCAACAAAAACGGCCTGATTCCAGATTGGTCAGGCAAGATGCGTGGGCTACCGGCAAATTTAACTTATGCTGCTAGTGGTGATGTTTACCCTGATCCTTATGTTGATGACAAACCTTTGTTTTCTATTACAGCCGCAAATTTGAACAAATATGCCGATCAATTGAGCGATGGGCAAAAAGCACTGCTATCCAAGTTTCCATCAAGTTTTCGGATGCCGATATATCCTAGTCATCGAGATGGTCGCTATAACCAACTCGTTGAGGACCGCACCATGTTCAGTGCCTTGTATACGGAATTGGTTAATGGTGTTGACGGCTTACGAAATTTTACAGGCGGCATCCCCTTTCCCATCCCACAGCATGGTGCCGAAGCCATTATGAACGCGCGCGTTGTGCACCCTCACTCCGGCATGGATGCACTGTTTGATGATATTGCTGTTTATCCAAATGGCAAACGTAATTTTCGCCGACAACGCATCATCGCTGACTTTCCATTTGCCAACCCAAATAACCCGATAGGTCGGATAGACTTGGCGATTGGCACATACGCAGGCATGATTGATATCGACATAGTTGAACCACCCCGGGCAAAAGGTAAGCGCACAGTTATTCTGGAGCCCTTGGACGCTTTAAAATACCAGCGTAAAGCTTGGGTTTATATCCCCGCTACTCGGCGAGTAAGGCGATCTCCAACAGTCGGTTATGACACTCCAGATGGCCCCGGCGGCCTGCTAACGATTGATGATACATTGGGGTTTAACGGTGCGCTGGACCGCTATGACTGGCAACTGCTGGGTAAAAAAGAAATATATGTTCCCTACCACAATTACCAATTTGACAATAATGAAATCAATCGTGAACAGTTACTGCTTCGCGGTCACGTTAACCCCGATGCAATGCGTTACGAATTACACCGTGTGTGGGTTATTGAGGCCAATCTTAAACCCGGCACACGCCATGTTTACGCGAAACGCCGATTTTACATTGATGAAGATAGCTGGCAATTTGTGCTTACGGAAAGCTACGACAGCAAGGGAAATCTCTGGCGCGTCGCTATCTTAAATACCCTGTATGATTACGAGCTTCAAGGTTTTATTGCTCGTGCTGAAGTGTTCCATGATATGCAGACTGGCGCGTATGTCGCTATACGGCTGGTTAATGATACACGACCCACGCGCTACGATATGCAACCGAGAGGGGCACAGTTCTACACACCACAAGCTTTGCGGAAACGTGTGCACTAGACAAGCAGTGCAAAATATAATGCTAACCGCCGTCTTGTGAGAAATCCGGGTTAACAGCAAGCACCAGCTCACGAATTGCAGAAGACACCTTGTCGAACTCACCGGCATTTATCCATTCCTGTCGGAAAATGCTGCCTCCGAAGGCTGCCCCACTGGCGCCACAGGCAAAATAATCCCCGATATTAGCTGTAGTTACACCACCGCAAGCAAGCAGTTTAATCTCGGAAAATGGACCGGCGAGTTCCTTGAAATAGGCTGGACCAAAACAGGCGGCGGGAAAAAGCTTAATCATCTCTGCTCCTCCTTGCCAGGCTTCATACACCTCTTTGGGAGTTAAAGCACCGGGAAAGAGCGGTACTCCCCTATCACGGCATGCATCGCTGATCTGTTTAATATAAACCGGCGTTACGATAAACGAGGCACCTGCCGCGAGAGCATCAGACAAATCCTGTTCTGTTAATACCGTACCTGCGCCGACCAACAAGCGATCCTTTGCTGTTTCCGACATTTGTTCAATCAGGGCCGGTGCATCTTTTGTATTCATGGTGATTTCGATCGCTTCCAAGCCAGCAGCTACTGAAGCTTCCACCAATGGCACTATCTGATCGGCTTTCACACCACGCAGAATGCCCAATAGTGGCATGGCTCTGAAACGTTCAATTCCCATTTGTTAATATCCTGCAGAATGTGAGTTGCTGTTTATTCAGTATGGACGCCAGCAGCCTGAGGGGAAAACAACTCAAGCAGAATCCTTTCCTGGGGTTTTTCAGAAGCCGTCTTGGGGATTCGCTCAACAACCTGCAAATAACTGGGTACAAAATTTGGCTCCATGGTCGTTCGACAATGTGCAAACAATTCTCCAGCATTAAAAACAGTGCTGTCAATCGGCACGATTGCAGCAACCACATCACTTTCACCGGGTGCGCCAGAGGCAGCCGGTACTCCGTAAACAAAGACATCATCTATATGCTTGCTTTCCGCTATCACCTTTTCGACAAATCCGGCGCTGATAAAATCACCATTATGGCGAATACCTCCACCCTTGCGATATTCAAAGAACAACCAACCGTCTTCATCGCTGCGCCCCATATCACCACTGCGATTCCAGCCGCTCTTAATCTTTTTGCGCGAGGCATCAGGCTTATTGAAGTACTCTACCTGCGCGTCACTGCCATCGTCTGGGCGACAGCAAATCTCGCCAATCTCGCCTGGCGCACATTCATTACCGGCATCATCAAGAATTTTCATTAAGATGCCCTGCATGGGTTTGCCGAAAGAACCAACCGGCCCCAGCCCCACTGGTTTATACGCCATGCCACCGCCATCGCTGGCCCCATAAAATTCAAAAATATTGACGCCAAAGCGCTCTTCATAAGCCTGCCAAATTGCCGCTGGCATTCCACCGCTGACAATCATTCTTACTGGATTGTCGCAGTCGTTTTCTTTGGGCGGTTCACTGTAAACTGCGGTCGCCATTCCACCTAACAGGGAAAAGCTTGTGCAGCCATAACGTCGGCAGATCTCCCATAATCTGGTTTTGGTGAACCGACGGCTGAAGACCGCACGATAACCCATCATCAAAGCCGGACACAGCGCTGTCGCCTGAGCATTGTTATGGGTAAAGGAAAGTCCCGTATAGGGCCGCTCATCATCCTGATAGTTAAATATAAAACCCAGCATACCGGTGCCGCCAAAACGCTGGTTGTCACCCACGATACCCTTGGGGTCACCGGTTGTTCCTGACGTGTAAATAATCTGTAGTGGATCACTTAGCTGCGTATCACGAATATCAACCGTATCTGTAGGCTGTGCCATCACCTGATTTAAACACTCAACCCCACTGAGCTGTGATAACGACTCAGCACCGATTTCATGGGTTTCAAGGGCTAAAATCCAATTCAATTCAGGTGTGTTTTCTCGCTCAGCAATCACTTGGGCTGCCGTGTAGTCCGCACAGATTATGCCACGACAGCCTGAATCTCGGAGCATATAGGCCAGCTTGCTACCCTTGATGCGTGGATCAATCGGTACAAAAACGCAGCCCGTTATTGAGGCCGCAATCATGGCTTCGACAAATTCCGGATGATTACGCATCATAATGGCGAAACGATCACCCTTCTGCATGTCTTTTTTGATCAGCGCTGCCGCCAGCGCATTGCCATTTTTTTGCAGATCTGCATAGGTTCGAACTTCATCCGGTGTCTGTCCGCCATCAAGACTATAGTGCTCGAAAGTCAGCACATCCAGATCCGGTTTTTGTTCAGCCCGAATCTGAATTAAATCGGCTAGAATAAACTCATTTTGTTCACGCATAACAATGCCTCAAGAGATTGTTCAACTGGGTACTCAAGGGAAGGGCTAAGGTGAAATCAAACTACAACCGCAGCGTATTTGCTTTTTATTACCCTTACCCTCACCGCAGTCCTCTCCCGCGAGAGGGAGAAGAAGTTAGTTAGCTTTTTTGGCACCCTCCAGGTAGGAGAGGGGACTTGCTGGATGGAACCTAGCGTTTAACAATCGTAATATTCATGGCAGCCACTTCACCGTTTATGGTGCCACCACCGTTGTGCGCCAATGCTACACGTGCACCGTCAATCTGACGTTTGCCCGCCCTTCCCTGCAGCTGCAATGTCATTTCTGTCAGCTGAGCCAAACCGGTGGCGCCAACCGGATGGCCTTTACGCAACAAACCACCAGAGGTATTCACCGGTATTCGACCACCCAGCTTGGTATCACCATCTTCAAGCAATTTCACGCACTCGCCCGGTTTACATAACTGCAGCCCTTCATACGCAATTAATTCAGTCACAGCAGATGAGTCATGCAGTTCGACATGATCCAGATCTTCTGGCGTCACACCTGCTTCATAATAAGCCTCTTCCACACACATCGATGAAACATTATCTTCAGCGCCTTCGGGGTGATCAAAATAGGAGTGCAAAACACTGGAGACTACGCGCACTGGATTCTTTATACCCAACTGGCGCGCTTTGCGTTCACTGACAATAATTGCAGCCGCCCCGCCATCAGCTATCGGGCAGATCATCGGTCGCGTTAGCGGATCAACGATAACCGGCTGAGCCAATACTTCTTCCACTGTCATTTCATTTTTAAACTGTGCACGAGGATTAAAACTGCCATGAAAGGAGTTTTTTGCCGATACCATGGCAAAATGCTCAACCGTCGAGCCGTATTTTTCCATATGCTCTCTGGCCAGCACGCCGTAGAAATCCGCAAACATGGAGCGGTTTTTCCCAGACCCTTCAGGCTGGCCTGCTGTAATTTCAGCCATCATCTGATCGCGCACTTCAACATCGACAGCGCCACCAAAGGCAGCGTAAGTAACCATCTTGTTTTCGTGAAAGAGTTTTTCCACACCAACGACAAGTGCAACATCATAATAACCAGCAGAGACCATCATGCAGGCTTGATTCAATGCAGTGCTGCCACTGCCACAGGCGTTTTCAATATTGATAATAGGTACTTTGCCTAAACCAATCGAACTTAAAATCACCTGGCCTCGAATCGATTCCTGCCCCGTCACTGTACCGGCCGCACAATTGCCGACATAGGCCGCCTCGATATCGCCCAAGGCAATGCCTGCATCTTTTACTGCGTCCAATACGGGCTGGCCACCCAGCCATTTCAGACTTTTATCAAAGTGTTTGCCGAAATCGGTCATGCCGACTCCGGCAACAACGGCGTTGACACGCATAGTGATGATCTCCTAAAAACTGGCTTGAGGATTGACGCAATTAAATCATGCCTGAACCCGGCAGATTATATTTTTGTCGCAATGCTTCCAATTCTTCTTCCCGATTCGTTGAAGGCGCTGCCGCCTGGAAGAATTTGTCTTGGGTTAATTGACTAACGACCTCTTCAGAGCGCGGAAAGGGATTATCGTAGCTGTTCAACTGGAAAAGCGATTCAAAAGGCAAGCGGGGACGCTGTCCACCCGCATCAGCACTTTCAGCTGGATAACCAACGGTTTGCACCACCACAATCCGGCAGCTCTCCGGTATATTAAAGGCTTTTTCGACTACCGACCATTCGGCCGAACCCTGACAACAGGTTCCGAGACCCTGTTCAAAAGCGATCAAGGTGGCTTGCGCAACAGCCTGCCCCAGATCCATATCCACCATACCTGGGCCCTTAAGAAATTCACTGATGCTGTCAAACAGCGGCACCAGCGTTTCTTCCAATACAGTGACTTTGTCCGGCCCATAACCCAAGGCGCCGCAGTGAACGAGTTCGCGCAAACGCTGACTGGCTTCATCCATTGCATTACCTTCAACATACCAAAGGATAATAACCGGCGCTAACTGCATTTGAAAACCACCAACCGGTGAGGGCAAACTTGCCAGTTGCTCTTCGGTCGCGGTTTCCCGATGCACGACCAGAGCACGGGCCGCGTTGTTATTGCCAAAATGCGAGGCAATACGCGCCGCTTCGAGCATGCATTGAATTTTTTCAATTTCTACAGGACGGTCCGGGTCCAGATAACGAATTGATCGGCGGTTACCAATTGCTTCTCTTAATTCCATAGTGATCTCTCCAGTTCATTATTTGCAAACTTAAAAACGGGAAGCTGCCATTATGCCCAACATACTGTTTTCACCATCTTCAATCAGCGAAGCGCGGGCATCACGAAAAATCTTTTCTACTGGATACTCCCGGCACAAGCCGTTACCTCCAAATATCTGCATCGCTTCACTGGCTATCTCAAAGGCGGTTTGTGTACTGATAATCTTGGCGGTTGCCGCATATTGAAATGGTACCCCAGCCTCCCCTTGTTCTGCCTCAGCCATGGCAGCACGACGCACGTAAGCCCGCGCTGTTTCCAGTTTGGCGAACATTTGAAATAAGCGTGATTTGACATTCTGGTGTTCGATAATGGGTACGCCACCCTGCACTCTTTCTTTGGCATAGGCTAATGCGTGATCATAGGCGGCCCTTGCCACGCCGATAAACTGTTGGCCCATGGCAATATTGGCGCCTCTGAGGACAAATTCCCAAACCATGGGATAAGCATCAGGGCCACCCATTAGAAAAAACTGTTTATCAACCTTAACATTATCGAAAAAGATTTCACCCTGATTGAGCGTGCGTTGTCCTAATTTATCCAGGGGCTTGCCTCGGGTCACACCGGGCAAATCCAGAGGTAATAAAAATACACCGCTATCGGCAATGCCATCTTTAGAGTCTTCAAAGGTCGCAAACAGAATGGCCGAACCGGCAATGGTTCCGGTGGACACCCAAGCTGCTTTTTGCCCGTTGAGAATAAAATTCTCACCATCGCGTTTTACCAGGCAGTCAGGTCGAATCGACGGGTCACGGAATACGGGTTCAGTAAAGCCGCAATGGTCACTGCCATGATTGGGTTCGGTCAGCGCCAGGCAACAAATTTCATCCCTGGCATCAAAAAATTCACCCAGATCCTCACGACCAAAATTGCGTGCTATGGTCGAGGCCATTTTATAGAGGGCAAAGGTGATAAACATGCCCACATCGCCCCAACACAGCTCCTCTAACACGATACTATGCATCAATGCCCGCTCTGACGGCGTTAGGTCAGGCCCGTAGGATTCCTGCATTCCCTCCAAACCCAGAGCTTTGTATTTTTCCAGTGCATCCCAGAGAGGTGAGTCTTCTGCAATAACCTGCTCAGGGGTCATACGGTCCAGTTGAGCCCCTACCGGTCGCAATACTTCCCCTGCAAAGCGTCGGCAGTTTTCACGAATTGCGATCATCTCCTCGGTTATGCCAACATCCAGATCAAAATCAGTCATTCTTTTTCCCTCAATATTTTTGTCGCGACAGTATAAAACGTGAGGACGCTTAAATACATGCCTGTCGAATCAGTATGCATATCAGCATCCTATCAAATGGCAATGATGTACATACGCATTTTGATGTAAATGCCAAATACCTTAAAACGGCAATTGTTGAAAGAAATGCTAGCGAAGAAAATTGAATTCTTAAGCGCTAAACTCAAACTTTCTTCAGGTAGATCAAATTTATTCATGGCACCTTTTGGGCGTTAACGCCAAGCTTTGGGGATACAGTAAGATTTGGCTGTTTTTTTGGCCAAGACTTACAATTTTCCCTAACCGCGCCTAGTCTGGACTCCTTTTGTTGTCGAAGATATCAGCCTAGGTAAGTGGGGTCGTGGAGTCCTTGCATCGTTTACGTCCGAACATACGATCTTGTTCTGTCTCAACAAGTGGGGCGCTAATCTCTTTCTACACACTGAGCGGCCTCTTCTCAGTGGCAAAAGCATCGTAAATAAGCTAAAGTAAATCCGCAATAACCACAATTAAAACATAATAGCCGTAGCCTTGTTCTAGAACCGCACGCTTTATATAGAAAGATTATATTACGTGCCAAGGCTGTGAAGGACTTGCCCGGTTTGATAGCTAATAAATTAGATACAGTAAAGAATGCTCCGTTTTCGGTGCTGGTTTGGTTTCTACCTTTTGCTTTGATGCTCCATGAGCTGGAAGAGTGGAATATTATGGCCTGGTATCAGGAGCAATTTCATAATCCCCCATCGACTTTCGATTATGTCGCACAAACTTTTCTGGTATCAATCAGTATTTTCGGTTTTGTCTTTACAGGCTTTGTTCGGTTATTCGATTCACAAAGAATGTTGGCGCTAATAACACTGGCGGTTTTTTCTCCTATCCTGCTGGGTAATGCAATGCAGCACATTTATTGGTCATTTGCGTTTAAAGCGTATGCTCCTGGCGTCATATCTTCAGTGCTCTTGAGTATCCCGACCTTCTTATTTCTTTCCTGGCACGCCGTAACTAGCAGGCTGACACCTCTGTTCTACCTTTGCCTACTGTATTTATTTTCGTTTTATATACTCTACAGCACTATTTTATCAGGAAGAACAGTGTTGGGTGGATTAGAATCTATTCATCGTTTCAGCGCATGGCTTGCTCAAACGCTTGGCATCGGGCCGTAAGCGGGATTTTCGGTCCATCATCTACATTGGTCCATAAACATGGGGAGACTGGCGAAATGGGGAATGTTGCATAAAATATGAGCGCGTGGTACAACTTGCTCAGCAAAAAAATAAAAAATAATCAAAGTAAAGTACAGTCTTGGTCACAGTATTTCCTTCTCACCGAATGAATCAGCCTCTAGCTTTGCTGTAGACCCTCGTCGCTAAGGAAGAGTAAACATGAATATAAATAATATAATAGTTTTTATTATTTCTATAGCGCTGGTCGTAATAACTGGCTGTGAACCCCCTGGACCAAAAAACTGGTATATTGATCTGGATTCAGATGGTTTTGGTAATACGTTAATACGGATATCTGCCATAGAAAAGCCTAACGGTTATGTATTGGATAATACCGATTGTAATGATGATGATCCTGATAATTTCCCTGGCAATACAGAGAGATGGGATGGAAAGGATAACGATTGTGACGAGCTAACCGATGAAGGAACCCAGGCGCCTCCCTTCCCCGGCGGTCTGATAGATGCCGACATCGATGGCATTCCCGATATGTATGAGCAGCCCGGCGCTGTCTTGCAGGGTATGCCTCTGTACGAATGGGGGGCACGCCCCAACCAAAGGGATGTGTTTATCCAAATCGACTACATGGATTCCACAAACGGCGGCAGTCTACCCCTTGATGAAGGCGCTTTGCCAAACGAGGCTGCACTACAGAAAGTCGCCGCCGCTTTTGCGGCAGAGGGTACCGTCGTGCACTTTGATGTTGGTGATCTGTTTGACCAATCTGCCGATGACAGTATCAATCCGGATCGTTTCGACCTCGGTGGAGGCAGTGAAGTACCCTACCTTCCAACGATGGGTTACAGCGGTCAGGATGGTGATGTTCGCGACTACCGCGATAATTATTTGGCACCAGCGCGGCGTAATATCTTTTATTACATGCTGTTTGCTACCGCCCACAACCCTTCTGTCTACGGCATTGCTCAATTAAGCGCATATACCAGTATTGTATTTATGGCAAACAGGAAGCTGAATACCAGCACTCCAGCAAAGACCAATGAGCTTGTCAATCTTCAGGCAGTTACCGTTATGCACGAGTTTGGCCATAATCTTGGACTTGGTCATGGCGGCGCTAGCAGTACGGGTTACAACAACAAGCCAAACTACGTTTCATCAATGAACTACCTGTACGCGGTTTACGGTATACCGGCCATTGGTCCCGGCAATGATGAAGGTGATCGTTACTATTTATTCCGTAATTACGACGGCGACTACCCACTATGCGCTCAAAATTACCCCTATAACACGTCCAGCGTTTCCCACTCTCGTTATAGCGATACCCTTATTATTGACTTCTCTCACGGTACCAATAGTGACCTGGATGAAAGCTTTCTTATCGATGCAGACGGACTAGGAACAGCTAATGGAGTTGCGGTTGATTGGGATTGCGATCCATCCACCACAACCTTGGTAAATGGCGATGTAAATCTGGATGATGGAATGATTTCTACGTACAGCGATTATGATGACTGGGCTAATTTACACTTTGGTTTCGGTGAAAACTACGCTCTTCGTAGTGCCTTGTTTGATACGCTGATCATCGAACCGGAACCCACCATTATTTATGATGATTGGACTATTCTGCTCAATGAGTAAGACATTCCACTCTAGGGCAGGCAGGCAAAAAAATAATTTTTTAGCCTGCCCTAGAGTGGAAAACCTACTGTGAACAGTCACCCTAGATGGCTTATCTATCAAGCTTTTTCTATTCGACATGGGATACCATTGTAAAATGGCATGCCAGTAAACTCATCGCCATCAATATCCGATACAAACTTTCCGGCAACAATACCAGGCATTACTTCCACACTATTAGGGTCACGTGTTATCAACCCCCAACCATGAGAAAGATAAATACTGCCGGGCAACACGGCAGTTGATAATGATATTCGCACCAGATCCTCATTAGTTTTGGATATCAGTTTCACTTGATCATTATCGCTGACGTTCATTCCCTCGACATCATCGGGATGAATCACTAAAAAATTCTCGTGCTGATTTTTTTCCTGCCACGGAGTATTTCTATACATGGTGTTGATATTGGCCATGGTGCGACACGTTGTTGACAGTCGCAGTGGGAATTCATTGTCCTGCACAGGGTCTTGATGCAATTGATCTAAGCTGGACAAAAACTCCGGGATGGCCAGATGCACTTTTTTATCCTTTGTTTTCAAACTATCGAAATAGTTGTATTCCTTTTTAGGTGGTTTGCTGAAACCATGGGGGTGTTGCTTCATCTCTTTATAGCTTGTACCCATCATTCGGGCTACCATTTTAGACAGGCCTTGCTGACGATTATACTCCCCCTGTTTTCCACAGAGCTTATGAACGAAGTCTAAGCCAGAAAAGATCGATTGAATAATCTTATTATCGACACCTTGTACTGTACCGGCATGCTTCAAAATCCCCTTGCAGATTTTCCACTCTGGCCAGCTTTCTCCTAATGGGTCACGAAATTTTTCTAATAGCTGCAAGTGCGGTTTTAGAAACACCCAAGTAACGCCAAAAGAAATATTTTCCTGTTCCTGAAACATGCATGCGGGCAATACATAATGTGCTTTACGGCCAACTTCCGTTAGAAACGGATCGATTGAAACAATAAGTTCTAAATCATCAAATGCTCTTTCCATCTTAGCTGAATCCGTATAACCACGCAGGGGATTGCCTCCGGCCACAATCATGGCGCGGATTTGCCCCTCTCCACGGGTCAGTATTTCATCTTGAAGCACACCCGTAGGAAGAAATCCGCCAATCTCTTCATGCTTTTTATTTCTTACCCGGGTTTGGTATTTGGGGGCCGGATCATCAAATTCCATCGGGCTCGGAATGACAATAGAGCCTCCGGGCCGACAAATATTATTCGTAATAAATAACAGTGTCTGAACAGCCCAGGATGATAAGGTCGAATGGACATTAATAATCACGCCCAAATCATATTCAATCACCGCAGATTCAGCCTGTGCAAACTCAATTGCTGTTGTTTCGATAAGCTTGGCGCTTATTCCCGTATGCTGCTCTGCGAATTCAGGGGTGAACGTACTAATAATAGATTTTACATCATTAATTCCGACTGAATACTTATCCACATGTCTCTTGTCATAATGCTCACCAGAAATGATAACGTTCAGCAGAGCCAGTAAAAAATAGATGTCCGTGGATGGTTGAATGGGCAAATGAATATCTGCCAACTCAGCGGTTTCTGTTTTCCTTGGATCAACCACCATCAATATTTGATCTTTGGATTTCCCTGCCTTTTTTAGAACTGGCCCATGCAGTGGGATAGAAACAATGGGGTTGCTGCCCATAATAATGATATATCGTGAATTTTCATAATCAGCGCAGCCATCAAAAAACGTTAAGCCATACATCTTTTGATTAACCAGATATTTACTTAACAGCTCGTTACTGGGAGGACCAAAACAGTTACGACTGCCCAGTGCTTTTAGCATTAACACTTCAACCAGGTGTTGCATGGTGGAATGCATCGACCCACCCAGCGCAAGACCAATAGAGCGGCCAGAATAATCCTTCCTGATTCGCTTTAGTTCTTCTCCGATTCCTTTCAGGGCTTCATCCCAGCTCACTTCGACCAAGTTACCATCAATACGTTTTAGCGGTTTGGTTAAACGATGGGGGCTATCCAATGAGGTATAGAGATTTACTCCTTTATTGCAAATAAAGCCCTTACTGCGGGGATTCTTTTTATCGCCGACAATTTTTACGATTTTGTCATTTCTATTTAATGAAAGAATAATGCCACAGTAAGCACCGCACAGCAGGCAGGCACTCACACACTCCTTAACAATATGCTTATCAGATTGAATAACGTTTGTAGTCACTTTTTGCCTTCGTTTATTTTCAATAATTGCTCCACAGTTTCTCGATCTATCTTCACCCATAACTTTACGGAAGGCAAATTATCTATATTTAAGTAACAGATAAGTTACACTTATCTGTTGCTGTGAGCAAACTCTCTCCAATTCAGCACATTCCAGCCTTTGAGGCACAAGGCCATCAAGAGTTGGCCAATTTCTATCAAAAGAGAATCATGGATGATCAGCAGCCTGCAGTTTATATGCTTGCGAGTAGGCGAAATGGCACTCTGTATATTGGAGTAACAAGCAATCTGGGACAAGGTGTCTCAGCGTTTAACTGAACAATGTAGAGCCTGCAGCAACGGGTGATTTCCGGGAAGTCCCAACTGGGTAAATCGACTATTAGGCAGAGTCCAGGAGAAGGGTAAACTACGGTCCTCACTTCTTCATCTACTTCAATGGCCGGTTAGATGCATTACCAGCAATGTATGTGAGTTCAGTATTAGGCCAGTCGGTTTTTGTATCTACTCTGTACGAAATTTATTGAGTTTATGAGCTCGCTGAGCACAGCACAGAGTCATATTCGTGCTTCCGATTTTGGCAAGGAGCTGCCAGGTCAGATCTAAACAAAGAATCGATTTGCATGGACCGGTATCGAACCGATACAAATCAGACTATAACGACAGCTTTTCCCTAAGTTTGTTTTTCAACTTATCCTCGGCTTTTCTCTTTTCCTGCTTTTTGTGGTCGTCTAACTTTTGCTTCAATAAATCATCCAACTGACTGAGTTGACCATCCATAATAATCTGTTGCGACGATAGACCCCCTAGCTTTTCGCTATTGCCAGCGAGATAGGTCTTAAGCTTGTTATCCAGTTTTCGCTTCAGCTTTTTCTGTAAATCTTTTTCCTTTTGTTTAAGTCGTTTCGATACTGCCGCTTTTATTTGACGGTCCAAATCTGATTTTATATCAACGGCAACATCACCCATTGCGCCTTTGATATTTGCCTGCAAAGTAAATTGCTGGATATTATCCAGTGCCTTACCCAATTCCTTGGCAAGTCCTTCTTTGGCTTCGCTGACAAAGTCAGCCTGTTGAAATTTTGCTTTGGCTTGACCTCCGACAATTTGATCCTGATAAAAAAGATCGCCTCTTACATCCGCTTGTGCTGCAGCCAATGTAATCGGTAAGCGGCTGATTGTCATATTTTCAAGCTGTAGACCTTGCACGATGTATTGAATGTTGTCTGAGCTCTTAACGGGATTACTGTGATCGAAAACGCCTTCTACAATGACAGTTCTGATCTTGTCAAGCTTCTCCCCCTTGAGATGCAGTAATGTCGGGCGGCCAATAATCTCCGGCTGATGCGTGATATCCTCAATTCTTATTGCAAATTGACCCATCGGCAATTGCAAATCCAGCTTTGCATTGCGTATTAAAAAATCCGGTGTCGGATCGTCACTGTGAAAATGGATGTAACGACCATCCAGGCGATCCGGCACTTGTTCTTTGTCTTTATCCTCACTGGAGCCGATAAAAGGTTTTGCCTTGTCATACCAATACAGGGCTTTTTTCGATATCTGCGTTACTGAGTCACCAAACAACAAACGAGACAGGTTGGATGCACCCATTTCATCCAGGCTGTACTTGCTTTTTAGGTGTTGCCAGTCTTCGCCGGGTGCTTCTCTCAATAATTTCAACTGACGCGTCAATTTATTATAACTTTGCTTATATTGATCCTTCGCCGTTTTAAGATTTTTACGATCCTGTTTAATATCTCTCTTTAGCTGTTTCAAACGTTTTTGCCGTTGCTTAAAATCATCCAGAGATTTAATTTTATCTTTTGTAATCGCCTTAACTTCCTGTTTATACCGAGCAATCTTTGCTTTGTCAGGCAGCTTGTCGCTAATATCGGCCAGTTTACGTTTTTCCGCGGCATAAAGCCTGTCCCATTCTTTCTTTCGTTTTTCTGTTAATAAAGGCTCTTTCTTGAGTATGTCATCCGCACTGGGCAGGTCGATAGACATATCATCAAACATGTCCAGTTCTTTGTCTTTGCTTTCTGACTCGTCTCTCTGTTCTTTGGTTTGGCTGGCAGGCAAAGCGCCAGAAACGCGGCGTGGTGTTTCCAGCTGTACCTGATGAATAGTAATCTCATCAATGATGATTTGTCCCCACAACAGTTTTAGCAGGTCAAGTTTGGCCTCTGCGCGATCAAACTCAAACAGGTTTTGCATGGGTTGATCAGGGTCAGCCACACTAAGCTCATGCAATAAAAAACCAAAGGGTTGAATGGCAAGAGCAACGTCAGCCACATTGACTTTTGCTCCTACGGCTTCACTGCCGTAATGTTCAATACTGGTTTTAATCAATGGTGCTGCCAGCAACCACCAAATAGACAAAACAGCACCGATAATAATAAGAAAGGAAATCAAGCCCGACCAACGTATCCAGCGCATCAGTTTCCTCCTCCCTGGCCAAGTGTTTCATACAAGCGATAAAACTTACTGGCTTTCAACCATTTTGCTAATTTGGTTTTTTCCACCCACGCCATAACATGGCTGCGGTATTTGATAATTAAATAGCGGAAAATAATAAACACAGGTATAGCCGAAATGCTCGCCAGTACGAAACTACCCAAAGTAAGGGTGTGGTTAAAATGCAGTAATCGCCAGATATCACTTTGGTAGAGTGTTGTCCATAAGGGTTGTAGTGCTTGATGCGTCAGCAATAATTCACCCAGCGAGTTAAATATGGGATCGCACAAATAGGCCAGTGCAGAAAAGAAAGTAAAGCCGACTAAAAAAGCACTCAAATTGATGCGCACAATACACACTAGCAAAAGAAAAATAAGATTATGCGCAGACCAAAGCGGTGTCAGGCCAAGTATCATACCAAGCGCAAAGGCCAGACTTATTTGTCCGGGGTTGGAATCGGAATTCAGCACTTTTAGAAATTTTGCCAATTGTGTAAGCATTAGACATCCTCTATCGTTGCATTGGGCAAAACGTTATATGGCTGAGTCGACCTCAGCTTGTGCTACCCTGCTACCAGTAAGGCGTGCAAGATCATTCAGCATAACATACAGACAGGGTACTAATAATAAGGTAATTACGGTAGCAAATATAATGCCGAATCCCAGTGATACAGCCATCGGAATAACGAATTGGGCTTGCACACTGGACTCCAGCAACATGGGCAAAACACCAAAAAACGTGGTTAGGGAAGTTAACATAATAGCTCGAAAACGTTGACATCCCGCACCAACAACAGCCTCCATAATTGATTCGCCTTTTTCCTTTGCCCGATTGATAAAATCCACCATAATAAGGCTATCGTTCACAACCACGCCACTGAGCGCTATGATACCAAAAATTGACATCATACTAACGGCCAATCCCATCAGCATATGTCCTACCACCGCACCGATAATACCAAAGGGAATAACGCTCATAATGACTATAGGCTGTAAGTAGGATCGCAACGGCACCGCCAATAAGGCAAAAATGCCAAACAATGATAAAGCAAAACCGGTAAACAGGCTTGTTTCCATTTTCTGGTCTTCCAAGGAACTGCCATCCAGCTTAAAACTGACATTCGGGTATTGTTTAAAAAGCTGTTGGAAATACTCTTCGGTAATTTCAGTCACAATCTGACGTGGTTCAACATGTGCTTTATCTACCATAGCACTTACTTGCAGGGCTCGCTTGCCGTTGATGCGTGTCATCTTGGCATAGCCGGGTGTAATCTGCATATCTGCAACTGCTAAAATGGGAACTTCATTGCCCTGTGCAGTTCGAATGTACATACTTTCCAGATTGGAAATCGAGCGCCTGTCAGATAGGGGATAGCGCACCATCACTTTGATCTCATCATTGCCCCTTTGTATACGCTGTGCCTCCGCGCCATAAAAAGCTTCTCGTACCTGGCGTCCGAGATCCGCGAGGGTAATACCCAGCGCTTGAGCGCCCGGTTTGATTTGCAAATGAATTTCATCAATGGTTTCACTGGCACCGTTTTTCACATCATAGACACCTGCGTAACTTTGCAGTTTCTGAGCTAATTCATTCGCAGCCGCTTCCAGTTCAGTTTTATCTTCTGCTAATAGATTAAATGCTATATCCGGTCCGGAATCCGGTTCTGCTGCAGAGAATGATAAAACCTTTGCACCGGGTATCTCTCCAACCTCTTCACGCCATCGATTAACAATATCATATGAAGTGATTTCACGTTCCTCCTGTTTAGTCATTTCCAGCATAAAGAACCCGATCAGACCTTGCTGGCCGTAGCTAAAAACGTGTTTGATAAATCCCCTTTCGTCTCCTGTTTCTTTTTTATGGCGCTTTTCCATTCGATATATCGATTCAGAAATATGTTGAATAGCTGCCATTGTCTGATGTTCCGCTGTCCCCCTGGCCATTTCCAGATTGACTTGTACAAAATCATTGGGAGCATCTGGCACCATGACATATCGCGCCCAGCCGCCACCAATCAAGCCGATAATCAATATCAAAGAGGCAATGAAACAGGCCAGCGTCGTGTAGCGGTTTGCTATGGCTTTTTTTAAAAAAGGCGCATAAGTATGACTAATAAAATGATACAAATGACGATTACAGGCTTTCTGCAATGTATTTTGTGCATCACTTTTAATCCAACGAAATATGCCAGTGTGCATCGATGCCAGATGGGCCGGCAATATCCATTTCGATTCAATCAATGAAAAGAGCAAACAAAATAGAACAACAAAACCGCATGCGGCTGGAAAGTTATGCCAAACACCACTAATAAAGATGGTAGGCATAAATGCGCAAATTGTAGTGAGTACACCAAACGTGGCGGGGACTGCCACTCTATGAGTGCCTTCAATGACATGTTGTAAGGAATGACCATGGCGATTTATTTGGCTGTGGACGCTTTCACCGATAATGATGGCATCATCAACAACAATTCCCAGAACGAGAATGAAACCAAACAAGCTGATCATATTTAAACTTACATCGAATGGTTCTAAAGGCAGAAGAGCAAAAGCACCCAGAAAACACACCGGCAAACCCATCATCACCCAAAAAGCGATTTTGAGTTCCATAAATAAGCTCAGAGTAATAAAGACCAGAATCGCGCCCAGTAATAAATTTTTCAACATCATGGATAAACGACTTTGCAGGTAAAACGTAGAATCTGCCCAATCTGCCAGGTAGACCCCCTGGGGCAGCTCTTTGCGTTTATCTTCGATATATTCCTTTACCGTTTCCGCAATTGACAGAGTATCCTGATCCCCTACGGCGGAGATGGCCATGCCAACACTGTAGGCGCTATCAAACAAAGCAAAGCCTTCATGCTCTTCAAATCCATCATCAATTGTCGCAATATCACCTAATGTTAGCCGCGTGCCATCAGCAAAGGAAACAAGCACAAGCTTTTCAAATTCCTTTTGTCGATAGGCCTGACCTTGTGTGCGCAGCATAATGTCGCCATTCTCTGTGCGAATTGATCCACCCGGCATATCAATCGATGCATTACGAATAACTTGTGCAACCCGACTTAAGGTCAAGCTGTATTTACGCAATGCATTCTCATCCACCTCAATCGTAATCTCATACTCTCGAGCACCCCAAATGGCAACTTTCGCAATATCGGTATCAGCGAGCAGCTCTTGTTTAATTTCTTCTGCTAGCGCTTTGGCAGTAAACTCATTGACCTCACCGTAAATCTGTAACTGAATGGCCTGAGTGGTTTTATCATATTTTTTTATCGTGGGGCTTTCGGCTTCAATGGGGAAACTGCTGATTCCATCAACGGCGATTTTAATTTCATCCATTACCTCCGCCAGATCAAATCCATCATGCACCTCAATACGAACAGTCGCATTGGAATCAGCTGAGTGCGATTCAATGCGATTAATTTCATCGATATCCTTAATAGCCTCTTCTATTTTGAGAACGATGCCGCGTTCAACTTCACTGGGTGCTGCACCGGGATAATACATTTTGATGGTGACAATATTGGATTGAAAAGCTGGATGAAGTTCCTTTTTAATCGTCGCTGCTGAATAAATGCCGGACAGCATAATCAAGACCATCAGTAAATTTGCTGCAACGTGATTACTTGCAAACCATGCAATAATGCCTTTTTTTATTTCACTATCGGTTTCGTTCACAATGCAGGCTCTCTATGGATGTCAGCCGCTGGCTTGCTGTGTTGCGGTTCTGCAATACGCACTTTTGTGCCCGGAAGAACGGCACCAACAGATGTCAGACAAATTCGTTCCCCGTCACTCAATCCTTCTTTGACATACATCGATGTATCTCCTGCGCGTAGTATCCGTACAACGCGCTCCTGCAAACGATTGTCGTCATCAACGACCCATAATTTGTTTCCGGCTCGCAGAAGTTGACGAGGCAATTTGACTAGTCCGTCTATAAGACGCCCTTCTATCTCGGCTTCTACAAAACTACCAATACGCAAGGGCGTAAAATCACGGTTGCTTTTCTTATTTTTTATACCATAGGGGTCATCGATTTGCGCCACAACGAACAAAACCCGGCTTCTTTCGTCCAGTACAGTTTCTGTTCTGGTTAACAATGCCTGCCATTGCCTTTCCTGATCATCAATCCGGTTGCTAAGTAACACTGCTGGCAAGGGGGTGGGCAGATTGTTTCTTTCATTGTTAAATACTTCAGGGAGTTGTAAGTACGGCAATTTGCTTTCTGGAATAGCTAGTCGAATTTCCGCCCGGTCAACGTCAAAACTCACTCCCAATGGCGTACCAGCATTGACGAACTGGCCAATATCAACCAGTTTTTTACGTAAAACACCGTTGTAGGGCGCTTTTATTGCAGTGCGCGCCAAGTCGTCTTTCGCCGACTGCAAATCCGCTAGCGCCGAATCAAGCATCGCTTGCGCATCTGTTAGCTGTGGTTCACGTAAAGCCAAGGCCTTTGTTTCCAAACTGACCTTCCCCCTGTCACCACGCTTCTTCCAATCCTGCTGTGCTACAAATCCTCTCCCCTTCTCCTGAGCCAGTTCGCTACGAGCCCTTGCAACCTGAGCTTCTGCCCTTTTTAGTTGGGTTTGGTAATTTCGATCATCAATCTGCAGTAATATATCGCCTTTCTTGAAAATACCTCCGGCTAGAAACGCCGTGGACACGTCTATGACTTTGCCTGATACCTCTGATATCAGCGTTGTTTCAGTGCGTGGCGATACGAGACCCTGTGCTTTCACCGTAATTTGGAACGCTTTTTTTCTGATTTCTTCAACATTGACCAGCAACGGTTTTTTGTCCAAAACTGCTTTTTCAGCCTGTGGTCTGGAAATGATGAGCAAAGCTGCAACCATCATGGCAACAACAATGATAACTAACGGTAGAATATGTGTTTTATGAGTCATGAGGTGGTATTCAGCCTTGGTATCTGAATGGTTGTCCTGGAAAATATGTTTAGCTTATAACCCTTGATACTGTTTTGACCAGCAGTAATTAGCGTGAGCTATGCCGTTATCCCTAACATTGGTTACTAACGTAGATGGTTATTAATGTAGACACTCAAGTAACATAATTATTTACTAAATGCTGAAATATAGATTTCTGATAATGCAGCTTTTTATTGGTCCATCAACTAAGCTTGAAGGTCCACCACCATGCTCCTTCGTCTATACTACAAAAAACATGCTCAATCATATGAGTACCGACAACTCAATTCGACATTTCAACTGTGACAAAAAAAGAAATAGTTACTCTGATTTATGCAGCCTTGTTCATTATGCTGGTTTCCATCGCAATAACCGCATCAATGATCTATTTCAAATTACCTATTTTGGGGGGATCTGAAAGCGAAGAATCAGGTTCTAAACCACATTATTTCCTCAGCCAGTCTATTCCTGTCTGTGAATCTGCCATTACAGAGCGCTATGGGAAAAAGTTACACAGGAAAAACATCGATAGCATGTCGACACGTTTTGATGATATACGCAATGCGCACTTGATTTTTTTTGATATCGCAATCAAAGTCAGTGGTGATAGCGTTGCTTATACGGTTATTTGCACCATTTCCGCCTCAAATAACAAAATACGCGATTTTGAAATTATTCCCGTCTCAAAGAGGGCTAAACTTCGTCTTTAGTGGCCAATTTACAACAGTTACGACCCGAGTCCTTGGCTTGATATAAGGCCTTATCCGCGCGTTCAAACACGGTTTTCTTATCGTCCCCTTCCGAAAATTCAGCGACTCCAAACGACATAGTGACATTGATACGCTTTTCATGAAAATGAAACGGGCATTGTGCGATCGCCTCACGAACCGTGTTCATCGTTGATATGGCTTGTTCACCGCTGGTTTCCGGCATTAATATAACAAATTCTTCACCACCATAACGCGATACAAAATCTGTTTTCCGAAGACGCTTTGCCAGCGTTTTTGCGATCACACGCAACACCTTGTCACCAGAGGAGTGGCCATAGTTATCATTAACGGATTTAAACAGATCTACATCACACATTGCCAGACTAAAGGGCCGATGATAACGTAGCCAACGTTCATATTCCTGAGCTAGACGATTTTCATAGGATTCACGATTCGGCAATTGAGTAAGACTATCGAGCATAAGTCGCTTGCGCTGTTCTTCCAGGGAATGTTTTGTATCCTTTGATTCCTTTTCCATTGAGGCGACCTTGTCCACCAAGGCCGCGAGCTGATCGACAACCGAGACCTCGTTCTTTTCTTGTTCTAATTGAAATTGATCGAGTGAATTAACAATTGCATCCAGATTGTTGCGCACAGATTGCTTCAGCGATTCAAGATCGACTGCCACATCAATATCATCGTTTAGCGTACTGACCTGATGCCGGACTACTTCATCCAAGCGAAGCCCATCACTGATCACGTCCTGTTGTGATTGCTGGGCACTGCCCAGAAACCGCTGGACCTCCGATAGTCGCTGATCCAATGTTTTTAAAAAGCTTTCGAATTCCCGATGATCCTGGTCCAATGCCGCCAAAACGACAATACTCAAATCCTCCAGCATGGGTACCAATTCGTACCAATTAATGGGCTTACTCAGTGCTTGTCGTACATTGGTTGCCTGTACCAGTGCTAATTCGGGTACTTCTATCTGACCCATCAGATTTTTTATCACACTCACCAACTGATCGGAGATATTGGCAAATCCCGGTGTGATTTCATGAGAAATATGGAATTGTACGTCTGTAGCACGCTCGGAATCTAATTCAGCCCGCTCCCTATGCTCCTCATTATCGATCGCTTGTTCTTGGTCGGGTGTGGATTCAGTAGTGTCAGAATGAGGGCGGGTAGCACGACCGAATAGGCGCTGTATAAAGCCCGGTTTATCAACTTCATCCGGTTTAATCTGCTGTAACACTTGCAATTGTTTGTTAGCAAGATCCTCTAGCAGAGGGCCTCTGAGATTAATGTCATCAAATTGTTTTTCAATCTTTTTGGCCAATAGCCTGAGCTGCTTATCAATAGCCCTGTTGGGTGCAATGGTTCTTAACTGCGCGATCAGATTTTGCAACGCAGCCAGCATTTGCTCATTTCGTCGCATTCGACCATCATCCAGCGTGACTGTTTGTCGCTCAAGCTCCTCTATAATGGACTCAAATTGAACTTTTTCGCCTGTGTTACTGTGCAACAAGCTACGCAACTGCTGCAATACTTCGTCCAGCCCTTCATCCTGCCCTTGTGCGGCAATGCTGACCTTGGCAATAATGCGTTGCAATATTTCCTGCTGCTCACCACTTCTATTTTGTAGTAACTCCAGCTCATCAACAGTATTGAGGTATTTTTCTTTCCATTTCTCGCTGTTTTGACCCATACAGGCTCCCTGACGGTATTTTAATTTCGCCAATCCTATCAGTATAGAAAGAAGAAGAAATTTTGCATGAGGGCCGTATGAAACGGCCCTGAAAGAAGAGCAAGATTTTATTGATGGGATATTGAGCAGAGCTTTACTTGCTGGCTTTTGCCTGACGTTCCTTCGCTATCAGAAAATTAATAACCTTCAACATGTCGGCTTGACCGCCCGCGCTGGAGGCAGATACGCGATACTTGCCATTCACTACCATTTCAGGCGTCCCTGTAATCTTATAACCCCTGGCTAACGCATCAGCCTGTTGAGCCCGACTGGCAACGCCAAAGGATGAAAATGCTTTCTCAAAATCTTTTTTACTCACGCCTTGTTCAATGAAGAGCGTTGCAATCTCACTTTCGGATAACATTTTTTTCCGATCAACATTCATGGCATCAAACATTGCCTGGTGGACCTTATCCAACACACCCAAGGCGTCTGCTGCAAAATAGACTTTCGCGTGAGTTTTCATTACCTCATTCCACATCGCTGGAGAATGACGAAAATCCACATCATCGGCTATTGTTGTTTTCCACTTTTTAACCAGTGGTTCAAAACGAAAGCAATGGGAGCAGCCATACCAAAACAATTCGACAACTTCTATTTTGCTTTCATCACGCGCTGGCACTGGCATGGGTATCAACATGTAGTGCTTGCCGGCTTCATAGTCAGCAGCAAAAACGGTGACGGGTAGAAACATCAGGATTGCCAGTAGCAAAGCAGGTGTTTTTTTAAGCATATTGTTCACTCCATCATGATTATCGATTGTCATTATTCCCAAGTCTGCACATGAGATAAAAATCTAACGTGTAGTTTAGCAACATTCTGTCAAAAAAGTGCCCCAATGCACAGACTTTGAGCAGTCGGAATAGGCGTTATATCACAATTTGGCAAAGTTGCTCCTATTTGCCAGTCGAAAGGAATTTGATCAACGCCTTGTATTCATCCGTAGTACAGTCATAACACATACCTTTGGGTGGCATGGCATTCAGGCCATTAGCGACACTTTTTAATAGCGCTTCTTCTCCCTTTTCCAAGCGGGGTTTCCAGGCTTCTGCATCACCCGTCTTAGGAGCACCGGCGGCACCAATATCGTGACAGGCTTTGCAGGTTTTCTCATAAATTTCTGCTGTATCACGCGCTGAAACGCAAGCACTTGCAGCCATAATTACAGCCGCTATGATCAATTTTTTCATTTCATACCTCTCCTGTGTGAGAAACAAACAAATTAAGCACTGCTATCCCTAGGGAGTTTATCTAAGAATGACAACCTAACTGACTAAACGTTCATTGATTAAGACGTGTTAAGATTACCTGACAAAAAAACGTCCGCATTATATACGATCGCATCGAAATGATGAAAGTATTTACACAACTTGACTTTGGTATTGTTAGCCATCGGGCAATTATGGTTTAAATGGAGCTATGACGAAAACATTATCTACCCTTCCCTACACGCATGCGCAATTCCTACTCAGTGCCGACAAACTGTCTCAATGCCCCGCTGATATGGGCGCAGAAGTGGCCTTTGCCGGTCGTTCTAATGCGGGTAAGTCCAGTGCAATTAACACATTAACTGAGAATAAAAAATTAGCTCGGACCAGTAAAACACCGGGGCGGACTCAATTAATTAATTTTTTTCAATTGACCGATAATCAGCGTCTGGTCGACTTACCCGGTTATGGGTTTGCCAAAGTCCCTTTGTCCGTCAAGCAAGCGTGGCAAAAACATCTGGACAATTATTTAAGGCAACGCCGCAGTCTGCGAGGTTTAGTGTTGCTAATGGATATTCGACATCCCTTGCAGGATTTTGACCACATGATGCTGGAATGGTCTGCACAATGCGAAATGCCGATACATATTCTATTAACCAAATCAGACAAGATTAAAAAGGGTCCAGCAAAAAGCTGTTTGTTAAAAGTGCGCAGGGAATTATCTGAGCTGGAAGATCTGGTTAGCGTGCAATTATTTTCAGCCTTGAAAAGACAGGGTATTAATGAGCTTAGACAGGTGCTTGATGGCTGGCTGCAAGTCGATGAACTCGAATCCTGAAAAAGACAAAAAACCCCGGTCGCCGAGGGGATTCAACGACCGGGGTAAAAAAGTGCTATTCTGGGGGAAATAACACCATGCTACTTAGCGATTGATAGTACTAAAGACGTTTGCTATCAACCATGGTTTGCCACCACGAAACATAAGACTTGTGGCCGCAATCAAAGTTCCCCCTCAATTGAAAAAATTTATGACTCATTTACTTTCAATAGGTTGCAAATAATTTTCGGAAAAAACCAGGTATTTTGAACTAATGTGCTTGCTCCCAATTATCACCTACTCCAACATCAACAAGCAGCGGAACATCCAGATCAGCAGCGTTTGACATCAGCTCATTTACTGCTGCGGCAACTGGTTCGATATCCTTGTTTACCACCTCTAACACTAACTCGTCATGTACTTGCATAATAATTGAGGCATCAAAACTGTTATCTGCCAGCCATTGCTGAATGGTGATCATTGCACGCTTGATAATATCCGCTGCTGTACCCTGCATCGGCGCATTTATGGCGGTGCGCTCCGCTGCCTGTTGACGCATTTTATTGCTGGCGTTAATTTCCGCTAAATAAAGTCTACGGCCAAACAAGGTTTCCACATAACCCTGTTCATGGGCCAGTTGTCGAATATCATCCATATACGTTTTTACACCAGGGTAACGTTCAAAATATCGATCAATGTAGGCTTGCGCATCTTTTCGGCCAACATTGAGTTGCTTGGCCAAACCAAAGGCCGACATACCATAAATCAGCCCAAAATTAATTGCCTTGGCGCTGCGTCGCATATCCTGGCTCACCTGATCCAGGCCAACACCAAAAACCTCCGCAGCGGTTGCTCGATGTACATCCTGACCCTGACTAAATGCTGAGAGCAATCCTTCGTCCTGCGATAAGTGAGCCATTATGCGCAATTCAATTTGACTGTAGTCGGCGGCAAGCAGTCGAAACCCTTCTGGTGCAATAAATGCCTGGCGGATTCGCCTTCCCTCTGGCGTGCGCACCGGTATATTCTGCAGGTTCGGATTGGCGGAAGATAATCGACCGGTTGCTGTACCCGCCTGGTGATAGGAGGTGTGAACACGGCCTGTAACCGGATTAATCATTCCGGGCAGTTTGTCGGTATAGGTTGATTTCAGCTTCGCCAAACTGCGATATTCCAGAATCAGGCTCGGTAGCGGATAATCCAACGCCAACTCTGTTAAAACTTCTTCTGAAGTGGAGGGTGCACCTTTGGGTGTTTTCTTAATGACCGGTAATTCCAGTTTGTTAAACATCACCTCTGCAAGCTGTTTGGTCGACGCCAGATTAAAAGCTTGTCCCGCCATCTCATGAGCCTGCAATTCCAACGCTTGCAATCGTTGTTTGATTTCCTCACTTTGAAGCACCAGAAGTGTTCCATCGATTAAAACGCCATGACGCTCTACCGCTGATATGACCGGCAACAAAGGCATTTCAATGTCGTTAAAAACCTTTTGTAAAGAGGGTACTTTGGCCAGCATGGGCCACAATGTCTGATGCAACTGCAGGGTGATTGCAGCATCCTCCGCTGCATATGGACCGGCCTCCTCCAATTTGATTTGATTGAAAGTCAGCTGTTTGGCGCCCTTACCTGCAATATCTTCATAATGAATGGTTTGCCGATCCAGATACTTCAGCGCCAGGCTATCCATATCATGACGACTGGCTGTGGAATTTACGACATAAGATTCCAGCATCGTGTCATAAGTGATACCTCTTAACTCAATGCCATGATTTGCTAGTACAGCTTTGTCATACTTCAGGTTCTGACCAACTTTGGCTCGCTTTGGGTCTTCCAGCAACGGTTTCAATTCATTTAACACGGCTGTTTCTGACAATTGTTGAGGTACCCCGAGGTAGTCATGCGTCAACGGCACATAGGCCGCCTTCCCTTCTGCCCTACCCTCAAGCTGCTTCTCCTGCTGTTTTTCAACGACGGCAAACGAAACACCGACCAGCTTTGCCTCCATGTAATTAAGGCTGGTTGTTTCTGTATCAAAAGCGATCAGTTCGGCATTTTTAAGTTTGTCTAACCACTTCTCAAAGTCTGCCCACTCTAGAATGAGTTCATAGTTTTCAAGCTCAGTTTGCTCCATTGCGTCGCGATTGTTAAGGGTTCCGGATTCCCCCCCTTCTCTTGCCGCATCGCCGCTAAGCTCGCTAACCCAGTTCTTGAATTCAAGCTCCTGGAATAATGTGTGTAATTGCTTACTATCTATATGACGTCGCTGCAGTGCATCTATAGACCACTCCATAGCTACATCTGTTTTGATAGTTGCCAGCTTTCGTGACAAATACGCAGCATCTCGTTCACGCTCAAGTTTCGCGGGTAATGATTTTGCTCCACGTATCTTCAGTCCAGCAACCTGATCCATTTGCTGATAAAGCTGATCCAGATCGCCGATACCCTGCAACAGGGCCACTGCTGTTTTGTCTCCCACGCCAGCCACACCAGGAATGTTGTCAGACTTGTCTCCCATAAGCGCCAAATAATCAACAATCAAGTGCGGTGGAACGCCAAACTTTTCAGCAACGCTGGTTTTATCAAGCACTGTATTATTCATGGTATTAATAAGTGTGACGTGATCAGTTACCAACTGCGCCATGTCTTTGTCACCGGTGGAAATTAGGGTATCAATGCCCTGCTTGCTTGCTTGCAGCGCCAGAGTGCCAATCACGTCGTCAGCCTCGACTCCTTCGATAATGATCAACGGTAATCCCATCGCCTCCACAATCTGATAGATTGGTTTTATCTGCTCGCGCAACTCATCCGGCATGGGCGGTCGATGGGCTTTGTATTGCTCATACAGTTCATTGCGAAAGGTCTTGCCCTTTGCGTCAAACACTACCGCTAAGGGACTGTCTGGATAATCTTTCAACATACGCCGAATCATACTGACCACACCTTTGATGGCACCGGTTTGTTGGCCTGTAGATGTTGACAGCGGTGGTAAGGCATGAAATGCCCTGTAAAGATATGATGAGCCGTCAATGAGTACGACCGGAGCTGACTTTTCCTGGGACATAATGTTCCTGTATTAAAATTTGACGTCTTACGTGTGACGAGACCGATTAAATAACGACAGTGGACGCGATTAAACCGTAATAATCTGCAGATTGCATCAAAGCAAAACAAATATGTTTACATAGCGATAACAGGCGAATCTTTATTCAAAATGTTGTCCTCGTTTACAGGTAACAAAACGGTAATGTAGAGGTAACACTTAAGTTGTTGCACATTTTTCCATTTTTGCTCGCTAAATAGTCAATTCCGCCGTTTGCCATTGCTCAAATAAATGCTTCAGAAGCATATTATTATCCTTATAAATCAGTTAGATGCTAATTAAAGCTTTACTATTCCAAAAAGTAACAAAAAAAACACTGCTTACAGCTTGATCATATTGCATTTAGGTGTTACCTTAAGTACCACAAGGTAACACTTGTAAGGCATTCACCAAGAGGACACAGCGATGAAAAACATTCTTTTAACCGCACTGATCATAGGTTCTATCAGCGGGGTAGTCTGTGCAAACGATGCCGTTGTATTGACTCCGCAGGTAGCTGCTTCCACTCACGCCACTAACAGTCAGGCATGGCAGCCCGCTGGGGTTCAACCCAAGATGAATGAAGTGAAACAAGATGGAAGCTTAGATAATCAGCAACTTAAACAATTTAGTCAAAAAATCAAAGAACTGAGCAGCCGCATTAATGCCGAATTGGAGCAGCTCATCGACGAACGATTTCATATGGAACAATGACGGTTCTAGCTACGGCGTTCATTCGCCGTAGTGCCATTTTTTACGCCTAGTACAAGCCATTCACTGGCCGGGCTGTTTAATTATTATACTTTGCAATCCAGGTCTCAATCTGTCGCTACAGGCTTCACAGTCTTCGATTTTTACCGCGTATCTTTCCTGTTAGTTGTTCTAAACTTCAATTAGGCATAACGTGCCGCGCCACCAACGGAGAGTTATCGTGCAACAGCCACTGATATTTTCACAGTCGTCTATCTTCTATCTACAAAAACTGGCACATGATCTGCACTCATCTACGGGTGTTCGACACAAACTCGCCAATGAGAATTCAATGCTGAAGTTGCTGAAGGCAGCAACACTTTCTTCCAGTAGTATGGTGCAGGAAGATTTACAAATGTTTGCTAAAGATTTAAATAAAAATCAAGTGCATACGTTGATGGGGCGGGGTGTCATACTAAATTCGAAAGTGGTAAATGGCTAAACTTGCAAAGGCTGTTTGCAAGGCTCAATAGCATAGAGCGATAACATATTCACCTAATTTGAGATCAGTTCTCAGCAAATGCCCCACAGGTCTTGCCTATTTGAGAGTTGTTGAGATTATTTTCATCAGCACCTTTTTTAGTTGTTTCCCTCGGACAGGCACCGATAAAACAAATTCACCACGGAACGAAGGTAATCAAGATAGGCGGATGATGCTGTGTTAGAAGACGCTGCAAGGGGATCAATAATCGCCGTTTGAATCTGGCTGCCTGCAGTTAATGAAGCGACCATATTACGCTGTGCTAATGATTCCATAATCATGCACTCAAGATTGCCTTCCTGTATTTGGGTTCTGATGCCGGTAGCCGTCTTTAGGCCGGCTCGATGATCTGCGCTGTCGGTTATCGACGCTATCTGATTCAACTGATAACGCGAAATGAAATGATGATAGGCATCATGAACGACTACAAAGCCTCTATCTCGAACAGGCTGTAACTTTTTTTGTGTTTCCTTATCAAATTGTTCAAGCTGCGTTATCAGCTTATCTGCATTGACTGCATAGTTATTAGCATGTCCGGGGTCAATTGAGGTAAGTTTTGCTGCGATAAGCCGAGCATATTTTACCGCAACAAGCGGGTCCAACCAATAATGGGCATCGGTATCAGCTTGGGCATGTGCCTCCTTATCATCCAGTTGTAGGATTTTCTGCGCCATACTTTCAGTCAGCAATGGTTTAAGTAGAAAAGTTTCCAGCTTTGGTCCCACCCAAACAATCAGGTCCGCTTCATTCAGGCGTTTTATATCGGACGGTTTCAAAGCGTAATGGTGGGGCGATGCTGCACCCGACAATAAGGCGTCAATCACAACATGCTTATGAGCAATTGCCGAAACCAGCATCGCAACCGGTTTAATACTGGCAATCACCGTGATTGCGCCCTCCTCCACGGTTGCCGTAGCCATCGAGCTAGTAAAAAGCAGCAATATCAAGAGTAGGCGTCGTAACATAGCAACAAGTTAAATAAGTGTTGTACAGGCAGGCTAGGAAATTGAAATGTTATATTATAACATTTACACTCATATCAAAAGCTAGTTAGTTAAGGGCACCTGAACACTGTGGGTTTGGGTGACAGACTGAACAGGTGACAGACAGCCATGAGCAAGCATTCCCCCTTAAATTCCATTGCGTTTCAAAACCATGATCACTCCATCTGTATTGATCAGGCATTAGCGCTGGCTGAACAACGATGTCATCAACTGCACGCTAGACTTACGCCTCAGCGCAAACGAGTGCTTGAGCTCATTTGGCAAAGTCACAAACCGTTGGGCGCGTATGATTTGTTGGAAATGCTGAACCAGGCCAGCCAGAAAAGAATCGCCCCAGCCACAATATACCGGGCATTGGACTTTTTGCAGGCAACCGGTCTTGTGCATCGCCTTGCATCCTTAAATGCATTTACTGGCTGCTGTGCACATGATTCTCATGCAGACTGCTGTTTTTTTATCTGTGAACAATGTCGAAGGGTTATTGAAATGGAAGGTAACGAAGTTGCTTCAATTATCGATAAAAGTGCCAGACAGGCCAATTTCAGCTATCAACAATTGTCACTCGAAGTCGTTGGGTTGTGCCCGGATTGCAGGACTGATCAATAATGCTTGATGCACTTTTAGTTCAACTAAACGATATCAGTTTTCATGTCCAGAATCGCTCGATTCTTGATTCTGTAAGCTTATCCGTAAGGGCAGGGGAGATCGTGACCCTAATTGGCCCCAATGGTGCGGGAAAAACCACATTGGTTAAGATTGTTCTTGGGTTATTATCGCCGAGCAGCGGCAGTCTCGTCAGAAACAGCAAGCTTCGACTGGGTTATATGCCTCAGAAATTTCACCTAGACCCTAACCTTCCTCTCAGCGTGACACGATTTCTAAAGCTGACTCAAAAAGCGGATGCTGCCATTGAAGCGTCACTCAGGGAAGTGGGCATATTGCACTTGGCGAAATCAGCGATTACATCGATCTCTGGTGGCGAACTACAACGCGTTCTGTTGGCGCGCGCATTGCTCAGAAAACCACAGTTGCTTGTATTGGATGAACCCGTGCAGGGGGTTGATGTCGCAGGGCAAAGTGAACTCTATCAACTCATCAGCCACGTCAAAGACCATTATCATTGTGGCGTATTGATGGTGTCACATGATTTGCATCTGGTTATGTCCGCTACCGATACAGTGGTTTGTCTAAACCAGCATGTCTGTTGTCAGGGGCACCCGGATACGGTTAGCAGCGATCCAGCGTATTTGTCACTGTTTGGTAAAAAAGGGGTAGATTCAATGGCTACTTATACGCACCATCACGATCATCAGCATGATTTAAGCGGTCACGTTGTCGACCAACAAAAGGAGAGGGCGGGGCGGTAATGGATATACTGCTTTACGCGCTATTGGCTGGCATCGGTGTTGCGCTTGTTGCCGGCCCCCTTGGCTCGTTCGTCGTTTGGCGTCGCATGGCCTATTTCAGTGATACTCTGGCTCATTCAGCGCTGTTGGGTGTTGCACTGGGGTTGGTATTATCTCTCCCTATACCCCTAATGGTTGTCATACTCTGTGCGACACTGGCTGTACTGTTGCTACTACTGCAGATAAACCAGACGCTGAGCGCTGACACATTACTGGGCATCCTAGCCCATACTAGTCTTGCATTAGGTTTATTTATTGTCAGCTTTATTAAAGACATACGCATTGATTTGATGGCCTATCTGTTTGGCGACTTATTGTCAGTCACGGCTCAAGACTTAGCTTGGATCTATGGCGGTGGTCTTTGCATTCTGATGACGTTGATACTGTTCTGGGATTCTTTGTTGGCTGTGACAGTGCATGAAGAACTGGCCCGCATTGAAGGCGTACCGGTAGAGCGAATAAAACTGACACTGATGTTGATGTTGGCATTGGTAGTTGCCGTTGCGATGAAAATTGTGGGTGTTTTGTTAATTTCCGCCTTGCTGATTATTCCCGCTGCTACGGTTCGTCGCCATAGTAACAGCCCAGAAACAATGGCGATTGCAGCCAGTTTATGTGGCATGGTCGCCGTGATATTTGGCTTGAGCATGTCCTATCATTGGGATTCGCCGGCTGGACCCTCCGTTGTTGTCGCCTGTTTTGTTCTATTTATCGGTAGTCAACTCATACCGGTAAAAACGCCGCAATAACACACCGCTTCTGCATGCAAAATAATTTGAAAAGCGCAACAGCTTTTACGTGAAAGGGGATAGGATTTTGGTGAAACAGGGGCGTTTTACAACAATAACCCCTGCTTCGATTATGCAGCCGTCGATAATGGAGGGTGATCAACTGTACTGTGGACTAAAGTCAATGCAGCTATCTTGTGATCTTTTTCTTCGTTTTCGTCGATGCCATCAGCTCGGCAAACCAGCTTACTGGAAATATAGTCAGTAAGATTCCAGATTACATCGCAGTCCACGGACTGTGGCACAATGGTTTCTGTTTCAAAGGCAAATGCAGCGCTGTCAGTTAGGTTAAAAAATTGAGAGTAAAACATGTCTAGCTCCTTAATGGGGGATCGCCCCAACAATAATAATTAAAGAATAGCCCTTGTGAGACTACGTTCGTTTTCGGGTTCCGAAAACGGCGGCCATTATATGCCTCCTTTCATTACAATACGATAACAATTTGTAATAAAACAGAGAGCTCTGGGAAGTTGGAAGTTGCCTTACCTCCTGATGGTGCTTTAGATATAGTGCCTCTATTGTCGGAGTTTCGAACTCAATATCCACATATAGAGTTAAACGTTGAATCGCAGCAGCAGTTGAAAGATATCACCCGATTAGAGCGAGCTGGAAAATTGGATTCGAGAAATTCATCCGAATGCAGCAATAACCACGCGAACAAATTCTATGGCATTCGCATCTGAGGCCGTAGCAAATGATATGGGGGTAACATTTCTCACAGGGCATATGGCTAAACAGATTTGAGAATCTGCTGGAGCTGCCTATCGATCCCTGCGACACATTAGTAAGTGTATGGATGTTAACTTGTCCAGACTTACGCTTTCAGCCTCGGATAAAACTCTTTGTCGATTTTGTGCGCAAGAAGCTGTCTTTGCGTTATCCTGAATATGCGATACAGAGTATGGCTGAGTAAATTGGCCGAATACGGTGACAATCTTGACGGAAAGAAAGGCAACACCAGTGACTCAAAGACAGTTGCCAATCAATACCGGCGCCTCGCCCTTTAAGCCACTGCCGGATATACCAAACCATATGTCGTGTCACATACAATATCATTAAAAAACAGACAGACATTGAGCGGAAAAGGAGGCGCGCATAAAAGCATTCTACACAGATGTATATGTTCAAACTCGAATCTACGGTTTTCGAAATAGATTCTGACTTTGATCGACACTGTGAGACTGCATATTAGAGAAAGCGGTCTTTTAAGTTTTGCTCATCACTAAGATTTTGAAGCATTCGTGAGACGGCTTCTGTTACACATCGGCCTGTTAAGTGTTGTTTACATCAGTGTCCGCTTCGGTGTTTTACATCGAATAGCCATCTCAACTTTTTAATGAGAGCATGGGACAGAATTTGCTACAGAGCGGCCGGACGCCAAAAATGAAAATACAATTTCTGAACTGGCAAGCTGACCTTCGTGCATATTTTCGATTGATTTTATATGATGGTCAGCTCTCCCGCCGATAACAGACAGTTAAGCCAGTAAATCGATAGGGGAAAATGTGTAGAGTCGACAACTAGTGCGCCAAATTTAGGTAGTGGCATCCTATTCCTGCTCTTTCTATTAAGGGTTTACTGTCTTTTTGGTGTGTACGATTGAGAATCGAAACGAGCACAATAATAATCGTCTCTGCAGCTGCTTCAATATCAAGATCTATGTCGACTAACTGTTTCCTGTTTAAGAAAACACTTGATCTTTTCCTCTCCATAGAGGGAGGCATTTGACGAGCGATCCGCAATGATATCGTTCTATTCTTTGAATAGGACCGAAAATAGAAGTAGATGGCTAATGATGTATGACAAAGTACTACAAATTAATACTCTTAATTCTGCGGAGGGGTCACCAGATATTCTGGCGATTTGTTAGTCATTGCAAAATGCAACTCTCTCAAAAGCATGAGCAATACATCTTTTATTGTAATGGGTAAAATGGCTGCTTTTCTAGGATTTTCCTATCCCTTGACGCAGGGAAAATGGGTATTTTAAGCATGGGTGTACGTGTAGAAGACTTGTTGTTGACTATCCCGTTCATAAAGTTTCTAAAAAACTAGTCGAGAGCAAGCCGCAGATGATCGGAGTAGGGTTTCATTCGAGATAACATCTCAATGTTGATTGGATAAATCCCATATAGACCGGCACGCTCAATAAAATTCTTTCCTTTTTCCGTCATTGTAAACTCAAATAATAGGTCCCTTATTTTGTTTGAGTTTTCTATGGGCATTTCTGGTGCAGTTAGATATACAACGTTAGGTACGTCTGCCAATCTTTTATGATATATGGGGATTAGTTTTTTATCCCAAGGACTACCTAATTTATGTATATCATCTTCCATCGTTAAACCAGCATCAATTTGTCTTTTTAGTAGTTGAACCAAAATCATGTCCAATTTTGTGTATATAAGTTTGGCGACAACCAGTTGGTTAAGATTGAGTTCATTTTTTGCTAGCATGGAGAGTAAAGAGAGAGGGTCTGTAATGGCTAATTTTTTGTTATTCAAATCAGCGATAGTTTTAATGTCGCTGTCATCCATAGAAACAAACATGATATTGAATTCGCGCCCCATTTGTGCGATGGGTTGAAACCCATAATCAGAAACTAATATTTCTGCGATATGTGGCTCGGTGATAATTAGATCGTATTCACCTTTGATCGCTGATTTGATATGAGAAAGGAAATTCATATCCGTATACAATTCGACATCTTTCTGTAAATGTTTTGAAAGGTAGGCGTTGTGATCGAAAGTGAGGCTGGACATAAATGTGTATTCGTAAAACGGAGGCACACCAAGTCGTATGACGTTATTTTCACCAGCTTCGGCTTTCAGGTTGATGACAATTACGCAGGTAATGATTGAAAAGCATATACGTAAGTTCAAAAGGCGTCCTGCTAATCGATCTATAAAACGCATCGTTTATCTCGAGATGGTCTTAATGATGTTTCCGTTAACAATGTTAAGGTGATAATACTTGAGGAAGAAGTTATTCTCGCTTTACACTTTCAATCTTGAGTATAGTACAGGATATTGCCTGTCAATATCTCTCTCTCTATATATAAGGGCTTCCCGTTTAAATTGTAATAAGAAAAATCGTTAATTAAGAAATGAGAAGTGGTATTTACATCTGATAGACCACTTGGCCCTCCAGTATGGTTGATACTACGTGAGTTTTGTGTATCTCCCTTACGTCAATATCAAAAAGGTTCCGATCCAAAACGATAAAGTCTGCGTACTTGCCCACTTCAATCGAACCGGTTTCATCTTCCTGATAGTGTTCATACGCACCTCCCAGCGTAAAAATATTCACGGCCTGTTTCAAAGTGATAGCGTACTGCTTGCCATAACTGTCGGCTGAGCCTCCAGGAAGTTCGCGTGTTACCATCGCTTCTATAGCTGGAAAAGGATTAGGATCAAATACAACAGGCCAGTCACTCCCTGCTGCGATGGGGACGTTTTTGTCCAGTAATATTTTAATCGGAAACCCCCAATTGGTTCGCTCTTCTCCGATATCATGACGAACGATCTCTAGCCCGTCACTGGGCTGCCAGAAATAGGGAGAGAATTCGGCTATCACACCGAGTTTGGCAAAACGATCAATATCCTCTGGATTTACAAAAACCGTATGGGCTATAACGTGACGAACACCGTTGTCTCCGTGTGTTTCAATCGCCTGCTCAACAGCATTGAGTGCAACGCGAATCGCTCGATCGCCCACGGCGTGTAATACGCTGCCGATGCCCATCGAATGCAGGCGACTCACTTCTGACATAACAATATCTTCCGGGTTGCGCATATCTCCTCGAAAATCCGTCCCCTCATAGGGATCTACCATCGCCAGTGTCTGTCCACCAGCGGAACCATCGAGTACAAATTTGACGTACTTAGGTTTTAGATGCTTGCCGTGGTATTGGTCGCGGTTGGTGATTAATGTTGCAGCGGCCTGCTTTGCCGCAGGTGTAACAAATTCCACAGGGTGAGCAATTGCAGTAGTCACTCGCATAGTCAATTCATTGCGGTTGTCCAGTGCTTTAAGAGCTTTCATGAATTGCGGGTAGGTCCATGCTTCATTGATGGAGGTAATACCAAGTGCATTTAGTTGGCTTATCACCCGTTTAGCGCCTGCTGCAAAGCGGTCGATTTTAATGGGGTTCATGACTTCAATGACAAGGTTGGCTGCGAGTTCACGTAAAACACCTGTTGCTTCGCCCTTGGCATCGCGTTCGATGGTGCCACCTACAGGGTTTGGCGTGTTGTTATCGATACCGGCGGTAGCCAACGCTTTGGAATTTGCTAGTACTGCGTGACCGCCAATATCCCATAAAACTACAGGTCGGTCAGGCACAAGGCGATCCAGTACTGATTTATGTGCAGGTATGTTTTTGAATTCGCCAATAGACTCGGTTAACCAGGGAAGATTTCCTCCAAACACCCATGTTCGTTCCGGATGTTCGGCTACATAGTCGGTAATGGTCTTGGATAGCAGTGCCCAAGATTGGTGGGGGTCTACGGCCAAATTAATTGAGAATTCAGCTGCCATCTGGGTATGGATATGAGCATCTTGTAAGCCTGGCATGACAAACATACCGGCCAGATCAACAACACGGGTATGAGAGCCAATCAGGGGCTTGATCTCTGCATCGGTGCCTGTTGCAATAAACTTTCCATCTTTAATTGCAAATGCCTCAACCCACGGTTGTTTTTCGTTGATGGTATAGATGCGACCAGCGTAGTAGACACTGTCAGCAATATCCACAGGACTTTTTTGCCATTGTGCACAGGCAGTTAAAATCAGTGTATAAAATACAATCGTTAGGGAGTTTGTTATGGTTTTCATAATTCACTTATCCAATTTTTCTCTTTCGGAGAGGATGGTGTTACTAACCTAAAACATGATTAGCTCTTATTTCGAATTTGGTACGAACACTCTCCTATATTGTTATAGATCCAGGTAATGCCTCCGTCCACATCATAGGTACACCTGGTCCATTCACGCTCTTCATCGGTGTAACACCGATCGTCAAATAGCCTGAACTGTTCGGCAAATTGTCATTCTGCATGTCCGGACACGCCACGTGTGTCTGTATCCAGCTCATACTGCTGGCAATACCCATCAAAATCAAATGTACCGCCAGAACCGCTATAGGAATTGCCGATCGCACTATCAATCCCCTCTTCAATGCTGTCCGATGAGAGATAGAGCCCAGCGATCCAGGTCACCTTTCTACTTATTTTTGTTATTGGTGAATAGTTAACAAGAGGTTAGCTGATAAAATCCTCCGCCATCGCTGTGACCGCTTCAATCATCATTGGTGTTAATGTTTGTGCTGTTTCCGTTTCCCTGCGAGTGTGACCCCAGCCCAGATATACCAGGCCACGGATAAGAAAGAATGTGGGTAGTAAAGCCAGGTGTTCGTCAGGTAGTTCTCTAACACTGCGATAACCTTCAACCATGGCGTTGTAGATCGTATCAAAGTGGGGTTCGCCTAAATGGAAAAACATGGAGGTGGCAAATTCAAAAAGGTGCCAGCCAAAACCTGAATCATCAAAATCAATCAAGTAGAGGCCTTCTTGTGCTTGCAAAAGGTTTTCAGGTAGAAGATCACAGTGAATTAAGCCGTAACGATCGGGCTGTTTTCCAAATTCCTGTAGTTGCTTTTTTGCTTTATCTCTTGCTTTGAAAAGTAGTCCTTTCTGTTGTGTTGTTAGTTGTTCGAGTTCCCAAAACCGTCCCCAAATCGGACTTTCGCCGATTAGTCCATCCTCATCCCATGCCTGGCGGCTAAAATCATTTGGATGCTGCCAAGTGTTAGTAATGTTATGTACTTTTGCTGCAAGTTCGCCAATGGATTGATATGTGGTGACCAGTGTCTGATCTTCTCCTGATACGCCTGCCTCAATACTGCCAAGGGGATTGCCATCTATCCAGCTAAGCAGATCGCATTGTCTTGGTTCCGGGACTTCGTTTGTAGCAACGACTTGGAACAGTTCACAATCTTTTGTGTGGATAACAGAAGGTGTTAGCACACCCCTGTCTTTTAAATATGTCATCCAGTTCAATTCGGAGCGCAACGCATCATCGTTGTGATAACCGTGACGATGTATGCGTAATGCATACATTGCACCATTAGTGTCTATCACTTTGAATACTGCATTTTCACGATGTTTGATGAGTGTTAATTCGACATCGACCGTAAGATTCCAGTGTTGCAGTGCACTTCGTCCTAATGACATTAATCTGCCGGCTTGTTGCTCTAACGAAAGTGTGTAGAAATCTGACATAAGTGGTTTTCCTGCTTAGGTGAGTTATACATCCGGATTGATGGAGATTGTCGGTGAGGTATCTATCTTGTTTTCAGCGACCTTGATAGCTTTTTCAAATCGTTCCAAAGCCAGTGCACAATAGTCCTGGTCAACGAGCAGTCCGGGTTTAAATTGAATAAGTGATGAATCGAATCCCGCGAATATTGCCCAAATACCGTGATCAAAGAGCGCCTTAGACATGTGAATACCACCATTTGGATGATCAAACTGCAATCCAATGACTAGGCCTTGTTGGCGAATATCGCAAAGATAGGAGTGTCTGCTTTGAATATCGCTGAGACCCTCTTTTAGAAAAGATGCAATACGGTTTACGTTGTCCAATGTTTCTTGACTACTGCAAAGGTCCAACACCAATGAGGCTACTGGGCACCCAAGTTCTGCGCCACCAAAAGTGGAGACATGGCCCCAGGGATTATCTGTCAGCCAGCTGCCAACATCTTTGCTGAGTATCGCTGCTGAGATAGGATAGAGCCCTCCCGAAAGACCTTTGCCGACCACCATAATGTCGGGTTCGACGCTCCAGCAGTCAACTCCCCACAGATGGCCGGTACGGCCCAAACCAGTTTGAACTTCATCGGCGATATAGAGTGAACCGTACTTTTTACATAGGGCTTTGACATCTGGCAGATAATCTTTATCCGGAACGGGAAACCCATAGGTTGCAGGAATTGTCTCCATTAAAACAGCTGCCACATCGCTGTTAGTTAAGGCTTCCTCCATGGCCGCAAGATCATTAAAGGGGACTTTGATGAAGTCAGCAGGCTCATCACTATGGAAATAGCGTGCAACGGCATCATCACCGGCTGCACCTGATAATCCGGTACGACCATGATAGGCGGCATCAATAGCAACAATTTTACGGCGTCCAGTGGCATAACGGGCTGATTTGATCGCTACATCGTTTGCTTCACTACCACTACTGGTAAAAACTGTGTAATGAAGGTATCCAGGGCTGAGTTTAGCCAGCTTTTCAGCTAACTCTGCTCGTACTGTGCTGGGGAAGTGATGATTGCCGATATCCAGATTTGATAAGGCGTTCTGCAAAGTGGCTAGCGCCATTGGATGACGATGGCCGATGTTGAATACACCGCCATTGAGATGGAAGTCCATTAATTGGCGTCCATCCTGATCCCAAAGGTAATAGCCTTCACGTCTGCCTACCACCAAGGGTATGCCAAAGTTTTTGAGTGCTTCAACTCGCCCAGGAATCAGGTATTGCTGTGCGAGCTCCAATGTATGCTGTTTTTCCTTGGAAAATACAGTGGGCGATTTATTGGGCATATCTGTTTACCCTTAATAATCAGATCTATTAAGCGTGGCTTTCCCTGTTAGGCTAAACCCTGCAAACAAGACGTTAACAAGGACAGATCCCTAGCAAAAACACCTCAGTTCATAACCACCTAAACTCGAACATATACGAGTATTATTAAAGGTAATATGCCTACAGGTTATTTACAATGACTTTATATAGGTCCTAATATACCTATTCGAAATAAACTATATGTGAAACTCGTATACAATCGACTTTCACTTATGTAAAGGTATTGTCTACAATCACTAAACAGGTGTGGAGGATGCAATGGTTAAAGAAGCAGATAATTCATCAGCAAGGCGAAATTCTGGTATGTATGCCAGGGGCGTTGCGAGGAGGGAGAAACTAATGGATGCGGCGGCTGAGCTGTTATGTGAATACCCGTTCGACGAATTATCACTGAAGATTATTGCTAGAAGGGCGGACATTCCGGTTGGTTCTGCGTATCACTTTTATACTAATGCAGCGGAGGTTTTTAGTGCGCTCGCTCAGCGATTTGGAAAAGAATTGGGGGAGCGTATTGGTGCCCTGTATAGCGGAAGTAGTACCGATTCGTGGCAGACACTATTTGAAGAAGCTGTCAACAGAGCAGTAGCACTATATAGAGCGAACCCTGCATACTGTGATCTTATCATTGGCTCAAAAACTCCGCCTGAAATTAAACTGGCTGATCGTGTTAATGATGAGCGTATAGGTGAATTGTTTGAAGAGATCATTTCCCGGCATTTTGTCTTTCAGCCTTTTCCTAAACACAAAGAAGTTTTTTTTCATGCAACGGAAATTGTCGATCTTCTGCTGAGTTTGTCCATGATCAAATACGGAGTGATTAGGGATGACATGGTTGCAGAAGCTAAAAAAGCGGGAATTGCCTATTTAAGAGAGTATTTGCCCCGTGAATTGATCGCAAAGCAGGCAGGGAATAAATAGCTTGTGATAGGCGAGATTTGAGTAACAAGGTAGGTGGTATATGAATGATTTAAACGTATTAAAAAATCGTTACAGTGGAAAATCAAATCCTATGGGAAAAATAATATTGTTAGCGTTTGTTTTTGTTGTTAATTCAAATCTTGCGCTGGCAGCAAAACCGGTAAAAATTACGCCGGGCCCAAAAATGGTTGATGAAAATTCAGGAGAGTCTTTTCGCCAATACATAGTTGAATGTAGTAATGGGACTAGAGTGCCTATTGAGTCTTGGGTAGCAAGAAAACAGTGGTGCTTGGAAAACGGTATAAGTCTGGAACTATGTTGGAAGAAGCAGATAAAGGCTGCCAAGAAGGCTTGTAAGGGCGGAAAACCAAAGATTTTACCCAATGATCCGCCGAGGGAGTAGTGGCTTTTATGGTTTTCAGCATTGCCTGATTGTCATATTAGCGGTGCTGACTAAGTGTAAGACCTTCAATACAAATAATTATTTTTTTAGATTAATTGACCATTAAAATAGTGAAACTGCCGTAGCTCAAAAAATTAACCGAACTCAAGGTAAATGTTATGAACTGGATTGGCAGTATGTTTAAAAAGGAAAGATCCACTTATCCTTTCGCCAAAGATAATTCCAACTACCGTACCTCTCAGAATGAATCGTCTCGGATTGTTGGTGTTTTGTACTCCGATGATGAGGTGGACAAGCCTCAATTTTGTAATGTGGCTGACCCCTCAAATGACCAGGATAGTGTGTTTGCACTTCTGGGCGCATCCTACAAGCGACATACCACCACATCAACTTTAATTAGGTGTCTATCTTTCTGGGAGAGAAATATGAAAAGCATTAGTAAGAGAAATGCCATTGCTACAGCATTAACAGGGGTGTTAGTCGCCCCAGCAGTTTCGCTTGCGGAAGATTTCATTATTGAGGAAGTGTTGGTCACCGTTCAGAAGCAAGCGCAGAGTATGAATGATGTAGGATTGGCAATTTCGGCGTTTAGTGATCAACAGATAAAGGACCTGCGTATTACTAACGCAGTTGATATTGCCTTACATACTCCAGGATTGGTGATGACTGAAACACAGCCAGCGGGGATTCCTATCTATACGATTCGTGGTGTAGGTTTTGATGACGTCTCGGTGAGTAGCAGTTCGACGGTTGGAGTCTACGTCGATCAGGTAGCACTACCTTACCCGGTGATGACCCGTGGTGTGATATACGATGTAATGCGTGCGGAGGTGTTAAAGGGGCCACAGGGTGATTTGTACGGTCGAAATAATACCGGTGGTGCGATCAATTTTGTCAGCAACATACCGACAGAAGACTTCAAAGGGGGAATTACCGTCGATGCAGGTCGCTACGAATACATAAGGGGAGAGGGTTATGTTAGTGGCTCGCTCTCCGACTCGATGAATGGCCGTGTGGCCTTTATGACTACCCAGCAAGGTGAGGGCTGGCAGCGAAGTATTACGCGTGATGAAAAGCTGGGAGAGAAGGATGAATTTGCTGGCCGTGTGCTGCTTGGCTGGACGCCCACTGAGGCGCTAGAAGTGATGTTCAACCTTCATACCAATCGCGATAGGTCAGATAACCCGGCTCCGTTTGCCATCAAGACGCATAACTTTGGTGCGCCGGTAACGGTTATGCCGTCGGTTAGTGAGACCAATGACCCAAGCTTGTATATTGGTTTGAATGCGTTACTGACGGATTTTGGGATGGTTCTTCCGTCACCGACGCAGGAGTTTGTGGATGTCACACCGTTCCTGCAGCAAAAACATGACCCCCGACAGTCGGACTGGAGTTTGAAGCCTCAGCGCGATAACAGTGCCTGGGGAGGTTCAATCACGGTGGACTGGGAAATTGGTGATGAATACTGGCTGACTTCGATTACTGCGTATGACACTTTTGATAGGAAGGAGTCCTTTGACTACGACGGTACTGCTTTGGAATTGCAGGATGTTGTCAATGATTCGGAGATCGACTCATGGAGCCAGGAACTTCGATTGACCTATGATAGTGAAGAAGACCTTACATCGATAGCTGGACTCTACCTATCAACTGATACCGTAGCCGAAGAGATCGATGGATATATTGCTAATACTCTGGGTGGTTCCGGCGGCGCATTTGGTTTTAACCAGTACTACCAAGACTACGAACAGGATACAGATACCATGGGTATTTTTGGGCATGCCGAATGGCAGTTTGCCGAACAGTATCGCGCGATCTTTGGTTTGCGTTATACCCGTGAAGAACGTGACTGGACTGGTTGCACCTACGACGTCGATGGTGGAATTACATGGCTTTATAACAACATTTTTGGTTATACCAAACCCGGTGGCATACCCTTTGCGCAGGGGGAGTGTTTGACTATAGATGGTACAGAGATGAGTGATACAGATTTTGTTGTGGACAACCCCGGACCTTTTACCGATACATTGAGTACCGATAATGTCTCCGGGAAAATTGGCCTTGATTATATGCCCAACGATGAATGGCTTGTCTATGCGACTATTGCCACTGGTTTCAAATCCGGTGGATATAATGGCAATCCCGCCAACGATCACTCCCAGTTGGAGCCCTACAAGGAAGAGGAGGTGCTGGCCTATGAGTTGGGCTTTAAGGCCAGCCTTCTCGGCTATACCATGCAGGTTAATGGAGCGGCCTTTTTCTATGATTACAGCGACAAGCAGGTCTATGACGCTACCGAGACATTTTTTGGTCCGCTGGTTAATTTAACCAATGTCCCAGAGTCAACCATCAAGGGAGCTGAACTGGAAATGCTGTGGCACCCGGCTCAAGGTCTGGAGGTCAAACTCGCAACATCCTACCTGGATTCAGAAGTTGATAAATACACCGATTTTTACGGTGAAGACCAAAGTGGAAAGAGCCTACCCCAAACACCGCAATGGCAGCATAACGGTTTGGTCAGTTACCTGTTTCCGATTAGAGCCGGTCTGCTGATGCGTACAAGTGTTGATTTCAGCTATAGCGATACCTACAAGACGATTATTAGTACCGCAGGCGGTACCACTAACTATGAGGAAATGGAGGCAGATGATTGGTGGTTGGTCAATGCCCGTCTGGGGGTCGAGCCGAATGAAGGTAGCTGGAAACTTGCAGCCTGGATCAAAAATCTGGAAGACAAGTATTACCAGCCAAGTATGAATTACGGCAACGATATCATTTGGGCAATAGCGGGAGAGGGTCGCACCTATGGGATGACAATTGGCTATTATTGGGATTAGTTTGTACATGAAGTGCTAGGAATAGTTACGCCGCTCGAAGTGACAATGCTACGCATAATTATCATGTCACTTTGAAAACTGACTTCCCTCTTTCAGGATTATCTCGCTGGGTTGATTCACAAAACTAAAAGCATTAACTAAGGATTAATCGAATAACGGGTAGTATGTCCTAATACTATAGTTGCCCGCCTGGGAGTTACTCGGGCGGTTGTTGAAGCCCGTAGCTGTAAGTTGGTATGAAAGTAAACTCACAAATACTTTAAATCAATTAGTTATACTCGATCAGAAATCTCATAATGCTGGAGTTTCTCTTGAATACAGGTAGCAAACCTTACACGCGAATTATATAGGTCATATAAAATGGATGATACTCAATGGTGTCAGTTCAACCTTGAATGCAGCCTGATAATTTTCGGTTTTACATCTCAAATTCAAAGAGAGTCTATGGAGGCAACTGGCACATAGTTCCAATTCAATTCTTACAAATGCTCTTTGCATTAGACACACAACTGAATGTCAGCAAACGAGAACATAATACACGTGGTGTAAATTTTGTGTCCGGTCGGTATGAGCGAACTACCGTCGAGCAGTTGCAGATAAAGTGGAACAGCACCAAACCCTAAAGGAGTCATTTACTGCCTCGCATTTTTACTGAGTCATCTGGCCGGTGTGGGTGATATCCGGCTATTGTTGACCAAGTGGGCCAATCATTAGGCAGTGACCGTTTATCGAGATTTGCGGAAGCACAGCGACTTTAAATTTGTTTTCAACAAAAAAATACATCCGAAAATTCCCTTCTTAGAGAAAGCGGAAGCTGTGGATTTAATTGTCGTAGGGTTTTTGAGTTTGTTGGCGTACCATTTTTGCCACATTGATAACATTCGACAAAATAAAAATATGATCGATCCACACAAAAAAGCAGTCACTCAATTCACGTCATTTTACTTTTATGTTATGACGGTCTCTCGCTGAAGCCATTGACAGAAAGCCCCAATTAGCCCACTGGTTCACAGAGAAAGACCGGAATGTTTCGATCGGTGCGTGCTTGATATCTATCGTAGGGGGGATAAATGCTGATTATATGTGGCCATAGCTCACGCTTTTCATCATCACAGATTTGTCGCGCATGGTATTCTAATTTGCGCCTTTTTGCAGTGATAGTGACCTCCGGATTAACGCGAACGCTATATACCCATCCGGGGTTTTTATCCATGCCAGCCAGCGAGCCCACTAATATCTCTTTATCTTCGTAGGGTACGTGGATCAGTGGAATATCAATTTTCTTACAGCTCTTTTTTCCCTTCAACGTTACGATGCAAATGGGATAGGCACCCATTGCCGTGTTCAACAATTTCCCACAACTTAATTTGTACACCCAAACATTGATTTTGGTATACATTTTTAAGCCGAACATTAAACTAGCAGCACCTCTTCCCGCTGGCAATTGTTTTACCTCTTCACGTTTTGCCGTTACGTAACTGTATTCTTTCACTAATAGGGACTCTCGTTATTTTCCTAAAATTATTAATCGATAGGTACCATTTGATCCCACTTAACGACGCAACACTTGTTACATTTTAACTTTTATAAGAGCCGATGCTTCAAACTCAAAGACAGTCTCATCATGTTGATTTGTAATTACATTTCGAAAAGTTACAATTCCCAGATTGGGTTTGCTCTTCGAAAGCCTTTTTTCTAGTACGATTTCAGTACTCTTGAGTTCATCTCCAGGTCGCGCTGGTGTAATCATTTTCATATTATTAAATCCCAAGGCGCTAACCGCTGCAGGCTTGATTTCTTCGTCAACATGGTTCCCTAGTGAAACACCTATCGCAAACAATTGAACTGAAGACGCCACCAGCCCGCCAAAGAATGAGTTTTTGGCTTGCTCTTCGTCAATATGGAAAGGCTGAGGGTCAAATCGATTGCCAATCTCAATGATTTCTTCCTCGTCAACAATATACCTACCAGCATGCGCGTATTCATCGCCAATAGAATAGAAATCAAAATATCTCACAATGCTCTCCTAACATAACCGCATAATAACGAGAAGTCACGTCTTGCTATTATATTTAAACGCTGAGATCTTATTGAACAAAAATATCCATGCTTCCCGCCAATAACACCTGTACGGCTGCGTAAGCGCCCAACACGGAGCACACAAACCAGACCCCGTTCGAACCCACGATATAAATCAAAAAATCTTTGAAACTGATGATCCTATAACGCTTGTTTACCATAAAACTGAGCCAATAAACTGCGGTTCCGTAGGTCATTTGATGAAAGAGAATCAGCCCGATGATACCCAACACCACCGGTGGAAAAATGGGATAGGTCATTCCTACAAGGAAGATTGCAGAAGAAACGAGGGTAGTCATTCCATTTCCCGAATCAACGAAATAACCGAATGAACGCTTGTCTGCGTAGGAGTCATCAAATATGGCATAGACTGACCACACATTTGCCCAAAACGTAAATGAGACCAAGTCTTTCCGTCGCACATGGCGAGTTAGAAATTCTGACACCAACGCACCTTCGTTTCCCCTAAAGGTTTTGAGATTTTCATTGTGCTTCTTGTTGATATAGTTTATACGAATGAATAAGCTGAGCTCCCAAAAACAGTTCAACAAATTCAGCACCAGAAAAAAGGCCAACACAGCATGTAGCCAATTAAATGTTGCATGCACAACGGAGTGAACTACAACGGCCAGAAACGTACCCACTAAAAGGCAGAGAGAAATTAACTGCCAGACATTGAGTCCGATCTCTTTGTGAAAAAAACCTGCATCGCTAACCTGTTCATTTTGCAGATTGTTATCTTGTGCAACAGCATCCATAAATAACCCTCTTCCAAATATCAAGAATTACATTTCACCCCTCCGAAAATGGGTTGAAATAACCAATGTTGTGTATACCAACGAAACTCAGTATTTCACCAACAGCTCAAATAAGTATTGCATACCCAAATTGATGGCTATAATATTACCTAATATATTAGCTATAAAGCAAGATATATTTCCCTGAGGCAATTTGCCGGAAAATACGGGGGAAACTGGGTAAATAACATTGAGGGCAAAACGAACCAGAATGAAGAAGCTCAATAAGGACCAAGATATTCGCAAGGATATGTTTATACCTGAACCCATATCAGGTCGATATGATGAGCAAGTCGAAGATGCGTGGGATTTGCGTTTGTCAGATCTGCCATCGAAGGCTATTCCACTGTTAGCCTTGCTTGATGTTGCATCCACGCTGGTCGGTAACTTTCATCATAAGACGCTTAAGGGGTACGGCCACAACCATACTGAATACGCGATCCTCTGTACTTTATTACTCAATGGTGCCGGTATGCGCCCCAGCGTTTTAACCGGGATGCTTGGCAAACCTTCTGCAGGCACAGCACAAACATTGAATAAATTGGAAAAAAAGGGGCTTGTCGTTCGTGAAGAAAATCCCGATGACGGACGCTCCGTATTAGTGGCGCTGACGAAGGAAGGCGAAGACGTCACTCTACAACTGTGTGAAGCCGAAGCTAGTTCTTCCAGGAGATTGACTAAACATCTAAGCAATAAAGAAATTCTCGAATTGCGATTGGCCATGGAAAAAATTATCGACATTTTCAATTAGCGCCCGGCGTACTAATCTGGACACACACCATTAGTGTCCATCAATTTATCAGTGAATGTGGCAGTAATACAGGTTAGTGCCACATGGCGGGAGATTCATGTCAGTGTATCCCCCAAGGAGCGACTAGCCCCTTAATAGGCGACCTCAATCCGGTATCTGAACGTCTGCTACCGAGAACATAGTACATGCAGTGTGATATACACGTCAGGTCGGTTTGAACGATTCCTGGGCATTGTTTACAAACCAAGTCAGCTAATAAACAAGGTCAGGAAATCGAGATTTGCGGAAGCACAGCGACTTTAAATTTGTTTTCAACAAAAAAATACAGCCGAACATTCCCTTCTTAGAGTGAGCAGACATTGAGGGTTTTCTTGTTGCAAGGAATTTCGTTTGTTCGAGGATTGGTATGTGTTACAAAACAGCCTCTAAAAAACAAAACCTGATCTTACGACACTAAAAAGCAGCCGTTCATGGACGAGCACATTTCTATCCCATTGATCAAATTAAATTCGTTACGACCC